>NZ_JBSEYI010000002.1:0-164627 GCF_053627715.1 Aerococcus sp. 150760013-2
CTTTACACCACATTGGATACAAGCCTTAGGCTTGTAGGTTAAGACGCCTTCAACGACTATATAATTCACATCTTGATACTTTTCAGTTGGAAGCATAGTCATTCCCTCTGGTACACCAATTTGAATATTATTGTCGAGAATTCCGCAAAGTTGTTTTATAATAGTTATATGGGACATGGATTTTCCTTCTTTCAGTATTCGTCGAGGTTTACTTGAAATAAGGATATCATGTCCTTCTTTTTGCGTACACAAAAATAGTGCCGATGAGACTCAATTGAATCTCACCAACACTATTTATTATAGAACCGTTTTTCGCGACCTTTTTACTTAGTTTTTCGTATGTTTCTTAATATAAGGCATGACTTCATAGGCGAATTTTTCCAACTGGGCATTTACCCGATCCGGTTGATTGCCGTTATCCACTTCTGAGGTTAACCGCTGGAGGTTAAAGATTTCGTACTGGTACAAAATCTTATCTCGTAGTAACCGCTTGTCCCCAATCAACATTTTTTTGCTTGCCTAAATTGAAGGTCGAAGGTCTATGTGTACTGTATATTCTGAATGATTTGAATCAAACTGCAATCAAGAGTAAAATAGGAAAGAATAATGATAGCGAAAACAAAGCAAGAGGAGAGGGTTTTTAAATGAAATATAATGACACTTGGGATTTAGACGCCATGTATCAAGGCGGAGTGACAGGGAATGCCTTTCAAGAGGCACTAGAAACCCTAGTCCAAAAACGAGATGCCTTAATCAAAGACATGCAAGCATTTGATATCAATACAACAGGCGCACCAGCAACTTTTGCGGGTATTATTGATCAAGCTGACCAATACTTAAACCACTTCACTACTTTAATTACCTACGCCCAAATGGCATCTGACGCAGACATGCGTGACGAGGCCGCTTCGGCAGCAATTAATAAGGTGGCGACTTTAAACCAAGCTTATGAGATTGCCCGCAAAGGGTTAGACAAACAATTGGCGACCCTAAGCGATGCCGCATTTCAGGACTTTTTAGCGGAACCTCGCTTGGCTGAAATTGCGTTCACCCTTGAGGAAGACCGCCGCGATGCGAAACGCTTATTAGATGATCAAGCGGAAGCTCTTTTATCTGAATTACAAATCGACGGTTTATCTGGTTGGTCAAATACCTATTCTACGACGGCTTCAGTGATGACGATTTCAGTCGATTTAGACGACGGCCACCACGATTATTCAGTGGGACAGGCCATGAACAACATGTACGCTGACCCAAATCCTGAAAACCGGGCGAAAATTTTCGCTTCTTGGGAAGAGACCTTTGCTCAATACGGTCCAGTCTTCGCTGATGTCTTAAACCACTTAGCTGGCTACCGGTTAACCACTCAAAAAGCGCATGGATACAATAATTTCATGGAGGAGCCTCTAGAAAATAACCGTATCAAAGCGGAAACTGTGGAAGCTATGTGGCAAGCTGTTGCAGCCAATAAAGATACCTTTGTCCAATTTTTAAACCGGAAAAAGGCTTTGCTTGGTTTAGACGAGTTGAACTGGCAAGATGTTGATGCGCCATTAGATTTCGAGGACACTAAACCAACGACCTTTACTTACGATGAGGCGGCAGACTTTGTGGTGGAAAACTTCAGAACCTTTGGGGACAAGCTAGCGGACTTCGCCCAATCAGCTATAGACAAGCGGTGGATTGAAGCAGAAGACCGTCCCGGCAAGCGTCCAGGTGGTTACTGTACTGAAACCATCAACGAAGATGAAACCCGTATCTTTATGACCTTTACAGGCTCAAGAAACGATACATCAACCTTGGCCCACGAATTAGGTCACGCCTTCCACTCTGATGTGTTAACTAGTGAAGCACCGTCTAACCAAGCTTATGCTATGAATGTGGCTGAAACAGCGTCGACATTCGCTGAAACAATTGTGGCCAACGCCAATTTAAAACAGGCCAAAAGTAAGTCTGAGCGCCTACAATTATTGAACGCGAAAATGGAAAATGCCATTGCTATGTTTATGAACATCCGGTCTCGTTTCTTATTTGAAACAGCCTTTTATACTGAGCGCCAAGACGGTTTTGTATCAGAAAGTCGCTTGAATGAATTGATGACCCAAGCCCAAAAAGAAGCTTTTGGTGGGGCCATTAATGACCTACACCCACATTTCTGGGCTAGTAAGTTGCACTTCTTCATCGATGACGTGCCATTCTACAACTTCCCATATACATTCGGCTACATGTTTAGCTTAGGAATCTATGCGGAATACTTGAAAGCACCGGAAGGATTTGAAGAGCGTTACATCGCCTTATTGAAAGATACAGGACGGATGACCACTGAAGAATTGGCCATGAAACATTTAGGCGCTGACCTAACTAAGCCAGATTTCTGGCAAGCTGCCATCGATTTAGCGGCAGCAGACGTGAAAGAATTCTTGGCTGAATCGGAAGATTTAGTTTAATGGAATATATAAACAAGTTGCTAAAGCAGGTAGGGATATATTTCCTTTACCTGCTTTTTACAATATGCACAAACTTTGCGTGCTATAATTGACCTAATAAGGAGTAGTGATTTTTATGACTAAATCAACCATTTTTGACGAAATCAAACAAGAGATTATTGCCGATCCTTATAACAAGGACTATACCGACCGTGGGATTAAACCTGTTTTCTATGCTTCAAAAAATGCCAGGATTGCCATTATCGGCCAAGCACCTGGTAAGAAGGTAGAGGAGACACAAATTTTCTGGAATGACCAGTCGGGAGACCGGTTAAGAAATTGGATGGGGATTTCTAGGGAACTATTCTATGAAACTGATTTGATTGCCCAATTACCCATGGATTTCTATTATCCAGGCAAGGCCAAAACGGGGGACAAACCACCAAGAAAGGGATTCGCAGACAAGTTTCATCCGCAAATTCTAAAGGAAATGCCCAATATAGAAACCATTATCTTGATTGGTAATTATTCACAGAAACACTATTTGGGAAAAGACCGGCAGAAAAACCTGACCGAAACAGTTAGACATTACAAGGACTATTTACCAGAATATTTTCCCCTGGTCCATCCGTCCCCTTTAAACCAAAGGTGGATGAAGAAGAATCCTTGGTTTGAAACAGATGTACTACCTGATTTTAAAGAGATGATACAGACGTATATCAAGGAGGACTAGGTAATTGACCAGGTACTAGCAATCGATGACTATATTGCAGATGATGTCCAAGCCATTTTAATGAAGTTATGACATAAGCTAGCGTCGGCATTGCCAGCTTGTCAGGAGAAAATTTCCTATGGCATGCAAACCCTTTTTGATAAGGAGATGGTTACCCACTACGGGAGCAACAAGTTTTACCTTGGGATTTATCCCTTCCCGAAAACGATTGTTACTTTTGAGGACAAGGGGGCAGATCTTAGGTCAGGCAAGGGACCTTACAATTTTCCTATGATTCAGAAATTCCTTATGACTTAATTGTTGAATTAGCGGTTTACAACTACCATCAACAAAAATAAAAATACGGAGGCAAGTCATGGCAGAGATAGGTAAAAAATTTTGGGGTTACACCAAAGAAGAATGGTCGTGGGTTTTACAGGATACAGGGAATTCAGCTTATTCCTTAGTTATCACAGCAACATTATTTCCCTTGTTTTATAAGGCAATCGCAGAAGGGGCGGGAGTTGCGGACGCAGATTCAACCGCCTACTTGTCTTATGCCAATTCTATCGGAACGGCCTTAGTAGGCTTGATGGCACCGATTTTAGGGTCTATCGCTGAATACCGAGGTTTTAGAAAGCCCTTGTTTACGATGGGGACCTTGTTAGGTATTATTTCTATATTGTTGATGGCTTTTACACCAGGTGGGACTTGGGGAATGGCTTGGTTAATCTTATTAATTTTATATGTTTTATCCAATATCGGTTTTTCATCGTCAAATGTCTTTTATGATGCTTCACTGCTTGATGTAACGGTTAAAACCCGGATGTCTCGCGTATCTTCAATGGGTTACGGTATGGGCTATATCGGGTCTTGTGTACCATTCTTATTCTATTTAGTTTTTATGTTAAATATTGATGCTATGCCGTTTACCCTAGATTGGTTAACCAGAGCAGCCTTTGTATTAACCGCTATTTGGTGGTTTGCCTTTACTATTCCTTATTGGCAAAATGTCCAACAAAAATCTTGGATCAACCCAAGTCCAAGCCCCATTCGCGATTCCTTTAAACGGGTGAAAGATACCATCAAAGACATGGCCCAATACCGTCAGTTATTTATATTCCTATTGGCTTATTTCTTATATATCGACGGGGTAGGGACGATTATTTCAATGGCAACGGCTGTAGCAACTGACTTAGGGATTGAAGCGACAGTCCTTGTAGTGGTTTTATTGATCGTTCAAATTGTGGCCTTTCCATTCACAGTATTATACGGGCAGCTGGCCAAACGATTCGGAGATAAGAAAATTATCTATGTAGGGATTGTGACTTATATCATTATCTGTATCTATGCCTTAAGTATGGAAACAGCGACTGATTTTTTTATACTAGCTTGTATGGTTGGGACAGCTCAAGGTGGCTTACAAGCCTTGTCACGTTCGATGTTTGGAAAATTAGTACCAGAAGGCAAAACGAATGAATTCTTCGGCATCTATAATGTTTTCGGAAAATTCTCTTCCATTATCGGGACAACCTTATTAGGGATTATCACCCAAATGACGGGTAATTCCTTGAATGGGGTCTTTGGTTTAATTATCCTCTTTATTATCGGGGGTGCCTTATTACTAGGCGTTAAAGAAGACGGGGTAAAAGGATAGGTAACCTGCTCATAACAAAAGGAAAAACTGGTGATCACTTTTTAATAGTGACCACCAGTTTTTTCGTATTGGCTTATTTAATTGTTTGCAGTCATCTTAGATGTCTAAAGAGATTGCTGGCCCCGCTGGAATAATGCCATTCGGGTTAATTGTCGGGTGGCTACCATAGTAGTGGTGTTGGATGTGGTAGAAATCAACTGTGTCAGAAATACCTGCCATGTTGTAGATTTCACGCGTATAACGCCATACATTTTCAAAGTCAGTTAAGTGTTTGATATTGCACTTGAAGTGACCGTAGTAGACATGCTCGAAACGGATTAATGTTGGGAACAAGCGGATGTCAGATGTTGTTAATTTGTCACCTAATAAGAATTTTTTGTCAGCTAGGATACCGTCTAATTTTTCTAGGGCATCAAATACATGACCAACTTCTTCTTCATAAACCGCTTGATCTGTCGCAAAACCAGCTTTATAAACACCGTTGTTGATGTTTGGATAGACAAAGTCATCCATTTCTTTGATTTGGTCGCGCAATTCTTCAGGGTAGTAGTCACCTTCAATGGCACCTATTTCGTCAAAGGCTGAGTTCAACATCAACATAATATCAGATGACTCGTTGTTGACGATGGTATCTTTTTCCTTGTCGTATAAAACAGGTACTGTTACACGGCCTGTGTAATTAGGATCTGCGTGTGTATAGACTTGGTGTAAGAAGTCAGCATTTAGAATGGGGTCAGGAATTACACCTTGGTCTGGTGCAAATGTCCAGCCGTTCTCCAACATGATTGGGTTCACGATAGAAATAGAAATAAGGTCTTCTAAGCCTTTTAATTTACGCAACATTAAGGTACGGCTAGCCCATGGACACGCTAGTGAAACGTATAAGTGGTAGCGTCCTGCTTCTGCTTTAAAGCCACCTTCACCTGAAGGACCTGGTGCACCGTCAGTTGTGATCCAGTTTCTGAATTGTGAGTCTTTGCGGACGAAACGACCACCTGTTGACTCTGTGTCATACCATTGGTCCTTCCAAACGCCGTCTACTAATAATCCCATGCATTCATCTCCTTTTAGAAATAATAATTCGATTTCAAATTAATATATGTCTTATTGTAATATAGTTGACTCTATTTCTCAAGTGATAGGGGTTGAGGGGAGAGAGGATACTGCTATTAATGGAAGGCCTTCTGCATCCGCTTGCTCTAGCATCACCTGTCTGCCCTGCAGAACGCTACTTGCGGTGGAACCATCCAACATTGGGCGTAATATTCGGCTCCCTTCTAACGCATAGGCATCGCTTCAAACACGAACTATGTTTTTTTGAGTAATCCTTGATGACTAACAATTAAAAGTTAGCTATACTTAATGGGACTAGGTATGGCTATGGCAGGTCGGGGCATATGTTTTAAGAAAATACCGAATGTTGTTGGTGTTAAATGGTGCATCCATCTGCTAAATCCTACCTATAGACGTTTTAGAAGACGGTTTAAAGGTCTTCTACTCATAATAGATCACGAAAAGAGGCTTATCCATTGCGTTACGAATCACTTCAAGCAAAGTTGCCCCTAGCACCCGCCGGCGAAATGGTGTTAGGATTAGCGTCGATGAAACAGTTAATGGCGCACTTTAACCATCCAGAAAATCAACTCCCAACCATTCATATCGCTGGGACAAACGGCAAAGGGTCAACCGCCAAAATGGTGGCCACTATCCTACAAGCAGCTGGCTACAAGGTTGGCTTATTCACTTCCCCGTCTCTAGTCGACTTCAACGAGCGCATTCAAATCAATGGCCAACAAATCACTGACACCCAGCTCATGTCACAAGTTGACCGGATGACGGCAGCATTAGGACCGGATGAATATTACACCGAGTTTGAAGTCTTTACCGGACTCGCTTGGTTGACCTTTGAGGCAAATCAGGTAGATTTTGTCGTCTTAGAAGTTGGCTTGGGCGGTAGATTGGACGCTACCAATATCATCAACCAACCACTGGTCACGGCCATCACGAAAATTGCCCTGGACCACCAGAAAATCCTCGGCGACACACTAGCTGAAATCGCAGGTGAGAAGGCCGGCATCTTGAAAGCAGGTGTGCCCTTGGTATTATATCCGCAAGTTGATGAGGCGAAAAGGGCCATCACACAACAAGCTGACCGCCTTCAAGTGCCTATACATGAAGTCAAGCCAGGGGATATAGAACCGCTAAGTATCGACGAGCACGGATTACAGTCATTTAAATATAAAGGACGCAAATATACGCTTAACCTACAAGCCCCTTATCAGGTGAATAATGCAGCCCTAGCCATTGAAATTATCCAAGTTTTGAAAGGACAAGGGATCGTCATTTCTGACCAGGCCATTGAAAAAGGACTTGCGACTGTTATTTGGCCAGCCCGCTTTGAAATAGTAGCATCGGAGCCTACAATCATCATCGATGGGTCTCACAATATGGACGGGATTTTATCCTTAAAAGAGGCGATTTTAACCCATTACCCATCTTCAAAAGTGGGCAAAAGAGTAGCTATTATGGGCATGTTAGCGGACAAGGACGTGGCCCATGTGGTTGAGGTCATTGCCCCCATTTTTCAAAAAATCATTACCGTAACTCCGCATTCAAACCGGGCTTTAGCTGGTGACCAATTGGCAGCTATGATCAAAGCATCTGGCACCGAGGTTGAGTTTGCGGATTCAGACCAGGCAGCCTTAGAAATTGCGGAAGGGGATTTAAAGGAGGAGGACCTCTTATGTATATTTGGGTCTTTCTACTTTGTGGGCTATTTACGGGACACCATCAAAAATCGGCTATAAGCATGATAAAGAGTTTTCAATATTAAATAGGAAAAGGTGACAATAATGGATATGGAAAGAATTGAAAAGGCAGTACGGGAGATATTGCTTGCAGTGGGCGAAAACCCGGACCGTGAAGGACTTGTTGAAACGCCAGAACGGGTAGCCAAAATGTATGCGGAAGTATTTGACGGGCTAAACAGAGAGCCGAGAATCCACACAGAAAAAACCTTTTCTGAATCAGCATCAGAATTTGTATTGGTAAAGGATATTCCCTTCCACTCAACATGTGAACACCATCTATTACCAGTGATTGGGCAAGCGCATGTAGCCTATATTCCTAAAGACGGACAGGTTATCGGCCTATCTAAATTGGCACGGATTGTCGAAGATTTTGCTTTGAGACCGCAATTACAAGAACGGTTAACCAACCAAGTAGCGGACGTATTAGCGGAAGAATTAGGTGCAGAAGGCGTATTTGTTGTGTTAGAAGCGGAACACATGTGCATGACTTTACGGGGCATCAAGAAACCAGGTGCTAAGACAGTCACTTACGCAACCCGTGGTGCTTATACTGACCGCGGTCGCCGTCAAGAAGTTTTAGATATGATGAATTTATAGTGGATGCAGTGAACATAGAAAGTTTGTGACGAGATGTATATTAAACGATTAAATAAAACCTTCAATTTCCCAAGCGACCACACTTGGATCATGGGCATTTTAAATGTGACCCCTGATTCATTTTCAGATGGCGGAGCCTATGTTGCCACTGACGACATGATTGCCCAAGTAGAAAGAATGGTCGCTGAAGGGGTAGATATTATTGATGTGGGCGGCGAATCTACCCGTCCTGGCCACGTCCCAGTTACCCTTGAAGAAGAAATTAACCGGGTTGTTCCAGCAGTTCAAGCTATTCGTCAAGTTTCGGATGTCTTGATTTCAGTAGATACTTGGAAGGCTGAAGTAGCCAGTCAAGCTCTTGCAGCAGGTGCAGATATTATTAACGACCAGTGGGCTGCGACCCGTGAACCAGCAATTGCCAAAGTTTGCGCTGACTTTGATGCGCCTTTAATTTTGATGCATAACCGGGAAGAATACCAGGCTTATAGCGATATCATGAAAGAGATGAAAGCTGACCTACAAAACGCTGTTGATATTGCCCGTGCTCAAGGCATGCGTGACGACCAGCTGATTCTTGACCCTGGTGTTGGTTTCGCCAAAACGGCGGACGACAACTTGTTGGCAATCCAAGGCTTACAAGAATTAGCTAGCTTCAATATGCCTGTCCTTTTGGCTACTTCAAGAAAAGGATTCTTGGGTAAATTAGTGGATGTGCCAGCTAATGAACGCGACGTAGCGACCGCAGCCACAACGGTTTCAGGGATCTTATCGGGGGCTGATATGGTTCGGGTCCACAATGTGAAAGTCAACAAGGAAGCTGCAGCGGTGGCAGATGCGATCAAACGCGGACAAATTGACCCAGTGAGTATTTAAGGAGGGGTTCTGATGGCTACAAGGGATAAAATTTATTTGAATAACCTGCAATTTTACGCCAACCACGGCTTGTTGGCTGAAGAAACGGCCTTAGGACAACGGTTTAATGTGGATGCAGTTCTAGCGGTAGACTTGGCGCCAGCTGGCCAATCAGATGATATGTATGATTCAGTTTCCTACGCCGATGTCTATACGGTTATAGAAGATGTTGTCGTACATGAAGCCCCTGCTAAATTATTGGAACGATTAGCCCACAAGTTAGCCATGCGGATTTTAGGGGACTTTCCACTCGTTGAAGAAGTGAACATCAAAGTGGTGAAACCTGATCCACCCATTCGCGGGATTTATGACAGTGTAGCCATTGAAATTCAACGAGACCGGGCATGGTTTGACCAAATAAATGAGGTGAAATAAGGATGCAATCGGATGTATTAATCGCTTTAGGGTCTAACATTCAACCACGACTTGACCACTTGAAAAATGCAGTGGCGGCCTTTAAGCAAAATGAAGAGATTAAAGTAGTGGCAACTTCGCCAATCTATGAAACAGTCCCCAAAGGCTACCTTGATCAAGAGGACTTTTTGAATATGGTTATGCATATCCAAACTGATTTAACAGCAGCTGATTTATTGGCTTTTTGTCAAAGCATTGAACAAGACCAAAAACGAGTTCGGACCATTAAAAATGGCCCTCGTACTATCGATGTGGATATCTTGCTCATCGATGAAGAGATTATTGACACATCAGACTTACTAGTACCGCATCCGCGTATGCATGAACGGGCTTTTGTCTTATGTCCGGCTGCTGATATTGTTGGATCTTGGCAGGTACCCATTTTAGGACAAACAGTTGCTAGTTTACGCGATCAACTACCACAAGCTGAAAAAGATGATGTCCGGATTTCAGGATTCTCATTAGATTTATAACCATTGAAAATAAATGCTTATTAGGAAGGGGAAATCATGGGTAAAATTGCCTTAAGTATTGTACAGAGTGTAGATGGGTATATCGCTGACTTAGATGATCAGTTTGATTTTATTGAAGGTATACCAGGTCCTCACTTAAAAGACATCTCAACGAGTGATTCCCCGTATTCACTCGAAGCCTTTTTTGATATGTATGACATTATTGTAATGGGACATCAATCCTATAAAATTGGTTTTGCAACAGATTTCCCGAGTAAAACGATTTACGTGGTTACAAATGAAAAACGCCCTAATGAAGGTAATATCCATTTTGTTAGACCAGGCCAAATAGTGAAATTAATGATGGCTAAGAAAAAGCAAGGCCATCATATTTACCTATATGGCGGGGGAATTGTATTGAAGCCATTTATGGTAGCTAATGCGATAGATGAGTACATTATTGGGACCGTACCGATTATTTTAGGTAAAGGTAAACCTTTATTTTATGAATTAGATGAAAGTATACCTTTACAACTAGACCAAGTTGATGTGATGGGTGGATTAACCATCCATATTTATCACAGACGTTAAATAAATACGAATAATTATTTTGTTTGTTTTAGAAGTGAAGAAGGTTAAATACACATTTCTACTGTATCAATATTAGGAAGATATATTTTAATAATTGTTTTGACGCTATAATTTGTTTATTTATCCAAAAATTAAAAGGTATGGTTCAATAGTAAACCACACCTTTTTAATTTTTATGAAATGAATTGCATAACAGTTACACTTGGTTAAATTCTTCTAGTTCGTAGGCACCTTTGGTATAAACGACATGGGCATAATGGCCGTATTCTAATTCTTCTTTTAGGTCGAATTCTGGTAGGACTTCATGTAGGAAGAAGCGAATGGGCATGTCATGGCTGACGATTAAGACGTGGATGTCTTTCTTTTGGGTTTCCATACTTACTTCTAGGGCGTCGTCATGGATATCCAACATAGCTTCTTCGATCCGGTTCCAGAAGGTGATAAAGTCTTCTGAATTGCCTTCTTCGTCTCGGTCCACAAGATTTTCAATAATTAGTGGCACGTATTGGGTTGAAGGGATTTGGTTAATCCGCATGTCGTCCACTAATTGACTAATGGATTTTGGCCATACTTTCTCGATATCTTGATCTTCTAAACCACCAAAGTTGTACTCTCTAAAGCCTTCAACTGGGAATAGTTGGATATCATTTTCTTGTTTCATTAAGATGCGCTCACCTGTTTCAATACACCGGTCTAGATCACTTGTATAAGCTAAATCAAATGGGACATCTGCTAGGGTATCAGCTACTTGGTCGACTACACGCATGCCGACACGTGTAACTGGTGAATCTGCCCATCCTTGGACGCGTTGGTCTGCATTGGCCGTCGTTTCACCATGACGGACAAAGTAATAATGGATAGCTGCCATAATATTCACTCCTCTCATGTTTTGGAATTTGATGTTAACTTTATTCTAGCATAATAAACGATTTATGAAAACGATTTCCATAATAATGATGATATATGATCTTATTAACCCAAATCTTGATTCAATCAGTTGAGAGATTTATTCGCATACTTAGTTCAATAAAAGCGAACACCCCTGATTGAAATCTCGTAGGCAATTTATTATTTGTGTCCAAAAATTCGTGCTAAAATGAAAAGTAGAGATGAATGCCATAGAAATTGGCAAAAAATGAGGAGTGTTTTTTTGACAAAAGTAGCTAAAGTATTTACTGATGAAGAGAAAATTAAAATTTTAAGCGATATTGTGGCTATCGAGACGGTGGACCGTAATGAGGAAGATGTGGCTAATTATCTTGCAACCCTACTAAGCGAGTATGGAATCGATTCTAAGGTGATTCCAACAGGGATTCCTGGTCGTGCCAACTTGGTAGCTGAAATCGGATCTGGTTCGCCAGTATTAGCTATTTCTGGTCATATGGATGTAGTTTCTGCCGGGAATGCGGAGGCTTGGACGTCTGATCCTTACACATTGACTGAGCGTGACGGGAAACTATTCGGCCGTGGATCTACAGATATGAAAGGCGGATTGGCTGCCTTAGTGATTGCTATGATCGAAATTAAAGAACAAGGACTATTAGAACGCGGTACTTTACGCCTGTTAGCGACTTACAACGAGGAAAATGGGGCTGTCGGTTCAATCCAACTAGAAGAAGCAGGTTATGTATCTGATATTGATGCTATCGTGATTGGTGAACCAACAACAGGGATGATTCACCCATCTCACAAGGGTTCAATGAACTTTGTGGTGTCATCACGCGGTAAATCTGTTCATTCATCTAGACCACGTGGCGGCATCAACGCCATTGACCCATTGATGGACTTTGCCTTAGCATTTAAAGAGGCGTTCAAGGAAGCAACAAAAGATATCAGCTTTGGTCAATTAGACTTCTCACCAGTATTGAATTTATACGGGGCAGTTGAAGGTGACGACGCTGGTAACCAAGAATTAGACCAATTATTGAAACAGCCAACCTTTAACGTGACTGTATTCCGTGGTGGTGACCAAGTGAATACCATTCCTGACAACGCAGAAGTTGTCTTCAACATCCGTACGGTACCTGAATTCGACAACGAAGCAGTTAAAGGTGTATTTTCTGAAGTTTACCAAGAATTCTTGGATAAAGGGGCTGACTTCGACCTACAATTAACCCTAGACTTAAAACCACTAAATGGCGGGGTTAATTCAGACTTGGTCCAATTAACCAAATCATTAGGTGCTACTTACCTAAACCAAGACTTGGAAGTTGTGCCAATGACAGGTGGTACGGATGGGGCAAACTTTGTTGCTAACAAACCAGCAGGCTACCCAATCATCATCTTTGGCCCAGGATCAACAACATCACATCAAATTGATGAATACGTGGACAAGGACGAGTATCTAACATTCGTCAACTTATACATTGACTTGTTAGCCACTTATTTAGAAAACAAATAAAATTGGTTAAAAAAGCTATGACATTCTGGTCATAGCTTTTTTATGTAGCCGGTACAATGGTATCTACCACCATACTATTGTATTTGTCGCATATATCCATTTTCTTTGATAAAATATGAAAGAGACTGTTGCATTTTTTCGCAACAAATAATCGTTGGAAATGACATGATCATAAAATAAGCCTAGGGGTGTATTGAATATGGTAGAACATAATTTAGAAGAGACTCAAGAACAAGCTGAAATGGGTAAAACCCTTCAAGCAATCAAAGTTGGCGACACTTTCCGTGTAACTGAATCGATTAGAGAGCGAGATGTCTTGTTATACATGGGGGTTACCTCAGACTCGAACCCCGCATACCTACAACAGACGTCACATAAAGCAGGCCTTACTCCAGGCGAGGTTGTTGTACCACCAATCGCCTTAATGGGGATTATTACGCGTACAGTATCGATGAATTTCCCTGGACCCGGGTCACGTTTAGTTGAAATGAACATCAATATTATTCACTCTATTCCACACAATTCAATCATTACTTTTGAATTTGAAGTTATTCGCGTAGAAGAACTAAAACAATTTGTGACAATTCACTGTATTGGAAAATTTACCAATGCGACTGACGACGACCGTGTATTAGATGCTATGTTGACAGTTTTACCACCACAAGAGCACCTACAAAATGACGCTGAAACGATTGATGCAGGTGTATTCCAACGAATTTCAGGAGGCGACTCAATTGAGTACTAATAAAGAAAAGAAGAAGCTCGTCCTATTTGACGGGTCATCTCTGGCTTTTCGTTCTTTCTTTGCCATCCATAATATCGATTCATTCGTAAACAAGAATGGTATGCATACCAATGCCTTGTTTGCTTTTCATGAAATGATGAATAATATCTTGGAAAAAGAACAGCCGACGCATGCCTTGGTGGCGTGGGACGCAGGTAAAACGACTTTTAGAAACGAATTCTTTGATGAATATAAAGGTGGGCGTCAATCAACACCATCTGAGTTTAGAGAGCAGATGCCATTTTTCAATGTGCTCCTAGATGCCTTTGGGGTTGCGCATTATGAGTTGACTAACTATGAGGCAGACGACATTATCGGGACTTTTGCGACTAAAGTAGACCCTGAAGAATTTGATGTTGTCGTGATTTCTGGGGACAAGGATTTGACGCAATTGGCACGTGACAATGTCCGAGTAGATATCACCAAAAAAGGGGTATCTGAATTAGCATCTTATACGCCAGCTTCGATTATGGAAGATATGGGGATTACGCCTGAACAAATCATTGATATGAAGGGGTTAATGGGCGATTCTTCAGATAACTACCCTGGTGTATCAGGGATTGGTGAAAAGACAGCCCTAAAATTATTACATGAATATGGGTCAATGGAAGCGATGTATGAGCAAATTGACGATATGAAGAAATCGAAGCGTAAAGAAAATCTGATCAACGAAAAAGACAATGCGATTCTGTCTAAAAAGTTGGCGCGGATTGAACTGGATGCACCCGTGAAAATTGAATTAGCTGAGTTACCTTATAAAGGCAAACAGCTTGAACCGCTGATGTCATTTTACAAGGATATGAACTTTAATGGCTTTATGTCTCGTTTATTGGAAAACTCAGACCAGGCGGACTTGTTGACAGAAGATTGGGAAGAGGTTACCTATACCCATGTGGCATCTGCTGAGGATTTAACAGTGGACCATTTCCCAAGTGTTGCTGCAGCGGATGGGTATGCGATTTACCTTGAAAACTTGAGTAAAAACTACCATGATTCAGAGGTTGTGGCTGTTGCATGGACGAACGGTAGTGAAATCTTTACTGGAGATGCTAGCTTACTACAGGCTGATTTATTTAAATCATGGTTGTCGGATGAGCAAGTCACAAAAGTAGTCTTTGATGCCAAACGAACAAAGGTCATGCTGGACTATGTAGGCATCGACTTTGCAGGGGTTGTGGATGATGTCTTAATTGGGTCGTATTTATTACATGCCCGCGATAACTCTAACGACTTAGCTGAAGTGGCACGGGAATTTGATATGGATGACTTGTCTTATGATGAGTCTATTTATGGCAAAGGGGCTAAACGAGGCGTTCCTGAAGAAGCTGAAACCATGTACGAACATATTGCCCGTAAAGTGCATATTATCGCACGTTTACAAGAAACCATTCGCCCGCAATTAGAAGCCAACCAAATGGATGACTTGTACCAAAGAATGGAGTTACCATTGGCTTTAGTATTGGCAAACCTTGAAATTTTAGGGATTTCAGTGGATAAACAACAATTAGTCACTATGCAGGCTGAATTCCAAGAGATTATTGACGGTCTTGAAGCCAATATCTGGAAAGAAGCAGGCCACGAATTCAATGTGAATTCACCTAAGCAATTAGGGGTTATCCTATTTGAAGAAATGGGCTTACCGGTGATTAAGAAAACGAAGACTGGTTATTCAACAGCCCAGGATGTTTTGGAAAAATTGGCTGGCCAAGCACCAATTATCGACTTGATTTTAAACTACCGTCAATTGAATAAATTGCAATCGACTTATGTTGAAGGGTTACAAGAGTTTATCCACGAGGATGGTAAAATTCACTCTCGTTTCCAACAAACCTTAACATCAACAGGTCGTTTATCATCAGCTGATCCAAACTTACAAAATATTCCAATTCGTTCTGAAGAAGGTCGGAGCATTCGTAAAGCCTTTGTGCCAAGTCACGAAGACTGGGTTATTTTTTCAAGTGACTACTCACAAATTGAATTACGGGTGCTAGCCCATATTTCTGGTGACAAGCATATGCAGGAAGCCTTCAACAACCAAGAAGATATCCATACTTCAACAGCTATGAAAGTGTACAATGTGGCTAAAGATGAGGTGACGTCTAACATGAGACGAAATGCCAAGGCGGTAAACTTCGGGATTGTCTATGGAATTTCTGACTATGGTTTGAGCCAAAACTTGAATATCTCTCGCCCAGAAGCTAAGAACTTTATTGATACTTACTTGGAAAACTATCCAGGTGTTCAAGCTTACATGAAGGATGTTGTAGAGAAAGCCAAAGAAGATGGTTATGTAGAAACCCTATTCAACCGTCGTCGCTACCTACCTGATTTGAAGTCGAAGAACTTTAACGTACGTTCATTTGCTGAACGTAATGCCATGAATACGCCAATTCAAGGGACAGCGGCGGATATCATTAAGATAGCCATGGTGAAGATGGATGAAGCGTTAAAAGAACATAAGTTACAAGCCAATCTATTGTTACAAATCCACGATGAGTTGGTCTTTGAAGTGCCGAAAGATGAAATTGATACACTAGAAAAATTAGTGACGGAAGTCATGGGGTCAGCAGCCCAACTAGATGTGCCATTAGAAATTGAATCTAATTACGGTGCAACTTGGTATGAAGCTAAATAATGAATAAAAAGAGGTGCAGTTTAAAACAGACTGGCACCTCTTTTCTAGCCTATGGAATAAAATGGATAAGGATGACAGATATCTTGCAAGCTTTACCTCCTACTTGTCTTTTCAATAGGCAGGTTTTGCATTAGAATGGTATGAAGAAGAGAAATTAGAAAGTGGTGTAGTGATGCCAGAAATGCCCGAAGTGGAAACGGTTCGACGCGGTCTAGAAGAAATTGTTATTGGTAAGACAGTATCGTCTGTGACAGTGACTTGGCCAAGAATTATTCAAGCAGAAGGTGGCGTGGAGGCCTTTGAGAGCCGGATGCCAGGCCAGCAATTAGAGAAAGTAGGTCGAGTAGGAAAATTTTTACTTTTCTATTGGACTGATGTAACATGGGTTGCCCATTTACGGATGGAAGGCAAATACCTATATGAGCCAACGGATAGCCCGGTAGACCAATATACCCATGTTATTTGTCATCTGACTGACGGTCATGACCTTCGTTACCGAGATGTTCGGAAGTTTGGCCGGATTCATATGGTTGAAAAGGCGGATACTGAAGCGGAAATTGCCAAGTTGAAATTAGGTCCTGAGCCAAAAGATTTAACTGTTGACTATCTGCAAAAGCGTTTTGATAAGACAACCAGACCCATCAAGGCAGTGTTGTTAGACCAAGGGGTTATTGCGGGAATTGGCAATATTTATGCAGATGAAATCTTATTTGCAGCGAAAATCCACCCTGAACAAAACGCTAGATCATTATACGACGAGGAAATACAAACCATTATTTCTGAGAGTCGTAGGATTATGGCGTCAGCCATTGAAGTTGGTGGGACAACGATTCGAACCTATACCAATACCTTTGGTGAGAATGGTCGTTTTGCCGATTATTTAAAGGTCTATGGGAAAAAGGGCCAACCCTGTCCACGATGCGGCACTGAGATTGAGAAAATTAGCGTGGTTAAAAGAGGGACGCATTTTTGTCCACATTGCCAGCGCATTCACCTTGCAGTGAAATACATTACATCATCTATTTAAACGTAGAACGGAGGCACTATGAGTCATATTTTAGGACTAACCGGCAGTATTGCCACAGGTAAATCAACAGCAAGTAAATTTTTTAAGAAAGCCGGGTTTCCAGTCATCGATGCAGATTACGGGGCGCGGGTGGTTGTTGAACCAGGACAACCAGGCTTAGAAGCGGTTAAAGCGCATTTTGGAGAGGATATTGTCTTTCCAAATGGGGTTTTAGACCGTAAGAAACTAGGCCAAATTATCTTCTCAGATGATAAGGAACGAGAGAAGCTGAATGAATTGTTACATCAACCTATTCGCGACTGGTTAAACAGTCAAAAAAACAAGTATGAAGCGGAAGGACATGAACTGATTGTCATGGACATTCCTTTATTATTTGAAGGAGATTTCGTGGATGCATGTGACCAGGTGATGGTTATTTATGTGTCAGAAACCATTCAGTTAGACCGGTTAATACAGCGGGATAACTTAACTTCAGTTGAGGCGTTTCAACGAATGACTAGTCAAATGTCCATTGAACGAAAAGCCATGATGGCGGATGTGGTGATTGATAATTCGGGGTCTATTACAGATACTGAACAACAATTGGATGCATGGGTCGGCATCTCTGGCTTTCAACCGCTAAAATAGTGGTTTAATAGCCTTTGTGCTATAATAAATCGAGCAATTATTCAAGTATATTAAAATTGAAAGCAGAGGTGTCAAATATATGCAATGTCCAAATTGTGCTTCAACCAATTTAAAAGTAATTGATAGTCGACCAGCGGAGAATAATACCTCTATTCGTCGACGTCGAGAGTGCTTAGACTGTGGCGCCCGTTTTACCACTTTCGAGCGCATCGAACGAACACCCTTATTAGTCGTTAAACGTGACGGAACTAGAGAAGAGTTTTCTCATGAGAAAGTTTTGCGTGGCCTGATCCGCTCTGCTGAAAAGCGTCCTGTATCAGCTGACCAACTTGAACAGTTAGCCAATGATGTTGAATCTGAGCTGCGGTCTCGTAGCCAAAATGAGGTACCAGCTTCTGAAATTGGGGAATTATTGATGGCGGCTTTACCAGATATTGATGAAGTGGCTTATATTCGTTATGCTAGCGTATACCGACAATTTGAGGATCCGACTGTTTTCCTAAGAGAAATCGAACGGTTAAGAGGGCGGAATGACCAGGGTGAAGGCGATGCGAAACCTGAAGAATCAAACCAAGATCATGTAGAAGACTAAATATTTCATAGAAGGGAGGGTAATGCCAGTGACATACCCATGGCAAAATTTAGATCCAAAAGGGCTTGTTCAAATTACCCAACCCCACTGGATTTCAGATATTGACCAGCAAGTCCTACTTCATCTATACCAACCCATTATTGGCGGCACTGCTTACGCCTTTTACCAGACTTTATATGCCAATATTCAACTGTCTGACTTTGCCTCAATCCCTTTGCGCCACTTCGATTTGATGGAACAAATGGTGGCTGGTAAGGAGCAATACGTGAAGGCCAGACGGCAACTTGAAGCAATTGGCTTATTACAAGTTTTTGAAATAAGTAGTCATCAAAATCAAGATGATGTGACGACGATTTATCAATTGCAAGCACCTTTGGATTCTAAGCACATTTTCTCTGACCCGATTATGTCTAGTCTTTTAATGGGCCGGTTGGGTCAAGACCGCTATCAATTGATGCTAGACAAGTTTTCAATCAAAATGCCAGTAGACTTGAAATCAGGAGATTGGACGGAAGTGACTGCTACTTTCCAAGATGTCTACCGATTACCAAGTCAATACTATCCCATTTCGGATGAGATTGAGGATAAGTTGGTAGCTAAAAATAGTCAAACCAAGGCAACTACAATCACTAGTTCAACCTTAGATATGAACACCTTAAAAGAGTTGCTGCAATCGTCATTCATCTCTGAAAAAGCTATTACAGCTGAAGTGAACGAGATGTTTGTATCCTTACATCAACTCTATGGTTTTGATGAGGTGGACTTGAAAGAATTGGCCTTATCAGCGACTGATCTAAGGACCAATACGATTGACGTACGCAAGTTGCAGCGCCTGGCTTTAGACAAATCGAGCAGTCAAACAGGTATAAGCAATGTTCAGCCAGCAAAGGCATCTACACAAGGGACTAGTAGCGGTTTAACGGACCGGATTACAGTTTCAGAGGCCAAAGGTCGCCAGCAGGCAGATCAAGCTGATCAACAATGGCTAGGGAAAGGGCTCTCAAAAGAAGAGTTGTCATTTTCTAAATTGGCTAGGTCTTATCCACCAATTGCCTTTGCCAAATCAATTAAGGAACAAAAGAGCGGCTATCTCACTAAGTCCGAGGGGAACGCCATTACTGAGTTAATCCAGTCAGAAGTAATTCAGCCGGCGACCTTAAATGTAATGGTGCAATTCTGTTTGATTGAGTTGGAACAGAACCGGCTGACGCGCTCATACCTAGAGAGTGTTGCTGATGACTGGCGTCAAAACAAGGTGGTTGAGCCTGAAGAAGCCATGTTATACTTGAAGCAACGTAAACAGAAGAGTGCTGAAAATTATGAAAAACGACAAAAAAACCGGATGGCTAAAGGTCGTTATCAGACGCAGAAGCAGTCAGTTAAACCAAAATGGTTAGACCCTGATTCAAGACAGGATAAATATCAAAAACCAGTGGTGGCGCCAAAGGCAGGTGACCAAGAAGGGCCTAAGCAAGACACGGCAGTCAAGCAAGAAAATAAGGCATCCTTAAGTGCGCAAGAAGCAGAAATTCAACAATTACTGCATTCATTAAATCAAAAAGAAGGTGAGTAAGTATGGCTGACAACAACCAAATGAAAAATGTGGGGGACTCATTAAAACAGCAGTTCAACCGCAACCCCATGTTCAAAGAGCGACAAGCAAAAATCGAAGGCATTGTTCAAAGTGATCCAGATGTCCAGGCTTTTCTTGCCAAACATCAGTTAACCTTTGAAGATGAAATCGTGAAGAAATCATTTTCAAAATTATATGAGTTTGCGCGCGAGAATGGTAACGATGCTTTGGGCCAAAAGAAATTCGTCCAATATGCGCCAAATTTGATTATGAACGTGAACTTTATCGATGTGGATTATCATCCAACTGAAGCCTTTATCCAACAACAAGAGGCCGAAGAATTGAACAAGCGGGTGACTATGGTCTCTATGCCGAAAAGTCTGCGGTCAGCTTCTTTTGAAAAGATGACGAAAGATGACTATCAAGACCGATTTGAAGCGATTCAAAAGAGTCTACAATTTATTTCAGCCTATACCAGTAAGCCAAATGCCTATCATAAGGGTTTGTACCTACATGGGCAATTTGGGGTTGGGAAAACCCATATCCTGGCTGCTTTAGTAAATACTTTGGCTGAGCATGGGGTCAAATCTACCTTGGTACATTACCCGGAATTGTTAGTAGATCTGAAATCACGTATCCGGACCAATACTGTTGACCAAAGAGTCAATGAAATCAAGCAGGCGCAAGTGCTAGTGTTAGATGATATTGGTGCTGAATCTAATAGTGAATGGGTCCGCGATGATGTGCTGGGTGTTATTTTGCAATACCGGATGCAAGAGCAGTTATCGACTTTCTTTACCTCTAATTTCTCAATGGCTGAGTTGGAAGAATTTCTAACGACGACTAGAGAAGGGGTAGATGTGGCAAAATCAGCTCGTATCATGGAAAGAATCAAGTATTTAAGTGAAGAAATTACAGTTGGAGGTAGAGACCGTCGTAACGGTTAATACCTTCTTTTTTATTGCCATTTTCACAGCAAAATATTTGTACACTTAACTTTAAAATGATAAGCTATACTTATATCATATATAGAAGCTAGATGAAGGAGGTGAGTGAATGGGTGGATTAAGAAAGTTCCTTCAAATCCTATTTTCACTCTTAGTTTTATTAGCGGTAGTGGCAACAGCTGCAGTCATTTATCCAATACCATACGTAAGTGACTTTGTTGACCAATATATTGTGTCTAATCAAATATTAGTGAATACGGTCATTGTGCTATTGGCACTTGCATTTATTTATTTTGCGGTTGCTTTAATTTGGGCATTGGTCGCACCAGCAAAATCACGTACCTTGAAAGTAGCTAATGATTTTGGTGAGGTGAAAGTAAACCGTGATACAGTTGTACATGCGGTACACCAAGAGTTATTAGATGTGAAAGAAGCGTCTAATAAAAATGTGACAGTGAAATTTGGACGCAAACCAGAAAATACTAAAGTCACTGTTGATTACGCTACAGATAAAAACCAAGCAGTTCAAGCGATTTCTGATCAAATCGAAGAAAAAGCAAGACTTGGTGCAGAACGCGTTTTAGGGACAAATATTCAAAATGTAAAAGTATCTGCCGCACCGTATGATGCGAGCCAGGTAAGCCAACAAAGTCGCGGTCAAAACCAGGCGCGCGTTAGATAATCTTGGTCAAATAGGACCGAATTTTGATAGGGGGCACAGAGCATATGAAACAACCACCACGTAGTTGGTATCCATATAGAAATCGTATTATTGGCGGACTGATTGCTTTCATTTTTGGTTTACTGTGGATGTGGTTAGGTTTTGGACCTGCCTTATTTATCCTAGTATTCTCAGTAATTGGATACATTGCAGGGGCATATTTTGATGGTCAAATTGACTTAGAAAGCTGGTTCTCATTTTTCAATTTTTAGCGTCATATCGTTTGAGTTAAGTAGATAAATTTGCTATGATGATTAAAACTTATTGGTTATATAATTTAATAATAAAAGAAATGGGGTATTTTACATGTCAGAAAACGTAAAACACACAAATGATTTAACTTTTGAAAACCGTGTATTGGAAAAAATTGCTTTTTATACAGTTCAAAACATTGATGGTATTTTAGAGTTAAAAGGCAACTTTACTTCAGGAATTATGAACTTCTTCTCAAACGGCGAAGACGAAACTAAAGGTGTTAGCGCAGAAGTTGGTAAAAAAGAAGTAGCTTTAGACCTTGAAGTGATTGCTGAATATGGCAAAGATATTCCAGCCGCTTTTGACAAAGTGACTAAAGCAGTGAAAGAAAACGTTCAACAAATGACCGGTTTAACGGTTGTTGAAGTGAACATGAACGTAAACGACGTGTTAACACGAGCTGAGTATGAACGTGACCAAAATGAACAAAAACGTGCAGCTGAGCAACAACGTCGTCAAGCAAACCAAAGTGGTCAATACACTGACGGTTCACGCGTACAATAATTTTCACCTACAGGAGGCGAATTTACACTCGTCTCTTTTTCTTTGAAATCGCCTATGTGAAACGGTTTCTTATGAATTTTGTTTGACAATTATAGGCTCGATGCTTATACTTATTTTGAAATCAGATAACTATATCGATGATAAGAGACAAGCTTTAGGATTGGACATTAGGGACAAGTTGGTTAGTGAGAAACTTGCAAGATCATATAGCGAACCACTCTTTAGATAGCACCGAAACAGATGGCATTATGCACATGTGATAAGGTGTACGGGTTGCCCCCATTATCAGCAATTGAGGATAAGGTATGCCCTGCATACATTATCGAACTTGGGTGGAACCACGCATATTGTTTATTAGCGTCCCATTCTAGTCTTTTAGGCTAGGATGGGGCTTTTTTATTTTTCAAAAGGAAAAAGGAGGAAAAACATGATTGACTTAGTATTCCCAGATGGGGCTAAAAAATCATTCGATGCAGGTGTGACTGGTCGTGACGTTGCTGCATCAATTAGTAACTCATTAGCAAAACGCGCATTAGCGGCTAAAATTGACGGTGAATTGGTGGACTTAAATGCCCCAATTAATGAAGGTGGCGCGATTGAAATCGTTGACCCTAAACATGAAGATGCTTTAGGTATCTTACGTCACTCAACTGCTCATTTGATGGCACAAGCGATGAAACGTTTGTATCCAGGCATTAAATTTGGTGTCGGTCCAGCCATTGAAACAGGCTATTATTATGATACGGACCAAGAAAAACAAATTACTGAAGAAGATCTACCAGTAATTGAAGCTGAAATGGCTAAAATTGTAAAAGAGAATTATCCAATTGAACGTCGTGAAGTGACACGTGTTGAAGCAAATGAAATCTTTGCGGATGATGAATATAAATTGGAAATCATCGCAGATTTACCAGAAGATGAAACGTTAACAGTATACTCACAAGGTGAATTCACTGACCTTTGTCGTGGAATCCATGTACCATCAACTGGTTACATTAAAGAATTCAAACTATTATCTGTTGCCGGTGCATACTGGAGAGGTAACTCAGATAACAAAATGATGCAACGTGTTTACGGTACAGCATTCTTCGAGAAACGTGACTTGAAAGAATTCATCAAACAACGTGAGGAAGCTAAAGAACGTGACCATCGTAAATTAGGAAAAGAATTAGATATCTTCATGGTAAATCCTGAAGTTGGTTCTGGTTTACCGTTCTGGTTACCAAAAGGTGCAACTGTTCGTCGTATTATCGAACGTTACATCGTTGATAAAGAAGAATCACTAGGTTATGAGCATGTGTATACACCAATTATGGCAGATGTTGAATTTTATAAAACTTCTGGACACTGGGACCACTACCATGAAGATATGTACCCACCAATGGATATGGGTGACGGTGAACAATTAGTTTTACGTCCAATGAACTGCCCACATCACATGATGGTTTATAAAAATGATATTCACTCTTATCGTGAATTCCCAATTCGGATTGCGGAATTAGGTATGATGCACCGTTATGAAAAGTCAGGCGCTTTATCTGGTTTACAACGTGTACGTGAAATGACTTTAAATGATGCGCATATCTTTGTACGTCCAGACCAAATCAAAGAAGAATTTACGCGAGTACTGCAATTAATCAAACAAGTCTATGATGACTTTAATATTACAGACTACCGCTTCCGTTTATCTTACCGTGATCCAGAGAATACGGATAAATACTTTGATGATGACGAAATGTGGGAAAAAGCACAAGCAATGCTAAAAGAAACAATGGATGACTTAGGTTTAGAATATTTTGAAGCCATTGGTGAAGCAGCGTTCTATGGACCTAAATTAGATGTTCAAATGAAAACTGCTTTAGGTAACGAAGAAACAATGTCTACTGTTCAATTAGACTTCTTATTACCAGAACGCTTTGACCTAACTTACGTTGGCCAAGACGGTCAAGATACGCACCGTCCAGTGGTTATCCACCGTGGTGTCGTTTCAACAATGGAGCGTTTCGTAGCTTACCTAATCGAAGAATACAAAGGTGCCTTCCCAACTTGGTTAGCACCAGTTCAAGCGAAATTAATCCCAGTTAACGATGACGCACATGGTGACCATGTTGAAGAAATCCGTCGTCGAATGAAGGCTGCTGGTATGCGTGTTGAAGTGGATAATCGTAACGAAAAAATGGGTTACAAGATTCGTGAAGCACAAACCCTTAAAATTCCATACCAATTGGTATTTGGTGACAACGAAATCGCTGAAAACACAGTAACAGTACGTCGCTATGGTTCAAAAGAAACACTATCAATGCCGTTTGATGAATTCTTAGCGCAATTAGAACAAGACATCAAAGAATATAAATAAAGGGTGCGAGCCCCGACGCTAAGAAAGGAACCGTTGGAAGATGAAGACAGTAGATGACACAGTCAGCTATAACTTCATCTGAAACGCAGTCCTTTCTGGAGGGACGAACCCGACTAAAGGGTGTAAGCGAGACCGCTAAGCTCAACAACTATTCTGAAGTGGACTTGAGATGGTCGAGCGCACCCGACTAAACAGGGTTAGAGAGTCGACGCCCTACTGATATAAAGGTAAAAAAACGCCAATAACACTTGTTATTGGCGTTTTTTACTATGCACAAATAAAAAGAGAGATTGAATTTTCACCCAATCTCACTGCTATTTCTATAAATATAATTCCCCGGCTTGTAATACGGGCTCTAAGTGACCTAATGGAATGGTTGCCATACTTGGGCGTAAGGTTCCTTTATTTTCATCGCGTCCTTGGATTACCAATTTGGCGTCGTCTTGACGGTAAATGTTGATCCCTTTAACGATTAATTGTTGGGTTTGGTCACTAGAATAACGGTTGAATAATACCGCTAACTTCACGAAAGGTAATTGCGTCATCATTGGGTAGTCACCCATAGAGTCGCCAAATACCATAGCTGGTTGCTTGCCGTGATCAGCTACCATGAAGTTTTTAATCACTTCTACTTTTCCCAAGCCCTTAGTGATAAAGGTGCCTTCTTCTAGACGTGAATCCATAATGCCATTTTCATCCACGTCGTAGCACTGGCCGAAAACTTGGCTTGCGTCTAAGTTGAAAGGTGCTTCAGTGACCACTGAACGAACCAAGTCAATTGGACTAGCGGAAATGACATAGATGGTGATGTTGTTGTCTTTAAGCACTTGCCATAAATGTAAGATTTCATCTGGGATTCGAATCCCTTGTTCGAAAGAGGCTTCTACTTTTCCGACCTTGCTCTTAATATGTGGGCTAGAAAATAGTCGGCGTAGGGCGATTGGTTTATTCAAAGCATCTTGGAATACAGCTACAGATAGGGCTTTAAATTCTTCAACAGTATAGCCTTTAAACCAGTAAATCGGAGAGTTTTCGCCTGGGGTTCTTCGGAATTCACTACCTGCTAGTTGGTAGAACAAACGCAATTTCGCTGCAAATTCGTTGAATTGGGTCCATTCCTTCACTTGTTCTAGTGGCAAGCGTTCGTTCTCGTCTAGGGCGATATAGTCGGTATATAAGAATTGGTATTGGGCGATGATGTCGTCCGCCAAATCAATATAAGTTGCCATATTTTTTGAATTCGGGAAAATAGGTTGGTTGAAATTCATTGGGCCTGTAGTTAAGACGTCATAGAATTCATCTGGTGTCATCTTGTAGGCCAAGTGATCAATCATATACATCATCAGATGGTCTTCAATATCATGCATGATTGTAGTGTTGTCAAAATCAAATATAGCGTATTCAGTATCTTGCTTGCTTACAATTGCTTCTGAAGCTGATTCACGAATCACTGTATTCAGACGTTGGATAACAAAGGGGTCCCATTTTTGTTGGTTGATATTTAATGGCATAAAAATCTCCTCGCATGTTTATAAATAAATTGATTTATCACTAACTTACATCACATTATAAAGTAAGCGTAATAATTTCATGTAAAATCTAAGTCATAATTAAGTAAATGAAATCTTTACCTGAAGTCACACTCTGGGTCGTGGTGGTTATAGACACCAATCGTCTCTAGAAATGATTCGATTGTGGTTGGCCCGACAAATTTAAACCCGCGTTTCTTCAGTAATTTCATCAGCGCTTTATTGATTTCGTCTTCTTTTCCGTCAAATTCGACCACCAATTGTTTTGCTGTTTGGTAGATGAAATCTCTAAAACTTGGGAAATGAGTATCCTCCTCGATTGCTAGCGCACACTTGGCGTTATTTATCATAGCTTGGATTTTTTGGCGGTGACGAATGATCCCTTCATCAAGCATAAGCCGGTCAACATCAGCTTCATCAAACTTGGCCAAGGCCTCCAGGTCAAAATCAGCAAAAGCTGCTCTTAGTGCTGGCCGTTTTTTCAGGATAATAGCCCAGGATAAACCAGCTTGCATGGATTCTAAGCACAGGGCCTCAAAGACTTCCTGACTAGTGGGTTTATCTTGACCCCATTCCTCATCATGGTAAGCAATCATGTTTGGGGTATTGGCAAATTGACAGCGTATGACCATGAAAAAACTCCTTCACCTTGCAAGTTTCACTAGGATTTCTTAGTGTGTCCAAATTATAGCAAATTTAATCCAATTATAATAGTTGGGTTCGTTATAAACGATTACTCTTGATTAAAGTAAGGTATTATCAATATCTTGAATCCTTCAATATAATGAAGTTGTGAAAAGAAAATAATTTGATATGGGGGAAGAGTATTATGAAGCATTTTGTGAAGTTGGGGTTGTTGGGTTTATCGGCCATGGTGCTTGCAGCGTGTTCTAGTGATAGTAGTGAGGACACTACTATTCGAGTCGCGACGTCACCCGGTCCTTATAGCGAGTTATTTATAGACCAAGTGGCCCCTAAGTTAGAAGAAGAAGGCTATACAGTTGAAGAAATTGAGTTTACGGATTTGCGGTCAGCGGATGTTGCCTTACAAGAAGGGTCAGCAGACTTAAATGTTGACCAACATTCCTTGTATTTAGCCAACTTCAATGAAGAAGCGGGTGCAGAACTAACGGCTGTGACACCGGTACCGACTGTGCCAACAGGTTTGTTCCCAGGTACAAAGGATGATTTGGCTGCTGTCTCAAACGGGGACCGTGTGGGTATCCCGGATGACCCATCAAATTATACGAGAGCTTTACTCGTTTTGCGGAAAGCGGGCTGGATCAAATTAAATGAGGATGCCAACCTAGAAAGTTTAACGGTTGATGACATCTCAGAAAATACGGCGGGCATTGAAATTGTACCAATGCAATCAGCGTCAATCCCAAGAACCTTGGAAGATTTAGCCTACGCCATTATTCCAGGCTCAATCGCTTATGACGCGGGCGTTGACTTCTCAACTATGTTATTAGCGGAGGATGTGCGGGAAGACTTGTTACTGCAAGCTGTAGTTTCCACTCCTGAAACAGCGGAAGAAGATTGGGTGCAAGCAGTCGTGGATATCTATAATTCGGACGATTTTCAATCGCAAATAGAAGAAATCAATAATAATTCAGATGAAACTTATTGGATCATTCCAGATTAAGAAATCCGAAAGAAAGTGTGAATATTTATAGAAAGCGTTTACATCGATAGACCGTTTCCTATATGATAGGGGTATCAAGAGAATAGGAGTGATGTACATGGTGGAAGTTTACACAAACTACTGGGAAAATCGACGCGATGGTGTTCGAAAGGAACATGGATCATATGCTAGCGAAGAAGCGGCCTTTGAGGGGATTCAAAGCTGGTGGACACTTCATCAAGAAAAGTATACCGATGTGAATAAACGACGGACCAATTCAGGTGCCCTAGAAATTACATATGGTGATGACAATTACTACTATCGTATTGAGAAACGGCATTTGGACAAGTTACCATCGACTAAATGTAAGTGGAGAAGTCCTGGTGAGATTGACAGTAAACGGAAACTGGCGCAATTAGATGAGGAAACCTTCCTATTTGAAGAATTAGCAGAACCTTATCGTGACCTGCTACTTGTTGCAATGGGGAATGGCCAGCGGGTCAAGGACTTTATCTACGATGAAAAAGGGCAACCAATCCGCGAGCTGACTAAAGTATAAAATTTGAGAGAAATGATTGACAAAGAGATTGCAGGGTGTTATGCTATTGGAGTTGAGAAAAGAAGCAGAAACACCCGTTTCTCACCTGAGTTGACAAGTTACGTCCTCGGGTTGATAGATATTCAGTTCACACAGACTCGATCTGTGTGCTTAATACGACGGGTAGTGATTGTGCTATCCGTCGTTTTTTCTATGTGAAATTTCTCTTTCATACAGATTTATGCAATCTTGCAGAAAAATTTCTTTTTATACAGCATCAATGGAGGTGTATTACTATCGCAAAAGATATGTTCGTAAATGAAAATATCCGTGCACGTGAACTTCGTGTAATTGATTCTGAAGGTGAACAATTAGGTGTGTTAAGTAAAGACGAGGCTTTAGATAAAGCTGAACAAGTTGAACTTGACTTAGTACTAGTATCACCAAACGCAAAACCACCAGTTGCCCGCATCATGGATTACGGTAAATACCGTTATGAGCAACAACGGAAAGAGCGTGAACAACGTCAAAATCAAAAACAAGTCAGTCTGAAGGAAGTACGTTTATCTCCTACGATTGAACAAAATGATTTCGATACAAAATTGCGTCAAGCTCGCAAGTTCCTTGAAAAAGGTGACAAAGTGAAAGCTTCAATTCGTTTCCGTGGACGTGCTATTACGCACAAAGAAATCGGTCGCGAAGTGCTAGAACGCTTTGCAGAAGAGCTTAAAGATGTTGCAGAAGTTGAACAAAGACCAAAAATGGAAGGACGTTCAATGTTCCTTCAAATGGCACCAACTGCTGACAAATAATTGAACACTTTTTAGGAGGAAAAAACATGCCAAAACAAAAAACTCACCGCGCTTCAGTTAAACGTTTCAAAAAGACTGCTTCAGGTAAACTAAAACGTAGTCATTCAGAGCGTTCTCACCGTTTCCACGGTAAAACTAAAAAACAACGTCGTCAACATAAACAAGCGACTACAGTTCATTCAACAGATATTAAACGTATCTCACAAATGATGGACACTTACAAATAAGATTATCTAAGCGTTCAGTCACGGACTGGACAGTACCAAAAGGAGGAAATTAAATGGCTCGAGTTAAAGGTGGAACAGTAACACGTCGTCGTCGTAAAAAATATCTTAAGTTAGCAAAAGGTTACTTCGGTGCGAAGTCTAAATTATACAAAACAGCTAAACAAGCTGTAATGAAATCTCATACTTACGCATACCGTGACCGTCGTCAAAAGAAACGTGACTTCCGTCGTTTATGGATTACACGTATTAATGCAGCTGCTCGTATGAACGGAATGAGCTACAGCACATTAATCAACGGCTTAAAAGTTGCTAACATCGACATGAACCGTAAAATGTTAGCTGAATTAGCAGTTAACGATGCTGATGCATTTGCAGCTATCTGCGAACAAGCGAAAACAGCTTTAAACAAATAAATCAATCAAAGTCCACGTAGCACTAGCTTTTAGCGAGTGTCTACTGGACTTTTTTGTTTATGAGCTCAAAATATTTTGGTGTTCTATTTATACTATCAAGGGTTATGAAATATTCGTATTATCCAAAACACCTAACACTTGGTAAAATATATGTTAGAAAGAGCCGTGGTCCATTTTTCAAAAAATGAATCATGAATATTAGAGGATGATAGAAAATGCTATTGCCTAGTGGCGGTTTCAATCAAGATTAAACTAAAGTAAGTCATCTTATGATAGAATGAAGCGATAGCGTAAAAAGGAAAAATTTATAAGTTAATGTAGAGGTGAAGCAGATGTCAATTATCGACTTAAAAGACGTCGCGGTAAAATTTGATACACCAAATGGTACCGTTGATGCAGTAAAAGATGTCAATATTTCAATCGCTGAGGGCGAAATATTTGGCGTGATTGGTTACTCTGGTGCTGGTAAATCCACACTGGTTCGTACTATCAACCGCTTGCAACCAGTAACTTCTGGGCAAGTAATTGTAAATGATAAAGAAATTAATGCCTTATCAGAAGCAGAATTACGTGCTTCTCGTAAGAAAATTGGGATGATCTTCCAACACTTTAATTTAATGAATGCGAGAACGGTTGAGGGCAATGTCTTTTTCCCATTGAAGGATTCTAAATTATCTAAGGAAGAGAAGAAACAGAAAGTACATGAGTTGTTGGAATTAGTTGGATTAGCTGACCGTAAAGATGCTTACCCAAGCCAACTATCCGGGGGACAGAAACAACGTGTAGCGATTGCGAGAGCCTTGGCTAATGATCCAGATGTCTTGTTATGTGACGAGGCGACTTCTGCCTTAGACCCCAAAACAACTTCATCAATCCTTGAATTATTGAAAGAATTGAATGAACGTTTAAACCTAACAATTGTTATCATTACCCACGAAATGCACGTAATCAAAGAAATATGTAACCGTGTGGCGGTAATGGAGCATGGTGCGGTTGTTGAACAAGATACGATTTTCAATATCTTTAGAAATCCACAACAAAAATTGACCAAAGACTTTATCGAGTCTGCGTCTCCAATTGAAAAGGGCATTCAAGAAGTTTTAAGCAAACCAGAATTATTGAATATTCACCCAGCTGACCGCGTAATCCGGGTGACCTTCTCAGGTGCTTCAACTGGAGATCCGTTAATTTCAAAATTAACAGAACAATTCCAAGTGAAAGCGAACATCTTATTCGGTAACATTGAAATCTTACAAAATATTCCAGTGGGTACCTTATTACTAAGCCTAAGTGGTGAAGATGCAAACGTACAAGAAGCTATTGATTTTATTACTTACGAAGGTATCACTTTAGAAGAATACAAAGTCGAAGGCGACCACTATATTCAAGAGGAGGTTGATGCATAATGAATTTTATCGAAAGTATCTTACCAAATGCAGCAAGTATTCCTGATGAATTTCTAGAAGCAACAATTGAAACACTTTATATGACACTTTGGACTGCAGGACTGGGATTTGTTCTTGGTCTTGGATTAGGTGTTTGGTTAGTCTTAACCCAACCTAAAGGATTAAAAGCCAACGCTGCCGTTTACGGTGTCTTAGACAAGTTTGTGAATATTTTCCGGTCTATTCCATTCGTTATTATGATTGCCTTACTAGTTAATATCACTAGACTCATCGCTGGTACTTCAATCGGTACAACTGCAGTAATCGTGCCATTAGTCGTAGCTACTGTGCCATTCTATGCCCGTCAGATTCAAAATGCCTTGGTTGAAGTTAACCCAGGCGTGATCGAAGCGGCACAAGCGATGGGCTTGTCTACTGGAGATATTGTCTTCAGAGTTTACTTAAAAGAAGCCTTACCAGGTATTATCCGTGTATCTGCATTGTCAATTATCAATGTGATTGGATTAACAGCTATGGCCGGAACTATCGGTGGTGGTGGTCTTGGTAACTTGGCTATCACACGCGGATATAACCGATTCCAAACAGATGTAACGATTATTTCTACAATCATTATCCTAATTATTGTCTTTATCTCTCAAGCTATCGCTGATCGCTTGGTGAAAAAAGTAGAGCACTAAAAAATCTGTCACTAATCAAATTTTGGAGGAGAATTATGATGAATAACAAATTAAAATTATCTGCAACAATCTTTGCTTCAATCATTGCTTTAGCTGCTTGTGGTACAACCGGTAACGAAAGTGATTCAGCTGCATCAAATTCTGCAACTGAAGAACAAGCAGAATACACTGTTGGTGTCGTTGGTGATACTGAACGTTTAGTATGGGAAGACGTTGCTGAACGTGTAGCAGATGAAGACATCACCTTAAATGTTGAAACCTTTACTGACTACGTAACACCAAACACTGCTTTAGTAGATGGTTCATTAGATTTAAATGCCTTCCAACATTTAGCTTACTTAGCTGAATTTGTGGCATCAAACAATGCTGACTTACAACCAGTTGGTTATACATATATCTCTCCAATGGGTGCTTACTCAGAATCATTAGAAAGCATCGATGATTTAGCTGATGGTGGTACAGTTGTTATCCCTAACGACGTGACTAACGCTGGTCGTGCCTTATTATTATTAGAATTAGCAGGCGTACTTGAAGTGGATGATGCTGCTGGTATTACACCAAGTGTTGAAGACATCACTGCTAACCCTAAAAACATTGAAATTACTGAAGTTGACGCAGCTCAAGTACCTCGTTCACTTGCTGATGCTGACTTAGTAGTTGCCAACACTAACTACGCAGTAGATGCCGGTTTAGTACCTGAGGAAGATTCAATTTTCTTAGATACTGATGACTTAGGTTCTTTAGGTGCGCAATACAAAAATGCTGTTGTTGTAAGATCTGAAGATGCGGAAAATGAAGATATCCAAACAATTGTGGAAGCTTACCAATCTGACGAAACTGCAGCTAAAATTGACGAAGTAACATCAGGCGCTGACCAACCAGCTTGGACAGACAACGATGACATCGCAGCTGACTTTGAAGATGTTGTAAACCAAAGCGAGCCAGCTGAATAACCAATTCGATTTGTATTGGGAGGAGGAAATTGGATGAATAAGAAAGTGAAATTTTCAGCTACTTTATTGGCGTCAGTGTTCGCTTTAGCCGCTTGTGGTAATGGTGGGTCTACTGAATCAGATTCATCAGCCTCAAGTGAAGCAGCCAACACAGAAGAAACTTCTGAATATACGATTGGTGTTGTGGGTTCTGCAGCCCACGATGTTTGGGATGACGTAGCAAGTCGTTTAGAAGGTGAAGGTATTCAACTGAATATTGAAGAATTTTCTGAATATACAACCCCCAATAATGCACTTGCAGATGGGTCACTAGATTTAAATGCCTTCCAGCATTTAGCTTTCATAGCTGACTATGTGAATGCAAATGATGCTGACTTACAACCGATTGGTTATACTTTCATTTCACCAATGGGTGCCTACTCAGCTGTGGTTGAAAATATTGATGATTTAGCAGGCGGTGCTTCAGTTGTCATTCCAAATGATGTGACAAATGGTGGTCGTGCCTTACAATTGTTGGCCTTAGCTGGTCTGATTGAATTAGATGAAGCTGCAGGAATTTCACCTACAGTGAGTGATATTACTGCCAACGATAAAAACTTAAACATTACTGAAGTGGATGCAGCACAGGTTCCGCGATCTCTTGCGGATGCTGACTTAGTGGTTTCAAATACAAACTATGCAGTGGATGCTGGATTGAATCCTTCTGACGATGCCATTTTTGTTGATACCGACAACTTAGATAATGTTGGCGCACAATACAAAAATGCGATTGTCATCAGAGCTGAAGATGCAGATAATGAAGACTTCCAAAAAATCGTGGAAGCTTACCAATCTGAAGAAACGGCTGCCGTAATGGATGAAGTAACATTAGGTGCTGACAAACCGGCGTGGTCAGATAGTGATGATGTTGCAGGTGAATTTGCTAACGTGTTAGAACAAACCAATTAGAAAATTTATTCGGTGATAAGCACTTCTTTAGAAATAATGAAACGTGGAAAATGGGTTAACCACCTGTTTTCCACGTTTTTATATTAAGTGGTCTTTCAAAGCCAACTAGCTGAATAATTTGCAAATACAGTTTTATAGCGACAAAGTAAGCACAGGAAGAACCCAATTGTTAGCGGAACCTGTGCTTTTTATATAGCAATTATTGGAAAATTAAATTTATTTCATTATAGGTTTTTAGTGATATTCTATCTATGATTTAAAGATTCATTCTGATAAAATAAGTTGAATTTATTCAAAGTAAAAAATTAACTTAGGAGAAGACATGAATGAGTCATATTAATATGGGACTAGCTCTTCGCGGATCAGTTGAGGGCGATATGGCGCAATTAACTGGGATGCTTGAAGATGCGATTGCTTTACTTGCAATGAATAACATAGATCAATGGCAAAAGGGATCAATATCCAGCGAAATTCTATTAGATGCGATAAGGCATGACCAAGGCTTTGTCTGGGAGCAACGCGATACCACAGGGATTGCAGGCTTCTGTGTTTTGGATACTTACGATGAACTATACGAAGAAAACCTTGCTAAAGGCGAATGGACTATAGAGGGCCCTTATCTGGCGATTCACCGTGTCATGGTTTCCCAACATTTACGTGGTCGTAAAGTCACTAGACAAATGTTTTTAGATATCAAAAAAATGGGGGTAGTCAATAACATTGCCTCATTACGAATTGATACACATCCAGACAATGTCATGATGCAGAAAACCTTGAAACGTAACGGTTTTGTTAGAACAGGCCTACTTTATATGCCATCAGGTAGTCCGCGCTACGCTTACGAATTTGATTTATCCCAAATTTAGACTAAAATAGTAGATATAACATTTCAAAATATAGTCTAGGATTGAGAGGTAGTAAGTTATGTATTATGTAAAAAATGAACGTAACGGGGAAGAAATTTTTGACCCCACTATTAACTTGGCGATTGAATATTTTCTATTGAACGAGAAGAAGTTAGATGAACCCATCTTGCTTTTCTATATCAATGAACCTTCGATTATTATTGGTAAGAATCAAAATACCCATGCTGAGATTAATGAACCTTATGTGAAAGAACACAATATCCACGTTGTCCGCCGTTTTTCAGGTGGAGGGGCAGTATACCACGATTTAGGCAACATTTGCTTCTGTTTCATCACTAATGATGACGGCAACTCATTTAGGGACTTTAAGAAATTCACCGAGCCTATCATTGAATCTCTTGGCAAAATGGGTGTTGAAGGCGCTGAACTTAGAGGGCGTAATGACCTTGTAATCGGTGACCAAAAATTCTCTGGTAATGCCATGTATTCTAAAAATAATCGAATGACAGCACATGGCACTTTGATGTTTGATGTCAATATTGATGAAACAACGAAAGTATTGAAACCTAAAGCCGCTAAATTAAAGGCGAAAGGGGTTAAATCAATCCGTTCTCGTGTAACCAATATCAAACCCCATATGGATGCTAACGCTCAAAATATGACTCTATTCGACTTTAGAACAGCTTTATTACGTAATATATTCGATGTTGAAAATCTTGAAGACATCCAGGAATATGTCTTAACTGATGATGACTGGGCATGGATTGAAGACTTTCGTCAACAATATACCAATAATGATGACTGGAACTACGGAGAAAACCCGGACTTTGAAATCATCAGAGATGAAAGAACGCCTGCTGGCCAAATCGAATTCCAATTTAACATTTCAAAAGGTAAAATTATAGCATGTAAAATCTACGGTGACTTCTTTGGTTTAGGGGAAATTACTGACGTTGAAAATGCCTTGATTGGGCAAGAATATAGCCGTGAAAATTTAATCGATATTTTTAACAGCATTAACATTAAAAACTACTTTGGTAACGTCACAGCTGAAGAATTAGCTGACTTAGCTTCATTATAAAAATAGAAAATAACATAAGTAAGAAGGGGCGAGGATTCAAATGGATCCTTGTCTTTTTGATTGAAGGCAAATTTTGCCACAAAAAAACCAGCCAACCGATTTGGGTAACTGGTTTATGAATTCTATGGTTTTGTCTTAGCCAAATGCGCGACGAATTTGGACACTCGCGTTGCCTCTGGCAATTTCATGACCGCGTTCACGGACTAATCCAGCATTCAATGCGGATACTTCAGCGTATTCTTCGGCGAATGAAATTAAATCTTCAATTTCATCATCTGTTAATTCGTTTGCTTCAAATTTAATCAAGGCAAAGTAAGATTCGTTATAAACGTATAAGTCTACTTGTGCAAATTCATCTTTAAAGTCACGCGCGAAAGCTAGGAAATCTTCAAAAATCCGGAAGACTAAAGTGATTTCTCTAGGAACACGAGGTTCCTCTGTTTCAGCACTCGCTGCTTTTTTCTTCTCGTCTGCCTCTTGGTTAGCGAGGTCATCTAAGACGTTTTGACGTTCATTTGCATTTTCTTTATCTTCATCTTCAAGCTCGCCAATTGTTTCCATTAATTGCTGGAAAGCACTATCTTCTTCATTGTCATCGCCAAAACCTTTACTGATATACAAATCGATACCGTTTCTTTTTGGCATTACTTGGAAAGTGATCGCTTCAGTGTGTTGGAATTTCTGGGACACATCGACCTCTTCAAGGATACTCATGAAAAAATGCTCAACTTCGTTTTGATTGCTCATGATATCCATAAACGAGATGCCTCGCTCAATTAAATCATCAGTATCTATAAACACGCGGATAGTATTTTCGTTAATATACTCCATTTCCATCGTAATCACCCCAATCTATTAATAAGTAGTGTAAACTAATTGATGCGAAAGTTAAAGTAATTTAGTTTGAGAAAATAAAAAGAGTACAGAAATTTGCACTCTTTCCATCATATTATCTTGTTTTAAAATTTAATTTGCGTGTGCTTCTTGTTCTTCGTAAGAGGCCAACGCTTGTTGTAATTCAAGTTTACGAACGCTTCTTGGTAAGAAACGACGAATTTCATCTTCGTTATAACCAACTTGTAAACGTTTATCATCTAAAATAATAGGGCGTCGTAATAAACCAGGATTATTTTGGATTAATTCAAATAAATCGTTCAACGGAATTTCATCAAGATCAACATTTAATTCTTGGAATGCTTTTGATCGAGTTGAAATGATTTCTTCAGTACCTTCCTCTGTCATGCGTAAGATGGCTTTGATTTCATCTTCTGTTAATGGTTCTGAAAAGATGTTTCTTTCGGTGTAAGGAATTTCATGTTCTTCTAACCATGCTCGAGCTTTGCGACATGAAGTACAACTTGGTGATATGTATAATTTAACCATGTGTATCTCTCCTTTGTATGAAAAACAATTCTTAACTAACATATATACAGTATAACACAGAGTTTGTGAAATTTCTATGGTTTTTTAACCAATCTTGACGTATCAAAGATAAGTTATTATAGAGATATCATCTAGTCATTCGAACAAGGCGGATACTAACAAGACAGTAAAAATATGCTATACTAGAGTAGAATTTAAGTGAGGGGATATTTAGATGACAAAACGTATTTTTTCTGGTGTACAACCAAGCGGAACGCCAACAATCGGTAATTATGTTGGTGCTATGAAGCAATTTATCGAATTACAAAATAACTTTGAAGCCTATTACTGTGTCGTAAACCAACATGCCATTACAGTAGCGCAAGATCCTGAGGAGTTACGTAAAAACACACGTTCACTAGCTGCCTTATATATTGCTTTAGGGATTGACCCAGAAAAAGCGACGATCTTTATTCAAAGCCAAGTACCGGCCCATGCACAAGCTGCTTGGATTGTTCAATGTAATACAGCCTTAGGTGAACTAGAGCGTATGACACAATTCAAAGATAAATCAGCTAAACAAGCATCTGTTTCAGCAGGTCTATTAACTTATCCACCATTAATGGTTGCAGACATCATTTTATACCAAACAGATTTAGTACCTGTTGGGGATGATCAAAAACAACATCTTGAATTAACAAGAAACTTTGTTGAACGCTTTAACAATCGTTATACAGGTAAGAAGGAAAGACCAATTCTAACAATGCCTGAATTTTACGCACCTAAAGAAGGTGGCCGTATTATGAGCTTGCAAGAACCAACCAAGAAAATGAGTAAATCAGACGATAACAAAAAGTCATTCGTATCATTATTGGATGATCCAAAAACAATTACCAAGAAAATTAAATCTGCAATGACAGATTCTTCTGGTGAAATTTCTTACGATAAAGAAAATAAAGCCGGCGTATCTAACTTGTTAACGATTTATTCTTCATTCGCCAACCGTCCAATTGATGACATCGTCGCTGAGTACCAAGGTGCTGGTTACGGTAAATTCAAGCAAGACTTAGCGGATGTCGTGATTTCTATCCTTGAACCAATGCAAGAACGTCACGCAAAATTGATGGCTTCATCTGAATTAGATGACATTTTAGCAGATGGTGCCAAGAAAGCCAATGAAGTAGCCAATGAAACACTGGCTGCCATGGAAAAAGCAATCGGATTTAGATAAGCCGACGAAGCTAATCAAATTTACCAATTCAAATAAACAACTTTCATAGTGTGGTGTTAGCCAACCAACCAAGTTGTTGGCTAGCAACACACTTTTTTCATGAAAAATAGACCGGGACAGTTCATTTTGCCAAAAAGCTTAAACGTGTAAACCCTTATAAAATATGATTGCGAAGAGTGGGCTAAACCGCAAATTAACCTCCGAACAAGCTCATTAAATAACCGCCAATTTTCCCAAAGTTAGGACCTCACCTAGCTTGTTTTTTCTATTTTGAAAAATAGGCCGGCGCTTTTGAATATTTACGGCGTATATAATTAAGCGATAGGGGGCTGAGGGATGAAATTTGCACAAAAAGAAGACGAATCATTTGTCTTCGCAGTAGATCTGATTGACGAAAACGGTCAAAAAGTACCGACAACAGAAAGTTATTATTGCAGCCAGTGTAAGAGGGCTGTTTACTTAAAGAAGGGGAAAGATACGAGACCTCATTTTGCTCACTATGCTAAGACTATTAAGGACCATCATAAGGTGAATGAATCAGACATTCATTTTGACCAAAAGACCATTATTCATGGCAAATTAAAGACGGTTGATATAGAAGGTTATATAGAGTATGCAGTTGAAAAGCAAGTGAGACGGGCCGATATTTATGTGCCCGAGCAAGTCAAGGTTAGTAATAACCTAGCCATCGAATTACAGTATGCCCCAATTTCTGCTGAAGATGTCTTCAAACGCCAAGCGGATTATCAGGATGTAGATTGTCGTGTTCTATGGTTATTAGGCTACCAATCTACTTATCATAGCATTTTTGATAACAACCACAAAGGACCCACTTCTAAGACTTTGAATGCCGTCCGTCCCTTTTTACGGTATGATTACGAGTTTGGTTTTTATCTGCCTTTTTGGCATGAGGCCTCAGGTAAAGTAGTTTTATTGACCGTCAACCTATACGGTCAAGGGCAAACGCAAATTCGGATGTCAATTGAACGCTATATCAACTACTTCAATGACCATTTCACCTATGAAAAGGGGGACTTTTTGACCAGTTTATTATTTGGCAAAGACCATCCCATAATTAGTCCAGCCCCAAAAGATTTAGCCAAGTTTATTAAGAAAGTTCTTGTTAGTCCAACAGCTAATCAACAAAAAATTCTAGAAATCATTTACCAACGACAAGTTTACTTACAAGAAGCACCAGCGGATTTATATACCTACCAGGCAACCGCAATGTTTTCAAAAGTGGCTGACTGGGCCATTATTCTAGCGTATGTAGCCATTTATCAAAAGAATGACCCAGATTTTGAGCGGACTCATTTTGCCCAATTCGCCAATGTACTATTCGATAATCAGCTGGTCATTGAACATCCATTATTTACCAAAGAAATCATTATTTCATGGCTGATGTGGCTGTTTGCTAATTACGAAAATAGCTAGCATATTAATGTAGAAACCAACCTTCGTGTGTTAAAATGAAAATACTATTAAAAAACGGAGGTATATTATGGCAAAAATTTTTGAAGTAAAACCTAGAAATGAAGTAGACAGTGCGTTTCAATGGGACTTAACTAGTATCTTCCCAGATGATCGAGCTTTTGAGAATGCTTTAAGTGGATTCCCAAAAAAAGCAGATGCTTTTCAAGACTATAAAGGCACTCTAGATCAAGGCGCTGACCAAGTGGTAACCGTATTAGAGGCCTTATTAGCGGTGAGCCGTGAATTGGAATCCCTATACGTTTATGCACATTTAAAACATGACCAAGATACAGGAGACAACAAGTACCTAACTTACAACAGTCAAGCAGGTGCCTTACTTGCTCAAGTTAGTGAAAAGATCTCTTGGTTTGAACCAGAAGTATTAGCAGTATCTGAAGATGTACAAAAAACTTTGGAAGACCACTCTGAATATGGTCACTTCTTCCGTGAGTTATTTGCGAAGAAGGCGCATGTCTTATCACCAAGTGAAGAGGCTTTACTTGCTGGTGCTAGCGAAATCTTTGGTGTCTCTTCAACAACTTTCTCACTTTTAAACAATGCCGACTTAAAATTCGGTAAAGTCAAAGATGAAGAGGGCAATGATGTTACCCTTTCTCACGGTTCATACGGTGTCCTACTAGAAAGTGCAGACCGTTCTGTTCGAGAAAATGCCTTTAAACAACTTTATGCAACTTATGAAGGGGTTAAAAATACCAACGCTTCATTGATGTCAGGTAATATTAAAGGACATAATTATACGGCTAAAATTCGTCACTACGATTCAGCACGTCAAAAAGCTTTAGACAACAACAATATTCCAGAAAGTGTTTATGACACATTAGTCGATACAGTAAGAAAGAATACAAATCTATTACATGAATATGTTGCCTTAAGAAAAGACATGCTAGGTCTTGATGACTTACAAATGTGGGATATGTATACACCATTAACAGGTGATGCACCGGTGAAATTTACTTACGAAGAAGCTAAAGAGATTACCTTTAAAGCTTTAGCGCCTTTAGGTGACCAATACTTGAAAGACTTGGCCAAAGCCTTTGATGAGAAATGGATCGATGTTTATGAGAATGAAGGTAAGCGTTCAGGAGCATACTCATCAGGTGCATATGATACCAACCCATATATCTTACTAAACTGGCAAGATTCACTGAATGACTTGTATACATTAGTTCATGAGTTAGGTCACTCAATGCACTCTTATTACACTAGAAGTAACCAACCATACGTATATGGTGATTACTCAATTTTCGTAGCAGAAATTGCCTCTACGACAAACGAAAATTTATTAACTTCATATTTACTGGATACGATTGAAGATAAGGATGCACAAATCTATATCTTGAACCACTATCTTGATGGGGTAAAAGGGACAATCTTCCGTCAAACTCAGTTTGCTGAATTTGAAAAATTCATGCATGAATCAGATGCAAACGGACAACCTTTAACAGCAGACTTCTTAAGTGAAAACTACTTCGAATTAAACAAGGCCTACTACGGTCCGTCAATCGGAGAGGATAAAACAATCGCTTTAGAATGGTCTCGTATTCCTCACTTCTACATGAACTACTATGTTTACCAATATGCAACAGGATTCTCTGCTGCCAACACATTGGCTAAACGTTTAGTAGAAGGTGAAGAGGGTGCCGTTGACAAGTACTTAACTTACCTGAAATCAGGTTCATCTGATTTCCCAATTAATGTTATGCAAAAAGCGGGTATCGATATGACCAATGCCACTTATATCGAAGAAACCTTTGCCCAATTCGAGCAAAGATTAGCTGAATTAAAAGACTTATTAAACAAATAGAAATAGATTGAAGGGGCTGTAGCATTGACTGCAGTCCTTTTTACTTGCTGTTTTAAGATTTCAATTCCTGAATGACGAAACGAAAAAAGAGGTCGGAAATTTCCGACCTCTTTTGGATATTTTATTTTTTAATACAAGTCAATATTGGCTTTTGGCTCATTTCTTGATCCATAGCTTCTTCAGAGGGTACCATCATTTGATCCGTTAGGTATTCTAAGTTTTCAAGAGTGATATTCTCTTCAAGTTTAAAGCCATATTTGTAATTGATATTATCAAATACAACAACAGTAGGGTTGGCTGAAATTTGCATTTGGCGAGCCAACTTAGCATCAGCAACAATGCTTTCTTGAGTAAGGTCTGAATGGATATCTTGCAACCACATGTTCGTATCAAGACGGTTAGATTGCGCGATTTCTAGCATTTTTTCGTGTGAGTAAGGGTTGCCTTGGCGACCGAAGTAATCTTGAATCTTCATCAAGTATTCACGACCAACTTTCTTCCCCTGTAGTAGAGCAGCCTTGTAGCCCTTACAGACTTCTTGATGTGCAAGATACAAGCTGTTACGATCAGCTAAAGATAAAGGTTTATCTAGTTCTTTAATGTAGTTGTTAAAGGTCTGCATATCTGATGTTGTGATAAAACGGAAGTAAACTTTCTTATCCGTTTGTTGTACAAATTTTAACACTTCTTCTTCGCAATTTAAACAAGTGTCACCGAACGGGTTAACAAATAAAAAAACTTCAAACACATGGTTGTGCTTACAGGCGCCTGGCGTGGTTTTTTTACTGCTATTTGTTTGAACAATCTTTTGTGCCATACTCTACTCCTTTACTCATATTTTTTAAAACAATCATGTTTAATTTCATTTGTTTATTTAACTTGTCTATTGATTAGTTTTAACTAACTATCTAATCACATCGAGTTCTCAACTATTCACCAATTCTAACAGGCCAACTTTAAAACTGCAATCTATTTGTTTAGGCTAAGAGAATTTCATTAGCTTCTTATAGGTAATAGATTGATAGCATAACTGAATTTAGCGTAAGGAATCAGCTTTTGATTGATTCATACGCACGATTTTTTGTTTAATTGGTCGTTGCGGAATTTGAAATTTTTGCAATAAATTTTGATAAAAAAGGAGACCAGTTTCTGGATTACTTGTTTCAACTTCAAGTTCATAATCCTCGTAATCTTGGAAAAAACAGTGGTCCAGCACCATATCTTGACCTTCAACCACTTGTTGGTGTCTGATAGTTTTAAATCGCCCGATAATGACTAAGTCATCAAGTGCAATATCAATTGTTGCTAGGAAATCAGCAACCTCACCGCCATGACTTAATTTTCCAGATTCTTTAATAGATTCGCCATCGATAAGGGACAATTTTTCAGTTGTTTCCAATTTCTGATGGTCTTTAACAGGTTGTTTCATTGTTAAATGGACATAAGCATCCGTTATACGCACTCGTAAACCAATATGTCGTTTACGCAATTCACCATCGGCAGTATCAAAATAGATATTCTCTTGGGTTAAGGGGGCAGTTTCCGCGAAATTATAGTGGTTAAACAATTCCTGGTACTCTGCTTGACTTAAAATATTTTTGTATTCTATTTCTAAATTTTTTGCCATTGGATCGCCTCTTTTCTTTATCCGCCTTAAGTATATCAAGATATACCTAATTTTTACAATAAAAGGGGTTGGCGGTACCATGCATTTTAGGCGAATAAAACGACAAAGGTGACTTGCTATCTTTGAGTTTCTTGTTATAAATTAATGGTTTTTGTGATAGAATATACAGGATGTGTATGCAAGTAGATTAAATAAAGTGGGTGACCAGATGGTGGAAGATTGGCATAGTTTTCTTGCGCCGTATCGACAGGCTGTCGAGGAGTTAAAAGTTAAATTTAAGGGTATTCGTACGGAGTTTGAAGAAGCAAATATTCATTCGCCAATCGAATTTGTTACTGGCCGGGTAAAGAGACCTGACAGTATTTTAAGAAAAGCTGAATTTAGAGAAGTATCAGACCTAAACGCACATAATATTGAAACCGTGATTGAAGATATCGGTGGTATTCGCATCATGTGTCAGTTTGTGGAAGATATTTATCAAATTGTTGAAATCCTTCACCAGCGTGAAGATTTTGACATTATTGTTGAACGTGATTATATTAGTCATAAGAAGGCAAGTGGGTATCGATCATACCATATTGTCATTGCTTATCCGATTGAAAGAATTACGGGGACAGATTCGATTCTTGTTGAAATACAAGTGCGGACTTTAGCGATGAACTTTTGGGCGACGATTGAGCACTCATTGAATTACAAGTATGCGGGCGATTATCCATTAGAATTGCATCAAAGGCTTGAAAGAGCAGCTGAAGCAGCCTTTCGTTTAGACGAGGAAATGTCTGAAATTCGTGAAGAAATTAAGGAAGCCCAGAAGTATTTTCAAACGACTGGGTCAAATAGTAGACAGAAGAGGGAATTCCCTAATCCAGTAGAAGATCAAATAGAAGACAAACATAAACGCCCGCTATAATTTGACGATTAATTAAAATATTCGAATCAAGTTGCAATGGGAATGAAGATGTAAATGTAACGGTGACTAAATCAATTGTGGAGGGTATGTAGATGAGAGTGGCAGTACGATACAGTGACACTGAAAGTTCTAAAAAAATTCGCGATATGATTTATGCATCTTGTGCAAGTTCAGGCTTTGAATTGGATGATGTAAATCCTGAATTAGCTATTTCCGTTGGTGGAGATGGCACCTTGCTAAAAACCTTCCATACTTATGCGGACCAGTTAGACTCTGTTCGTTTTGTTGGTTTACATACGGGGCACTTAGGTTTTTATACAGATTGGCTAGAGAGTGAATTGCCTGAGTTCCTTGCAGCCTTAAGTAATGATTCAGGTGAAAGTGTGTCTTATCCCTTACTAGAAGTCGAAATTGAATACAGTGATGGCCAAGTGGTCCAGCACATTGCTTTGAATGAGTCTGCCATTAGACGGTATGAGGGGACAATGACGTGCGAGATTTTCATTAAAGAAGAAAAATTTGAATTCTTTAAAGGAGACGGTTTGTGTATTTCAACGCCAACTGGTTCAACAGGGTTAAATAAATCCTTAGGTGGGGCCGTTGTCCACCCGCGTTTAGATACCATTCAAATGACGGAGATTGCTTCAATTAATAACCGCGTGTACCGGTCTTTAGCCAGTCCCTTATTGATCGCTAAAGATGAGTGGATTGTCTTAAAACCGGCCAAAGAACATGCCATGACTGGCGTATTCTTGTCTTTAGACCACTTGAATATGCCATTGAATGATGTTGAAAAAATTACTTACCGTGTAGCCAAGGAACGCGTGCATTTTGCTCGTTACCGTCACATGCACTTCTGGGATAGAGTAGAAAACTCATTTATCGGCATCAACGACTATCCAAAGCGCAAACTCACAAAGGAAGAAAATTAGTTTTTCAGCATTTGGTATGTAAAAAGCAATAGATTAAAGTAACAAATAAAGCAGCGTAAATGAAAGGTGACAATTTTTATGATGGTATTTGAATGGCAAGCGGAGGAAGCTTTGTTAACACGTACCTTTTTGAAACACAGGGGGATTTCTAGGCGACTATTGTCCCGAATCAAGTTTCATGGAGGACAAATTTTAGTAAACGGACAAGAAGAGAATGTCCGTCACCAATTGACCGTCGGCGATAAAGTGACGGTCATTTTGCCGAATGAGGGGAAGCAAGAAATCATCGAGGCCATTCATCTACCGATTGATATTTTGTTTGAAGATGACCATTATATCGCCGTCAACAAACCGGCTGGCTACACCTCTATTCCGTCCCAATACAATCCTCAGGGGTCAATGGCTAATATTTTAAAGGCCTATTACCAGCGTCAGGATTATGACAACCAGGTCATCCATGTGGTGACGCGGTTGGACCGGGATACGAGTGGGGTCATGTTATTTGCGAAGCACGCTTTTGCCCATGGCTTAATTGATCAGCAAATGCAGCAAAAAGGCATCGAAAAGACCTATCTAGCTGTTTCGGATAAAAAAGTATCTGACCTTGACCATGGTTTTATTGATGATCCGATTGCTAGAAGTCCGCGGTCAATCATTGAACGACGGGTTCACGAATCAGGACAATCAGCTTTAACAGAGTATTGGCTAGCTGAACAAGTGGGCGCCTTAAAAGTCTATAAAGTACAGTTACATACTGGACGCACCCATCAAATACGGGTGCATTTTGCTTTTAATGATGCACCACTTATTGGAGACGACTTGTACGGTGGTCAAATGGACCATGGCATTCAAAGACAAGCCTTGCATTGTCGGTCCCTAAAATTTAAACACCAATTTTCCGGTGAAATGGTTGAAATCCAGGCACCTTTGCCGGAAGATATTTCTGCTTGCTTTGACCTATAGGTTATATTACAATGGTTGGCATGTGTTAAAATAGATGGTGTGACAAAAGTCGTTCAGACTCAACGGACTGGACCAAAAGCCGAACAATTACTGCAAGTGATCGGCGTATTTTGGGAAGTATCGGAAGAGTTTGACTTTTGGCGCCCGATATTATGCTGTTTGTTAGATACAAACAGCAAGTGTGATAGCTGTGTTACAGCCTCAATCAAAATGACAACATATCAAAAAAAATGACATAGGGGTGAGAATATGAGTCGCGATGAAAATAAACAAGTCTTAGATAATCGAGAAACAGAAAACGAAGAAGTGGAAATCTTTGAGATGAGTCAGCCTACTGATGAGGAAATCTATGAAAGTATTATAGAGGCACTGCATCATAATGACCAAGACCGGTTTAGAGAAGAATTCTTCAAAAACCATACATATGATCAAGCACAGATTTACCTGACTTTGGATCCAGCTGAGCGGGTGAAATTGCATGATTATTTAGCGCCACAAGAACTAGCTGAAGTTTACGATATTATTGATGAAGACGATCACGACCGTATTTTGACCTTCCTATATGATATGGATGATAAATATGCAGCTGATGTTCTTTCCTACATGTATACCGATAATGCAGTAGATATTTTAAATGAATTAAATGTTGAAAAAGTACGGACTTACATGCATTTAATGCCAAAAGCGGCGGCAGATGATATTAAAGTGTTGATGCATTATGCAGATGAGACTGTAGGGTCAATTATGACCACTGAATTCGTGTCGATTACAACCAATCAAACTGTTAAATCAGCGATGACGATGTTGCGTGCTAAAGCAGCAAATGCTGAAACAATCTATTACCTATATGTTGTGGATGATGATAACCGTTTAGTCGGAGTACTATCTCTTCGTGACTTGATCGTGAATGATGGTAATGTGATGGTTAATGAGTTAATGTCTGATCGTGTTGTATCGGTAGATGTTAATGAAGACCAAATCAATGTTGCCCGTACCATTCAAGACTACGATTTCCTAGCGGTGCCCGTTGTTGAAGAAACAGGGGAATTGATTGGTATCGTAACCGTCGATGACGTTATCGACGTCTTGAATGATGAAGCCATGCAAGACTACTCTGGTTTGGCCGGGGTAGACGTGGACGAGCAATATTCATCCCCCTGGAATTCAGCGAAATCACGTCTGCCGTGGTTGATTACCTTGCTATTTCTAGGAATGGGAACTTCTACTTTGATCAGCCAATATGAAGGCATGATTTCTGAAGTAGCGACTTTATCCTTATTTATTACATTGATTACGGGTACTTCAGGGAATGCGGGGACACAGTCCTTAGCGGTTGCGGTTCGTAAATTGGCGACACCAGAAGATGAGGCCTCTACTATGGGGTCAATGATTTTACGTGAAATTATGACAGGATTAATTTCGGGTACCGTGACAGGATTAGTCATAATGACGGTTGTCGGTATCTGGCAAAGCAATTTTGTATTAGGTGGGGTAATTGGTGTCTCCATGTTAGCGGCGATTACAGTGGCTAACTTAGCTGGATCATTGATTCCTATTTTGATGGATAAGCTTGGTTTTGACCCTGCGGTTGCATCAGGGCCCTTTATTACAACCCTGTCCGATTTAACGTCAGTATTAATTTATTTTTCAATCGCCTCACAATTCCTCCAATTTTTAGTGTAAATGCAATTAATTATCACAAATAAGTAATAGGGAGAACCGGTAACGGTTGACAGTTTGAGTAGATTGTTTTAATATTTGCTTATAGAAATATAAGAACTTGATGATAAACATAAAAATGAATCACATTGAAAAGATAAGTAAATGGAAATCTTTGCTCAGAGAATCTACGGTTGGTGAGAGTAGGTGTAAGTATTTCCTTTGAAAATGGTCTGGGAGTGACGAGTGTAGAATGTACTTACCTTTAGCACTTGCGATTGATAGTCGATAACCTATCTTCGTATGATTGTACGAATGAGGCGAGCCGAGTGTTCGCAAAGTAAGGTGGTACCACGTTTCAGACGTCCTTATAATACTGTGTTGTATTATAAGGACTTTTTTTATGTAAAGTGAAGAATCGCTTAGCTAGCATGATGAAGCTAGGATGATAAAATGGAGGGAATATCAATGCCAATTAAAGTTGTTCAAGATTTACCAGCATTACAAAAATTAACCCAAGAGAATATTTTTGTTATGGATGAACGTCGTGCAACCATGCAGGACTTTCGTACTTTAGAAGTGGTTATTGTGAACTTAATGCCGACTAAAGAAGCGACGGAAGAGCAGTTGCTGCGGTTATTAAGTAACTCACCCCTGCAAGTGAACGTGACCTTTATCCACATGCAGTCACACCAAGCGGCCCATATTTCAGAAAACCATCTAAAAGAATTCTACCGAACCTTTGACCAAATTAAGGACCGCTACTTTGATGGGATGATCATTACTGGCGCGCCGGTTGAGCACCTAGATTTCGAGAAAGTGAATTACTGGGACGAATTGGTATCCATTATGGAATGGTCAAATAATCATGTTTTCTCAACCTTGCATATTTGTTGGGGCGCCCAAGCAGCCCTTTACCACCATTACAGCATCGGTAAACAACCTTTAGACAAAAAACTATTTGGTATTTACGAGCAAGAGTTGAGAGATAAAAAGGTATCTTTAGTACGAGGTATGGATGAACTTTTCTATATGCCACATTCTCGCCACACGACTGTGCCAACTGAATCTTTTGAACAGGCACCAAACTTAGAAATTCTAGCTGGTTCAGAAGAAACAGGGGTTTCAATTGCTCAGTCCACTGATTCGCGTTTTGTATTTATCTTTGGCCATGCGGAATATGACGCCGAAACCTTAGGCAAGGAATACGAGCGTGACGTTGAAGCTGGTAAGCCAATTGAAATGCCAGTCAACTACTATCCTGGCAATAACCCAGAAAAGACGCCGAAATTGAAGTGGCGGACAGCAGCCAATACCATATATGCCAACTGGTTAAACTACTATGTTTACCAAGTAACGCCATTTGTCATTGAACAAATTAGTGACTCTTGGCAAGGCAAAAAGAACGTTTAATCGCTTTTCTAATTAAAATGAAGGAGAAAAATGATGCAAATCAAAAGAGGCGACCAGATCATTCATTTAGCGGGCCAACCCTTACAAAAAGGCGACCAATTACCCTTAGTCGACCTATACAACCGCGATAAAGAAGTGGTTCAATTGGGCAACTATATCAAAGAGTTAACCGTCATTTCCATTGTCCCAGATATCAATACTAAGACTTGTGACATTCAAACCAACCGTTTCGCAGCGCTAGCTAAAGAAAAGAATTATCCGATTTTGACCATTTCTTTTAACGACCCTGCAGATATCACTAACTGGTGCCAGGCCAACAATGTCGACATGACTTACCTTTCTGACCAGGCGGGCCATTTTGCCAAAGCCTCAGGACTTGAAATGGTTGAGAATGGTAAACTGGCACGGACCGTCCTATTGGTAGATGACGCCAATCAAATCCAATACATCGAAATCGTTGCGGACATGCGAGACGAACCCAATTATGACGCCGTACTTGCTGCCGCTGACCAGCTGATTTAAATGACGATTTGAAAAAAGAGCACTCACCAACTTGCTAATGCCCAATATAATAATGGGGATTGCAGGCTGTTGTAGACTCTTTTTGTGTATTTTCTATTCGTATGAATTGAAGAAACGGGTAATTTCAATGGCCGCATTTTCTTCTGTGTCTGAACCGTGAATGGCATTTTCAGTCACATTTCTGGCGAAATCAGCGCGAATGGTATGAGGCGCTGCATCGCGTGGGTCGGTAGTACCTATGATTTTCCGCATCCCATCAATGACGTTATCGCCGGTAACCACCATAGCAAAGACTGGGCCAGAAAGCATATAAGATTCAAGCTCAGGGTAAAAATCCTCATTCAATAAGTGGGCATAGTGGTGGGCCACCATTTGTTTATCTAATTCCATGACCTGGGCGCGCTCAATAAAATAATCTTGATCTTCGATACGCGAGATAATGGCACCCATCAAGCCGCGTTTTAAGACATCTGGTTTCAACATAATAAAAGTTTTTTGTTCAGGCATAATGAAAAGCCTCCTTTAATTTACTATTATAAGTAACTCCCTGAAATTTACCAGTAATTTACGGATTTTTAACCCTTTCAATGAGCGAATGATTTAACTTTACTACATGGGCAGTGGTATATTTAGGTAAGCAAGTAAGGATTAAAAAAGGAGCGATTAAATGAGCGAGTATATTGTACCAAATGTATGGACATGGGAAAATGAAGCTGAAGAAATCAAGAATCTAGGTGGTAACCGTCCAACTGCAGGTAGCCGTTTTGAACAAACACTGCCTGTTGGAGAGGCTGATTTACAGTTGTATTCTTTGGGTACACCAAACGGGATTAAAATTACTATTCTACTAGAAGAATTAAAAGACTTGGGCGTGTCAAATACTGAATATGACCTATTCTTAATTCATATTGGAAACGGGGATCAATTTGGTTCAGATTTTGTTGATATCAATCCAAACTCTAAAATTCCAGCTTTAGTAGACCAAAGTCAAGAACCTGCCTTGAACGTTTTTGAATCAGGTTCTATCTTACTTTATTTAGCTGAAAAATTTGGTCACTTAATACCTAAAGATATCCACGGGCGTACAGAAACCTTGAACTGGTTATTCTGGCAAATCGGTGCTGGTCCTTATGTTGGTGGTGGTTTTGGTCACTTTTTTAGTTACGCACCTGAAAAATTAAAATACCCAATTGACCGTTTTACAATGGAAACCAAACGTCATTTAGATTTACTAGATCAAACATTGGCTGAACGCGACTTTATCGCGGGTGATGAATATACGATTGCGGATATCGCAATCTGGTCATGGTATGGCCGTTTAGTCCTTGGTGAATTATATGAAGGGTCTAAAGAATTCTTGGATGCTGAATCATACAAAAACGTGGTTGAATGGGCCAATAGAATCAATGAACGCCCAGCAGTTAAACGTGGTTTGGCAGCAGAATACAAACCATTAGACCAAGCGTAGAATAGACACGAAAAAAAAACTGTATCGTTAGACCGAAATCTGACTTTACAGGGTTTTGTTATTATACAAATTTTACTTGAGTGCCCGCAATCAAGTCCCCAATATGGCGGCTGATTGGACGGAAGATTCGCATAGCCATAATCAGGAAAAGCGGGTCAAGAAATAGGGGCGTTAGTATTTGGTTGGATAGCGATTCGTAATTAGAAAATATCTCTGAAATAGTCGCCATATGGCCTAGTTGCCAAGGGATGAACTTCACGATATTTCGAGGCAGTGCATTTGGCGACTGTTTTTTTGCTGAAACACTAACTTGATATAGGCTTTCTTTTTGCCGAAACTACCACCTGTATAATCCATATAAGTGAAAATCAACACAACTGGTAAGACACTAGTAAAGAAGGATAACAAGTTGGATTGAAGGAGGCTAACTTCAGCGATGCCACTCATCACAGCGTAGATAATGATACAAATGACTGCCACGATCACCAGTAGAATGATAATGATCAGGTAATCAATCAAATATTCTTTAAGACTTTTCTGGATTCTCATCGACAAGGGGACCTGTTCGTTTATTTGCATACAACCATCCTTCGATGAAACAACTGAGGGAGAGTGCGCATTTTCATTTGAAAAAAGGCCCGACTAATTTGACTTAAATTTACTGTATACAATTGTAGGTATCAAATGTTAGCAAGTTAACGGGGCGCATTTCGGCAAAATGGATTAACCTTTAAATTGACACACAGAAAAAGCTGCGCCTGTTTATTAACAAAGGGGTGCAGCTTTTTGCTGGGTTATTTTAGTCTAGTAGTCATTCGTTGACGTGACCGATACTTTTTTCCATATCGACATGCATGATGCCTGCGTCCATATATTTGGGTGTATCCATGTTTTCATAGCCAAGCGCTTCGTAGAAACCTGTTACATGCTCTTGTGCACCTAAAATGATTTGTGAGAAATGTTCCTCTAAGGCCTTCGCTTCAACAACGGCCATCAACTCACGGCCTAATCCTTGGCCACGATATTTTTGAGCAATTGCTACACGTTGTAATTTGGCTGCATTCGGTGTTAAGGCGAGTAACCGCGCTGTATAAACGGGTTCATTATCGCTATTGTAGCCAACCATATGTAAGCAATCTGCTTCGTATTTATCGATTTCTTCGTCAATATCGATACCTTGTTCGTCTACGAAGACTTCTTTTCTAACTTTTAAAGCGTCCCTATAGGGCTCTGAATTGATATCATTGGTCCAAACGGTCTTCATGCCATTTCTCCTTCAATAAAAAATGAATTTAGTGCTAAAAATGATAGACTCATTATAACATAAGCGGGAATAATTATTATGTGATTTGCAATTTTAAATTACTTGATGTCTGTGGTATTATAGAAAGGCATATTTCAGGAGGTGTGTTTAGCTTAGCACGCTATATAAATCATACGCCCAACAAATTAGAAAGACATAATCAATAATAAAAATGAAAAAGGATGAAGAGGATGAACTTAACGCAAGAAGTAGCAAAACGCCGTACCTTTGCCATCATTTCCCACCCGGATGCTGGTAAAACGACGATTACAGAACAATTATTATTATACTCAGGTGCTATCCGTCAAGCGGGTACTGTTAAAGGGAAAAAATCAGGTAAATTCGCCAAGTCTGACTGGATGAAAATTGAGCAACAACGTGGGATTTCCGTTACCTCTTCAGTGATGCAGGTAGATTACGATGGTTACCAAATCAACCTAGTGGATACCCCAGGACATGAGGACTTCTCTGAGGATACTTACCGTACTTTGATGGCTGTAGATGCGGCCGTGATGGTAATTGACTCAGGTAAAGGGATCGAGCCTCAAACTAAGAAATTATTCCAAGTTTGTCGTATGCGTGGAATTCCAATTTTCACCTTCATGAACAAATTAGACCGTGATGGCCGTGAACCGATGGACTTAGTTGCTGAACTTGAAGAAGTGTTAGACATCGATGCCTATGCAATGAACTGGCCAATGGGTATGGGGAAACAATTCCTTGGTTTATATGATTTCTACAACAACCGTGTTGAATTAACCCATCCGGAAGAAAATGGTGGTAACGACTTCCTACCATTGAACGAAGACGGTGAAGTTGAAGGCGACTTTAAATTTAAAGAATCATCTATTTATACCGAAGCCTTGGAAAACGCAGAATTAATGCGTGAAGCTGGTAACGGTTTTGATGCAGAAGCCATTGATGCCGGTGAATTAACACCTGTATTCTTTGGATCTGCCTTAACAGGATTTGGTGTACAAACCTTCCTAGATGCCTTCGTTGATTTCGCGCCAGCACCTTCTGCAGTAGCTACTGTTGAAGAAGGGGAAGAAATTGAACCAACAGATGCTGAGTTAACTGGTTTTATCTTTAAAATCCAAGCCAACATGGACCCTCGTCACCGTGACCGGATTGCCTTTGTTCGTATCGTGTCAGGTGCCTTTGAAGAGGGAATGGATGTTAAAGTAACGCGTACTGGCAAGAAAATCAAATTGAACAATACAACCCAATTTATGGCCGATTCAAGAGAGAACGTTGAAAAAGCTGTAGCCGGCGATATCATTGGTTTGTATGATACAGGGAACTTCCAAATCGGTGATACCATTTATACAGGCAAAAAGGCCGTATCATTCCCACCACTACCACAATTTACACCGGAATTATTCATGAAAGTATCACCTAAAAATGTCATGAAACAAAAATCATTCCATAAAGGGATGCAACAATTAGTCCAAGAGGGTGCCATCCAACTTTATAGAACATGGCATTCAGAAGAGTATATTATTGGTGCTGTTGGGCAACTACAATTCGAAGTTTTCCAATACCGCTTATTAAATGAATACAACTCAGAAGTTGACATGTCACCAATGGGCAATAAAATCGCCCGTTGGATTTCTGAAGAAGAGTTGGATCCGAAGATGTCCTCAAGCCGTAACTTACTATGTAAGGATATCCATGGTAATCCTGTTTTCCTATTTGAAAACAACTTTGCCGTGAACTGGTTCCAAGGTAAGTATCCGGATGTGCATTTAGAAACTTTACTGTAATAAATAGTTTTCAATAGCAAGAAAAGAGCAATATAAAACCACTAAACGATGACAATTTATGTTGTGATCATTTAGTGGCTTTTTTTATTTAGTTTGTAACGTGTATAGCTCATGACATATATTTATTTATAGATATCGCCTGTTATTGTTGTTGAGTATAGAAGACTAAGACTATCTTAGACGCATAATTGTTTCAAACCAAGATTCGATTTGCTGTTTGTCAGGTACATCCTTTAAGTAAACGAAATTAAAGGGATGTTGAATATTAAAGTTTACTAATGGAATTTCAACAAGATAACCAGTTGCTAATTCTTCTTTCACAGCTTCACGGTACATAAAGGTGATACCCATATTTTGATGGCATAAAGCTTTAATGACATTCATATTTGTGATTTGAGTTCTACCAATAAAGTCGTCAACATGAAGATTCTGGTTATATAAAGCTTGTTCTAAAATATCACGTGTACCACTCCCTGGCTCCCGTAAAATAAGTTGCTGATCAAGCAAATCTTCTAAAAGAATGGCTTTTTTTGCTAGGATATTTTCAGGCGAACAGATAGCGATAAACTCTTCATTTGAAATCAACTTATGTTCAAATTCCTGCTGGTTGAAATGGCCCTCTAATAGAGCGAAGTCAATCTTACCGTCCCAAAGCATCTCTTGTAGAATATGGGTGTTTTCAACAAACATTGAAATATTTGTAGCAGGTTTTTCTTCAAATATCTGATGTAGAATGGGCGGCATAGTATATTCACCAATGGTTAGGGTTGCACCAAAGTGTAGAGGATAAACCTTATCTTTTACACGGTGGAGCAGTGGCAATATACGTTCAGCATTTGCTTTTAATAACTTGATATATTGTTGAAGAGCTTTACCTTCTTCAGTAAGCGAGAAGTTTTTGCCTTTTTCAGCTATTAAAATGATTTGATAGTAGTGTTCTAAATATTGTATATGCTGAGAAACAGCAGGTTGAGTCATGTTTAAGATTTCAGCCGTTTTAGTAAAACTCCCTTGCTCACAAAGGGTTAAAAAAGTTTGTAAACGATTATCTAGCATATCCACCATCCTTATAATAATTATTTATGTAAATATAAAATATGATAATTATATTTTATGGAAACCGTATGCTATATTCAAGATATGAATAATGATTTGGAGGAGAATTATGATAGAAAAAGGAAAAAATTTAATACCAGGCTTATCACTTAGTGCCTTAGTTGCAGTGATAGCCATAGTGCTGAGTAGCTTATTACCAGGTGATATCATTGGTGCGACTGTGATGGCTCTGCTAGTTGGGATGGCATTAAATCCTTTCTTCATGAAACATCAACAGCTATATTCAGGGGTTACTTTTTCATCAAAGAAAATCTTACGATTAGGAATTATTTTGATGGGCGTGAATCTGAACTTTGCTGAAGTGTGGGATGTTGGAAAATATGCACTTTTTTTAATGATATTTACAATGTTGACAGCCTTTGGTGTAGGTAACTTGATTGGTAAGTTTTTTGGGATAAATTGGAAGCTAACAAACTTATTAGCAGTGAGTACAGCAATCTGCGGAGGATCAGCGGTTGCAGCGGTTGGACCTGTTATAAAGGCGAAACATGAAGATATTACTTATGCAATTTCTGCTACCTTTATCTTTGATATTATTACAGTAATTATTTTTCCATGGATAGGGATTGCGCTGGGGATGTCTGATACAGGGTATGGTCATTGGATTGGTACTGCGGTGAATGATACCTCTTCTGTAGTAGCTGCTGGTTATGCTTTCTCACAACTTGGTGGGAACGTAGCGGTTATTGTAAAACTAACACGTACGCTATTCATCATCCCATATGTGCTAATTTTCTCTGTTATTAATGAACGGCTAGAAAATAAGGCACAGGGAACAGAATCCCATACACCTGTCGATTTACGAAAAATATTTCCGTATTTCATCATTTTATTTCTAGTCGTTGTGGCTTTGCGAAGCATTGGCATTATACCGAATGCGATTGCGCCATCTATTTCTAGTGCATCAAAATTCAGCATGATCATGGCCTTATCTGCAATTGGATTAACGACTAGCTTTAAAGATATTAAAAAAATTGGTCCTAAGCCGATGATTCTAGGTTTTATAGTTGATTCACTTGTTGTCGTTGTTGCCATTGTTGTTCTATTTCTAACAAAGCATTTCTAACGATAAAAGAATAAGTATTGTTTATAAAAAAAAAGAATTGTAGCAATGAAGCCACAATTCCTTTTTTTGTTTATTTAGTTGTACTATCGTCTGATTCTAAGTTTGATGAATTTTTATTTTCATTTTCATTTTCACTGACACTTACTACAATTTCGTCGTCAGTATTTGTTGTGAAATTAATTTCGTGAATATCACTGTTTTTTAGATAGGTATCAGCAACTTGGTCTTCGATTTGACTTTGGATGACACGTCTTAATGGGCGAGCACCAAGTTTTGCATCATAGCCAAGTTCAACTAACCGTTCTTTGACCTTGTCATCAACATTTACATGGATGTCTTGGTTGGCTAATAAGTTGTTCATGTTGTCTAATAGTAGGTCAACAATCACAATCAATTCTGCTTTAGTTAGCGGTTGGAATTCGATAATCGCATCGAAACGGTTCAAGAATTCAGGTTTAAAGTAGTCACCGATCTTGTTCATGATACTTTGTTGTTTACCTTGTTTGCTTGCCCCGAAACCAACACTTGCTTCCACGCTATCTGAACCGGCATTTGATGTCATGATGATTAGGGTATCTTTAAAGGATACAGTCCGTCCTTGGGCATCTGTTAAACGACCGTCTTCCATAATTTGTAGGAAGATATTTAAGACATCTGGATGGGCTTTTTCAATTTCATCTAATAGGATGATTGAATATGGCTGACGTCGTACTTGTTCAGTTAATTGGCCAGCTTCATCGTAGCCCACGTATCCTGGAGGTGAACCGATCAGTTTAGACACGGCATGCTTTTCCATGTATTCGGACATATCAAAACGGACTAAGGCTTCTTTGCGACCAAATAATTGGATGGCCAATTGACGAGCTAATTCAGTCTTACCAACACCAGTTGGCCCGACGAACATGAAAGATCCGATCGGACGGTCTTGACGGCTCAAACCAACGCGATTACGGCGGATGGCTTTAGCAATGTGTTCTACAGCATCGTCTTGACCAATGACGTGTTGTTTCAAGTTTTCGTCTAGGTTGATTAACTGGTTTTGCTCAGATTCTTGCAAGTCTGAAACAGGAATACCGGTTTTGGTTTCGATAATCGCTTGGATGTCGCTAGCAGTAACCGTTGGGGTCTTTTCAGTCACATTTTGGTTGCTATCATACATGCCTTGGTATTTATTTAATTGGTCACGGTAGTAGGCTGCTTTCTCGTAATCTTCTGCTTCTGTGGCCATTTCTTTTAGTTTGGTTAATTCATCAATTTGATTTTTCAAGGATTCACGGTCTAAGAATGGAATAGTTAAGTTCATTTTAGAACCAGATTCATCTAATAAATCGATGGCTTTATCTGGTAATTGGCGGTCAGTTATATACCGGTCAGATAAACGGACAGTCGCTTCAATCGCTTCATCACTATATTTCACGTTATGGAAACCTTCGTATTTTTCTTGAATACCTTTAATAATTTCAAGGGTTTCCTCTACAGAAGGTTCAGCTACCATGACTTGTTGTAGACGACGGGCTAGGGCGCCATCTTTTTCGATTTTTCTAAATTCATTTAAAGTAGTAGCACCCACTAATTGGAGTTCTCCACGGGCTAGGGCTGGTTTTAGAATATTACCAGCATCTAGTGAGCCGCCTTCGGTTGAACCAGCGCCGACAATTTCATGAATTTCATCTATAAATAGAATGATATTTTTATTTTCACGGACTTCATTCATTAATTGTTGCATTTTTTCTTCGAATTGACCGCGGATACCAGTCCCTTGAACAAGCGAAGCAACATCTAATTGGATGACTTCTTTGTTGCGCAATTTTTCCGGTACAGCGTGCTCAACAATTTTTTGAGCGAGTCCTTCGACAACCGCTGTTTTACCAACACCTGGTTCACCAATTAGAACAGGATTGTTTTTTGTCCGACGGTTCAGGATTTCAATCACTCGGATAATTTCATCGTCACGACCGATAATTGGGTCGATTAAACCAGCTTTAGCTTGGTCAGTCAAGTTGGTCCCGTAATTGCCTAAGATAGAATCGTCATTGTTGCCACCTTGGCCAGCTTGAGCTTGCGCTTTATTTTGCGAATTAGTAGAAAAGCCTTGTTGTTGCATTTGACGTAATAAGTCATCAAAGTTATAGCCACCAAAGGGGTTGTTACCGTTACTGTTGTTGTTATTTAAATTATTGGTTTGTTTACCTTGAGATAGCTGTGAGTAGCATGTTTGGCAGAGGTTCACTGCTTCACGTCGGCCATTCACATTTGCGTATACATGAATGACGGCGTCGCGTTCGCCACAGTTTTGACATAACATATAAACACTTCCTTTATTTAATGCTAAGGGGGTTGCTTGCAATTTTTAATTCGCAGCATTTCAATATAACTGCTAATAACTCTATTATACTCTGACCAATTTTGACTTTCAACTAAAAGGTCTCAACCAAAATAATTCATGTGCTATCCAAGTGAAAAACCTTGTGGAAACGCTATTTTTTTGGTAAATTATAAGTGAAAGAGTTTTCTAATTGTGGTATAGTCTAGTTTGTGACGTTTTACTTTGCAAATAGATAAGCTATAATAACTCTTGCCTATTTATAAAGGTATGAATAAAACATTTTAAAGGAGATTTTTGATTATGAAAAAACAAGAATTTAACATTACAGCTGAAACTGGTATCCACGCACGTCCTGCAACTTTATTGGTGCAATCTGCAAGCAAGTTTAACTCAGATATTAACTTAGAATACAAAGGTAAATCTGTAAACTTGAAATCTATCATGGGCGTAATGTCTTTAGGTGTAGGTCAAGGTTCTGACGTTGTAATCACTGCTGAAGGTGATGACGAAGAAGAAGCAATCCAAACAATTGCTGACACTATGAAAAATGAAGGGTTATCAGAATAATATGACAAAATTAACAGGAATCGCGGCTAGCGATGGCATTGCCATCGCTAAAGCGTTCTTAGTTGAAGAACCTGATTTAAGTTTTGAAATTTCAAAATCTAATGATTCACAACAAGAAAAAGAACGCTTAGCAAAAGCTATAGCCGACTCAAAAGTAGAAATCGAAAAAATTAAAGCGGTTGCAGCTAAATCCTTGTCAGAAGAGGAAGCGCAAGTCTTTGACGCGCATTTAATGGTCCTTGAAGATCCGGAATTGCAGCAAGCTTACACCCAAAAAATTGATGATGAAACATTGAATGCAGAATCTGCTGTTCGTCAAACAGCTGACTTCTACATCGAAATCTTCAAAGGTATGGAAGACAACCCTTATATGCAAGAACGTGCAGCTGACATCAAAGATGTTACTGATCGTTTAGTAGCACATTTATTAGGTGTTAAAATCCCTGACCTTTCAACAATTGATGAAGAAGTGGTTGTTGTGGCTTATGACTTAACGCCAAGTGATACTGCACAATTGAACCGCCAATTTGTTAAAGGTTTTGCGACTGATATCGGTGGACGTACGTCACATTCAGCGATTATGTCTCGTTCATTGGAAATTGCAGCGGTTGTAGGGACTGGTAATGTTTCTAAAGAAATTAATGACGGTGACACTGTCATTGTTGATGGTTTAAACGGTGATGTTATTGTAAATCCTGACGACGCAACAATCGCAGAGTACGAAAAAATTGCTGCTGACTTCTTAGCTCGTAAAGCTGAGTGGGAAAAACTTAAAGACGCTGAGACTTTAACTAAAGACGGCAAGAAATTCGAAATCGCTGCCAACATCGGTACGCCAAAAGATTTAGAAGGTGTACATTCAAACGGTGCTGAAGCAATTGGTTTATACCGTACTGAATTCTTATACATGGATTCAGACGAAATGCCAACTGAAGATGAGCAATTCGAATCTTACAAAGTTGTTTTAGAAGGTATGAATGGTCATCCAGTCGTTGTTCGTACAATGGACATCGGTGGGGACAAACACTTACCTTACTTACAATTACCAGAAGAAATGAACCCATTCTTAGGTTATCGTGCAATCCGTATCGGATTAAACCAACCTGAATTATTACGTGTACAATTACGTGCTTTATTACGTGCGTCTGTATACGGTTCATTACGCATCATGTTCCCGATGATTTCTAATTTACCTGAATTCCGCGCTGCGAAAGCAATTTACGAGGAAGAAAAAGCTAAATTAGAATCAGAAGGTGTTGAAGTTGCGGATGACATCCAAGTGGGTATCATGATCGAAATCCCAGCAGCCGCTGTGATTGCTGATCAATTCGCTAAAGAAGTTGACTTCTTCTCTATCGGTACTAATGACTTAATCCAATATACAATGGCGGCTGACCGTATGAACGAACACGTTTCATACCTGTACCAACCATTTAACCCATCTGTATTACGATTAATTAAAAACGTTATCGATGCTAGTCATAAAGAAGGTAAATGGACTGGTATGTGTGGTGAAGTGGCCGGTGAACCAATGGCTGCCCCATTATTAGTAGGTATGGGCTTAGATGAATTCTCTATGTCTGCATCTTCTGTACTGAAAATCAGATCATTAATTTCTAAATTAGATTCAAACGAAATGGCTGAATTAGCCAACAAAGTGGTTACGGAAGCAACTTCTTCAGACGAAGCTGAAGCTTTAATTAAAGCAGCAGTTCCTGAATTAGCTGACTTATAATCATTTCAAATAAACATACTGAAAACCTCACTGAGATCATGGATTTTGGTGGGGTTTTCTCATCGTCTTAGTAACAAACCAAAGCAAACAGATTCCTTATCGTATTCTTTACAATTAAGTTGCCTTCAGGTGATTTTTTAATTACAATTTTTCTGTTATGATAGGATATATGACAGGATTAAAACAAAAAGGGCATCTAAGGAGTGTTTAGATGAATATCGCGATCTTTACCGATACCTACTTTCCACAAGTAAGTGGGGTCGCTACATCAATTCAAACATTAAAAGAAACGTTTGAGGATAACGGACATCAAGTCTATATCTTTACGACATCTGATCCAAAGGCAGAAATTGAAGACCATGTCTTTCGCTATGAATCAGTTCCTTTTCTGTTCTTCAAGGATAGACGAGTGGCGATTCCTTCTTTTGCATCGATTTACCGTAAATGTAAAGAGTTAGAAATTGATATCGTCCATTCCCAAACGGAGTTTTCTATGGGGTTGATGGGGGTAAGCGTAGCGCGCTATATGAGGATTCCACTAGTGCACACTTACCACACTTGGTATGAGAAATACCTCCATTATATTTTGAACGGCAAATTAATTTCTCGAAAAACGGTCGTTCATTTGTCTAAACTTTTCTGTGATCAAGCTGATTTGGTCATTTCACCTAGCGGTCAGATGAAAGATGTTTTACGAGACTATCAAATTCAAAAACCTATTCATGTCTTGGCAACCGGGGTAAAGTTACCTAAGAAAATTGACCAAGATGTCTTAAAAAACTTTAGACAAAGCTGGGGTATTGCACAAGATGAGTATTTACTATTATCGATTAACCGTATTGCTGAAGAAAAAAACTTAATCGCGATTATCGAGCAGTTCCCTCAGGTGCTAGCGGATATTCCGAATGCAAAGTTATTACTTGCTGGAGACGGGCCACAATTAAAAGAGTTAAAAGCGTTAACAGCCGAACTGAACTTGACGGATAAAGTCGTTTTCCCAGGCTTCGTGGCTCATGACCAAGTCAACGTCTTGTACCAAGCGGCGGATGTTTATGTGAATTTATCAACTTCAGAAACGCAAGGCTTAACCTTTATTGAAGCCATCACCAACCATTTACCGGTGATTGCCATGAAGACGCCTTATCTAGCGGCCCTTGAAGATATTGCAACGTTCGGTCATTTATTAACCGAAGTGACAGACTTTCCGCAATCTGTGAAGGCTATTGCAGCTACGCAATCTACATTAACAGAAGGGCTAGCGCCATTGATTTACCATGTGTCGGCGGACGCTTTCTATGAAGACTTGTACCATATTTATCAGTACATGATTGAATTGCAGTCAGAGAAACCGAGAAATCTAATTGGCCGAAGTGTTTACCTATCTTCTTCTTTTGCAGAATTGCATAAGCCCTTGAAGTGGACCAGCAAGTACTTTCCGTCTTTCTATATTCGCAGAAAAGATGAATAGTCAGCCTTAATACGGGCCGTCATTTTTCAATGAAAAGGCTTTGCTGAAATTAATTCATTTCTTATGCACTTAAAGGTTTTTTATTCACCCAAAGAGTGTTAAAATGACAAAGATAAGAAGGCGAAAGGAGATTATTATGCAATCATCTCGATTAGAAGCAATTATTACCCGATTAAAAGCGATGCTTTCTGATGACTCAGAAATCGAAGTACGTCGTTTTGAAAAAGAGGGCGTTGAGAAGTGTATTGTACGCTTTAACAAAGAGTCTGAAAGTTTTGAATTAGAGGACTTAACAATCAACGAAACTTTCCAATTTGATGACATTGATTTAGTCGCAATGGAAATCTACGAGTTAATTCAATAATTAACCAATGCAGTTGAAATTGTAGGGTGACCTACTAGAACTACCAATATGGCAGACATTCTGTGTCGTATAGAGGGTCGTGGCATCACGATCCTTTTTTTATTTATATGGAGTAGAGGGAGTTTAACATGTCAGATTCAATGAAATTATCGCGTGCTATAGCTTTTTTTAAGGACAGTGGCAGCGCAACAACCATTACACAAGAAAATACTGCAGACGAGGTCGTAATTGATCGCATCACCTTCGACTCGCGTGCGGTGACAGCCAACACCTTATTCGTTTGTAAGGGGCTAAACTTTAAGGCATCATACCTAAAAGATGCCGTTGACCGCGGGGCAGTGGCCTACCTATCAGAACAAGATTACGCAGCAGACATCCCAGGCATTATCGTTGAAGATATCCGCCTAGCGATGGCTCAGCTCGCCAACTTCTTCTACCAATCACCTTGGCAAGACGTGGCCATTTCAGGGATTACAGGTACCAAAGGTAAAACAACCACTGCAGGTTTTGTTAACCAAATTTTGACTCTAGACAGTCAGAAGAAAGGGCAAGCACTACCTGGTTTCGTATCATCTACCTTTAACTATGATGGCCTAGAAAAAACGCCATCAACCCTTACTACGCCGGAAGCCATGGATTTATATGAAATGCTAGCAACAATGCGAGACAATGGTGTGAAACGGGCAACTATGGAAGTATCCAGTCAAGCCTTAAAATACCACCGAGTTGATGACGTGAAGATGCAAGTGGTGGCTTTTTTAAATATTTCACCAGACCATATTTCACCAGTTGAACATCCCACTTTTGCTGACTACTTCCAGTCAAAATTACGGATCTTTGACCACGGTAAAGTGGCCGTCATCAATGAAGATACGGACCATTATGAAGAAATTTTAAAAGCAGCACAAGATGCTGAAAATATTGAACGGATTGTGACTGTTTCACGCAAGAACCCGGCGGCTGATTATTTTGCCGATGAATTAGCTTTTAGTGAAACCAAACAGACTTTTGTGGTGAAAAACCAAGGTGAAGCGATTCCGATGGCTTTAAATGTCTTAGGGCACTTTAATATCAACAATGCCTTAGTGGCTGCGGCGATTGCGCGTGAAAACGATGTAGAGTGGGCAACAATTCAAAAGGCTTTAGGCGATGCCAAAACTGATGGCCGGATGGAAATTTATCGTAGTGCGGACAATCAATTAACCTTCGTCGTTGATTTCGCGCACAACAAGATTTCTTTTGAAGAATTATTCTCATCTGTTAAAGAAATGGCCCCTGATAATGAAATCCGCATCGTTTTTGGATCAGCCGGTGGTAAAGCTGAAAACAGACGTGCTGATATGGGCCATGTGGCTGGTTTAAATACCAATGAAATTTATTTAACCAGTGATGATCCAAACTTTGAAGACTCTTATAAAATCATGGCTGAAATTGAAGAAGCCATTAACGGGGTCAATCCAGATGCTAAAGTAAGAAGCAATTTAGATCGGACCGGATCAATCTATATGGCCTATAAGGATGCGATTGCGTCCGGGAAACCGACGACCATTGTGGTAGCTGGTAAGGGGTCTGAAGATACGATCAAAATTAATGGCCGTAACGAAATCTATGTTCCTGATTTTGAATATGTTCAACAATTGATTGCTTTTTATGAATTTAAGGGTAGAATTTAAGAATAGAGAAATTTATGAGAATATCATGAAATATACATGATAAAATACAATGAACTAAAGAGGTGGCAAATTTGAAACAAATTAATATTGGATTACTTGGTCTAGGTACAGTCGGTGGCGGTGTAGCCAAAATTATGTACGATCACGCACAAAAAATGTCAGATACGGAAGGTATTCAATACCAAGTAACGAAGATTTTTGTCCGTGATATTGAAAAATCAAAAGCGAAACATCCCGGATTACCAGAAAGCATTCAATTGACAACTGATTTCAATGATGTCATCAACGATCCTTCAATTGATATTGTCGTTGAAGCGATGGGTGGAACAACATTCGCAGCTGACTGTATTGAATCTGCTTTACGCGCTGGTAAACACATCGTAACTGCTAACAAGGACTTGGTGGCGATTAAACGCGGTTTAGATTTAATCCAATATGCCCAAGACCATCAATTAGACTTCTTATATGAAGCGGCAGTTGCTGGTGGTATTCCAATTTTAAATAGTTTACGTACGCCACTAGCGTCAGACAAGTTATTCTCTGTATCAGGTATTGTCAACGGGACAACGAATTACATTTTGACAAAAATGGTGGAACAAGGTCGTGGCTTCGATGAAGTCTTAGCGGAAGCGCAAGCTTTAGGTTTAGCAGAAGCAGACCCATCAGGCGATGTTGATGGTCTAGATGCAGCCCGTAAGATTGTAATCTTAACGAAAATGGCCTTTGGGGTGACTGTCGACTTGAACGAAATTCCAGTCAAAGGAATCCGTCATGTCACAGCTCGTGATATCCAAGTTGCTAGCTCATTAGGTTATGTGATCAAGCTAATTGGTCGTGCAAACTTTGTAGACGGTACTGTATACGCTGAAGTGGGGCCAACCTTAGTACCAAAAACCCATCCATTATCAACTGTTCGTAACGAAATGAATGCTGTCTTTACTGAGGGAGCAGCGACTGGCGAGATGATGTTCTACGGGCCTGGTGCCGGCGAATTACCTACAGGTGCTATGGTAGTTTCAGATATTATGGCCATTGGTCAGCATATTCACACAGAAACGACTGGTCAACCATTTGCGAATTACAGTCAAGATGCCGCTTGGAAAAAGGCTGAAGATATCAAATCTGTCGGTTTCTTCCATTTTGAAACTGAAGACAAACAAGGGCAATTCATCAAGCTTGTCCAAATCTTTGACGATGCGAAAGTCAGCTTAGACAAGGTATTCCAAGAACCGTCATCTGACGATAAGACAGCGAAAATTGTGGTTGTCACTCATGAAATGTCACAAGCCCAATTACAACAAATCAACCAAGCCACACAAGATAGTCCTGAATTAAACCTGATTTCTTACTATTCTGTGTTGCCTGAAGCGAAGTAGGTGACCGATATGGTAGAAAAGGTACGTGTGAAAGTCCCGGCGACTTCAGCCAATATGGGACCCGGCTTTGATTCAATCGGTGTTGCCGTTAGCCTATATTTAACGGTGGATATTCTTAGCCCTAGTGAACAATGGCAAATTGACCATGACCTAGGCGAAGGGATTCCAACTGATGCATCCAACATGGTGATTGAAACAATTTTACGGTTCGCACCGGATGCCAAGCCCCACTATTTAAATATGACTAGTGACATCCCGACAGCCCGTGGTTTAGGGTCATCATCTTCAGCCATTGTGGCGGGTATTGCCATTGCTGAAATTTTAGCGGGGGCTAATTGGTCAATGGATGAAAAGATTAACATGGCTAACGAAATCGAAGGGCACCCAGATAACATTGCGCCAGCTTTAGCGGGCGGGTTAGTAGTATCTGTAGCCATGGATTTAACCCATGTCTTGTGGACGAAGTCTTTATTAGAGGATGTGCATTTTATTGCGACCGTCCCTAACCGTGAGCTATTAACTAAACAAGCGAGAGCCGTTTTGCCGAAAGAATTGGTCTTTGCAGATGCAGTTCGAGCGAATGGTATTGGCAACGTCTTCGTCAGTAAGTTGTTAGAAGGGGACATTGAAGCAGTGGGTACCTTGATGGAAATGGACCAGCTGCATGAACCATTCCGGGCACAATTAGTGCCAGAATTAGGTGAAATCCGCCAAGTTTTGTCAAGAGTTGACGGGGTTTACGGGACTTACCTATCAGGTGCCGGCCCAACTATTATGACCCTTGTCCAAGCTACTGCCTCAGATCAAATTGTTGAAGCAATCAGCCAATTAAATCTTGACGTACAGATAAAGACACTTGACTTTGCCTCAGATGGGGTTATAGTAGAGAATATGTGATTTTAGACGATTGATAATGTTACGAGCATGTCAGACTGATATGCTCGTAGCATTTTTTGTTGCTTTGCTTTTTGGAAAATGGCTACTATCCGCCAACTTGGCTTGCAGCTTTGCCAAAAGTTTATACTTATGAAACATGCGGTGAACAGGCCTTTACATAAGTGAATCAAGGGGCCGCTTATGGTATACTATTCATGAAAATAAGGGAGGCCGGCATGAAAAAAGACTATTTTAAACCAACCTGGATGATAGAACGTATCTATCAATTGACACCTGATCAATTAGCCAAACATAATATCAAAGGCGTAATCACCGACCTAGATAACACCTTGATTGCATGGGACAACCCGGATGGGACACCGGAGCTGCGCGCTTGGTTACAAACCATGGAAGAAGCGGGGATACCTGTTGTCATCTTATCCAATAACCATCACGGCCGTGTGAAACGTGTTGCTGACCAGCTAGGGGTACTCTTTACCTCAGATGCTAAAAAACCTTCTCGTAGAGGATTTAGACGGGCCATTGACATGCTTGGTGTCAGCCAGGATGAAGTAGTCATTGTTGGTGACCAACTTTTAACCGATGTTTTTGGTGGTAACCGCCTAGGCATTCGCAGCATCTTGGTCATGCCATTAGTTGAAACAGACTTGGTATGGACCCTATTAAACCGTAAAATTGAAAAATTCTTATTCAAGAGAATTGAAAAGAAACATCCCGACTTGAAGTGGAGGAATAATATTGTCTAACGAAGAAACACTATATTGCGTTGGTTGTGGTGCTGAAATTCAGACTGACCAACCAGACAAACGCGGGTACACCCCGCAATCTGCCTACCAAAAAGGTATCGAATCAGGATTATTATACTGCCAACGTTGTTTTAAATTGCGTCATTATAATACCCTTGAGAAAGTATCGACATCTGCAGATGAATTTTTAGCCATCTTAAACACCCTTAGTGAAAAAGATGCCCTTATTGTTAACGTGATTGACATCTTTGACGTAGCAGGCTCTTTAATTAACGGCTTGAACCGTTTTTCAGGGTCTAACCCTATCCTAATGGTTGCCAACAAGATGGACGCCATTCCAAAGGCAGTGAAACACAACCGGATTGAAAATTGGTTGCGTAAATACTTGAAAGATAATGGAATTAAAATCGATGATTTAATCCTTACCTCAGCTAAAAAGCGGGCTAATATTGATGATTTATTAGCGAAAATCGATGAAATGCGTGATGGCCGTGATGTTTATGTGATTGGTATGGCTAATGTTGGTAAATCTTCATTGATTAACCGTATTCTTCAAGCCACAGGTGTTGAAGCGGATGTCATTACAACTAGTCAGTTCCCAGGAACGACTTTAGATTTAATCGATATTCCTTTTGACGATGCAAATGGTAATGAAGCTAGCTTAATTGATACACCTGGAATCATTAACCCAGGCCAGATGACCTCTATTTTAGAAGGAAAAGAATTGGTGGATGCTTTACCGAATAAAGAAATCAAACCTGTGACTTTCCAGCTGAATCCAGAACAAACATTGTTCTTTGGTGGCTTAGCCCGTCTTGATTTTATTGCTGGTGAACGGACGTCCTTCACGGTTTATATGTCTGGTCAGATAAAACCTCACCGTCGTAAATTAGAGGGTTCAGACGAATTTTACCAAGAACATCTTGGTGGGATTTTACAACCGCCTTACCCAGAAAATGAGGCCAATTTCCCAGGACTAGTCCGCAAAGAATTCTCAATCAAAACACCAACAGATATCGTATTTCCAGGTTTAGGCTGGGTTTCAGTAAGTGACCCAGTTCGAATTGCGGCTTACGTGCCAAAGGGTGTTGATATTATTACCAGAGAAAAATTAATCTAGATTTTAGTCGCTTTAAAAGTCGCATAGCATATCAGCTAGAGCAAAATCGGATTTGAGCCTGCATAAATGGAAGGTAGGCTCTTACACCTTGTTATGAAAGGAGACTATTCATTTTGAATAACAAACAAAAGAAATTTTTACGTAAAGAAGCCCATCATTTGAACCCCGTAGCCAACATTGGTAAAAACGGTTTATCAGAAGAATTTATGGTGCAAATTGATGAAGTCCTAGAAAAACGTGAGTTGATCAAGGTACATTTATTACAAAATACAGATGAAGAAACTAGTGAAGCGGCAACAGAAATCGCTGAAGCAGTAGATGCATTTGTTGTCCAAACAATTGGGCGTGTGATTACTTTATACCGTCCTTCTTCTGAATCTAAGTATCAAGAAATTTCAGCGCAAGTAAAAGCTTTAGGCTAATTACAGGAGGCAAATTGTGGCAAAGGTATCATTTTTAGATCAAGAACATGTTCGTTTAATAAATGAACCAGAGACAGAATTAGCGTTTGAAGACAATCCCAATAAACGGATTGGTATTCTAGGGGGTACCTTTAACCCCATCCATAACGGTCATTTATTGATGGCTGAACAAGTCTATGACAAGCTGAAATTAGATGAAGTGTGGTTTATGCCAAACAAGAAGCCACCCCATTCGGAAACCAAAGAAACCTTAGACGACGCCTACCGGGTAGATATGATTGAATTGGCAATCCAAGACAATCCACATTTTAGTCTAGAAGCAATTGAACTCGACCGGGTAGGGAAATCTTATACGGTGGATACTATGGAGATTTTAACGGCCCTGTATCCAACTTATGAGTTCTATTTCATCATTGGGGCGGATATGATCGAAAACTTACCTAAATGGCATCGGATTGATGATTTGATTAAGATGGTGCATTTTGTAGGTGTTGGCCGTGAGGGTTATCAAAATGATACGGACTATCCATTGATTTTTGTAGACGCTGAAGGGATGACTGTGTCATCAACAGGGATCAGAAACTCGGTGGCAGAAAAAGCCTCTATCCGTTACCTGACACCAGGATCTGTTGTTGCCTACATTCAAGAAAAGGGGTTATATCAAGCACATGAAAGCTAGAGAATTAAATCCGGATCTGATTAATATTAATCGGGATGAACTTGAGAAATTACTGCAAGCTCGTTTAACCAACAAGCGGTATAAGCACGTCTTACGGGTGGAAGAAACAGCTATTGAACTAGCTGAACAATACCCTGAAGCGGACGTAGATAAGGCCAGTATAGCAGCCTTACTCCATGATTATGCTAAAGAGGATAGCGAAAACCACTTATCTGAGTTTAAAGACTATCCAGGATACGACCCAGAGTGGTTAAATTACGGATCTGCCATTTGGCACGGTCCATTAGCCGCTATGATTGCAAATACTCGATTTGGGGTCAAAGATGAAGATATCTTACAGGCTGTTTGGTCCCATACTATAGGGAGCTATGACATGACTCTAGACCAAAAAATCTTGTTTATCGCCGACTATATCGAACCAGGTCGTGACTTTAAGGGCGTTGAACAAGCACGAGATCTAGCCAAGACTGACTTAGATGCGGCAGTAGACTTTAAAATCAAACAATCTATTGTCCATTTGGTTGAATCAGGCCGTCAAGTATATCCAGAAACAATCGCCATCTACAATGATTGGGTTAAAAAATTTAGCAGCAAAAAAAAGTAATAAAAACAAGTAATCAGAATAAAACAGCAATAATAAAGGAGTATTTATGACTAAAAAGAGTGAAATATTATTAGAAGCAATCGTTAGAGGTGCGGACGACCGCTTAGCGACAGATATCGTAGCCTTAGACGTTGCCAACACAACACCAATGGCTGACTATTTTGTCATCATGTCTGGTCGTAACGATCGTCAAGTTAAAGCCATTGTGGACGCTGTTGAAGACGCAATTGAAGAAGCAGGATTTTCAGTGAAGGGTATCGAAGGAAAAGACGGTAACCGTTGGATCTTAATCGATGCTTTCGACGTGATTGTACACGTATTTACAAGTGAAGAACGTGGTTTCTACAACTTAGAAAAAATGTGGGCTGAAGCACCATTAGTCAACGTTGAAGAATGGATTAGCTAAGGCGCAACCATGACAGAAAATCAACAACAATATGACGTATTCGCCGATGTCTACGAAATCTTGTTTGATGACAGTCTATACCTATCTTGGTTTACCTTCGCCACAGAAACCATGCAGGCCTTCGACAAATTCATAGAGGGCCAAGACTATTGGTTGGACCTTGGCGCAGGTGGCGGTCAATTCGCTATTTTGATGGCCCAAGCAGGTTATCCTATCAAGGGGCTAGACCTATCTGAAAAAATGGTCGCTGCAGCCAAAGCGAACGCTAAGGAAGCTAAGTTAGACCTTGAATTCTGGCAAGATGACATGACCACATTTGAATTAAGGGACCAAGCAGCAGTCATTTCCTGTTTCTGCGATACCTTTAATTATCTAGCGGACGCGAATGCGGTGAAAACTACTTTTACCCATATCTACCAGCAATTACAAGATGGTGGGATTTTCATGTTCGACGTTCATTCTATCCATCAAATGAATGACATCTATCCAGAAACATCCTTTGTCGTTGAGTGGGATGACGCCGTATTTACCTGGACATCAGACCAGTTCCGTGGCGAAAATACCATCGACCATACCATTAACGTATTCGTTCAAAACACAGACGATAACAACTACCAACGGTTTGAAGAAATGCACTACGAACAGACCTTGCCTATTGAAGCTTACCAGGAAATTTTGACCCAAGTAGGCTTCAAGAACATCCGTGTCACAGCAGACTTTGGCCAAGACGCACCGGATGAGAGTTCTAAACGTATCTTCTTTTCAGCGCAGAAATAAGTAATGTAAACACTTTGAAAAAGGGGTGACCCTATGCAAGCTGTCGGAATTATTGCCGAATGGCATCCGTTCCATAACGGACACGCCCATCAGATCAAAAAAGCCAAATACCAGGCCGAGGCCGACCTTGTAATTGGCGTCATGTCTGGTAACTACGTTCAACGTGGGGAACCAAGCCTAGTATCCAAGTGGGCGCGGGCAGCCGTTGCTTTGGAGAACGGCTGTGATTTAGTGGTTGAGTTACCATTTTGGTTTGCTACCCAACCAGCTGACTACTTCGCTGAAGGCGGGGTAAAAGCTTTGGTGGCCCTTGGTGCATCAGCTATTTCTTTTGGGGTTGAAGACGACCACTTTTCTGATTATGAACAATTGGCCAAATGGATGATCGCCCACCCTGATCAAGTAGCGGCCGCTGACCAATATGTAGAGAATTTAGACAACCGTTCTTTCGCTGAAAAACGGATTGCAGCTATTCAATATTTGCAGGCGACCCATCTAGAAATTACGGATTTAAAGGTCAACTTTAAAGAAAACGCCAATACCTTACTGGCTTTTGCTTATGCTAAGGTCAATGCCCAGCTACAGACGCCTTTAAAGATGGTGCCGGTCAAACGGATTGGGGACAACCATCGTTTAAATGCCTTAAATGAAGGCCAATTAGACCAAGACACTAGTCTTTATACGTCTGGGTCAGCCATACGTCACTACCTCTTTTCCAAAGATTTAAAGGGTCTTAAAGAGTCGAATGAATTGGAGAAGATGGTGCCTAGTGATATGGCTGAGGCTTTATGTAAGGCAGTTGAGGCGGACCTGCTGGTGTCGTGGACGGATTTATTTCCTTATCTGCGCTATCGTTTGTTGACGGCTTCTAACGGGGAGTTAGGGGGTATCTATCAGATGGTGGGTGGTATGGAAAATCGGATGGTTGAGGCGATCAAGCAGGTGGATAATTTCTATGATTTTGTGGACCGGGTGAAGAATCGGAATTGGTCGGCAAATCGGGTGCAAAGGACGGCTTTGATGGTGGCTTTGAATATTCAAAAAGATGAGATGCAGGCAGTGCTTTCACCTAGTCATCGACAGCCTTTGATGTTGCTTGGGGCGACTGAGAAGGGACGGGCTTATTTGAAGACGGTTAAGGCGGATTTGAGTGGGGCGGATAGTCTGTGGCAATTGGTGAGTCGTGTGGACCAGACGAGTGAAGAAAAATGGCCAATGTGGTTGAAGGTTGACCGGATGTATGAAATACTAAAACCACAAATTGATACACAAAATTTCAATCATCCGCCAATATTTACGAAATAAAAAAAGGAAAGGGAGCAGAGGAAAAATAGTTTACTTTTTGATGGAGACCTAGTAGTATGGGAAAGTACGTTTCATCCTGTAAATATGACAGTCAAAAAGTGATAATGAGTTTAATTTAATGACCTTGTCAAGGAAAAAACATTGACAAATAAGTTTAAACTTAGTATAATTTTTCTTGTTGCTTATTAGGTGGTCAATAATGAAATGGTCTATTCAAGAGTTGCGTCAAATCGCATCCCAACCAATGATGATTCAAGAATCAGTCGATATGAAAGAGCAAATGAAGGCAGTAATACCTGAGTTGATCGACATGTCACCTGTTTCAGTTGATGGTATGGTTCTCTATGAAGAACATACAGTATTGACACAATTACGATTAGCACTAAAAATGACGATGCCATCTACACGGTCTTTAGAGCCGGTAGTGCTGGATCTACAATTACCAGTTTCCGAACGTTTTCTTGAAGACGGTTGGGAGACAGATATTGTCGATGAAGAACACGTTGTTCAGTTATCTATGGATAGCTACACGTTAGATTTGCGAGAATCTATTCGTGACAACATTCTTCTAAATCTACCAATTCAGATTTTGACTGAAGAGGAAGAGGCTGACGATGCGTTTCCTGAAGGGAATGACTGGCGAGTTGTAAGCCAAACAGAGTTTGAAGCTGAACGTGATGAAGAGGAAGTTATCAATCCTGAATTCGCTAAACTTCAAGATTTGTTTAAAGATTCAGAATCGTCGGATGAAGCATAATTGATATTTAATTAGGAGGTGTAATGATGGCAGTACCAAAACGTAAAACGTCTAAACAAAGAAAAAACAAACGCCGTACACATTACAAGTTAGAAGTACCTGGAATGAACGCATGCCCTAACTGTGGTGAATTACGTAAATCTCACCATGTATGTGCAAACTGCGGTTTCTACGATGGTAAAGATGTAATGACTGACGCAGCAGCTGAATAATTTTATTTAGCGCAAGATTCATTGAGGATTACTGCATAGTTGATATGTGGGAAACTAAAATGTTTACTTTGATTATATATAATTAAAAGGGCATTAACCGCTTTTGGTTAGTGCCTTTTTTGTTTTCCTTTTTTAAAGGGAAAATCAATCTAGACATTTTTAGCCATCTTAGCTAGTATTAATGGATGACATACTTATGGTTGATATAGAAAATAAAGGAAAGGTTGACGATTATGGCTTTCAAATGGAGCGAAATACTGTTTTATCTACTACCCATCGTGAGCTTATTACTTGTAGGCACAGTAGGAAAACCTTACCTCTACTTTAACAAGCGGATTAAATTTGCACCGATTGATGTTGTTTTTCCTATTCTTTTGGTTTGCCTCCACTTTATCTCCAAGGATTTATTGTTCTTTTCAATTATTCCCCACTTAGTGGTTGTGATTTCCTTGTTGGCGATTGGTATTCTGGTTTGGCGACTTGTGAAAAACGAAGAAGTTATTGTTAAAAAATTCTACCGAATGCTTGTAAATATTGCTTTCTCCATTACTTTCATTACTTATGTGTTGGTAACCGTCTGCCGAATTATTCAAGTAGTGACAATGTAAACATTAGCTAGTCATCAATCTCTATTATGTAGAAACTTGAAATTCTTAAAAATATACAAAAAAGAAGTTTTGAACTTGTTAAAAACAGGTTCAAAACTTCTTTTTTGTGTGAAAAAATCCCGCAACTACGCCTTTTCCACAAAAAGTGCAAAAAATAGCAAAATTTTGGGGAAATGTGGTGAAAAGTGGGGAGATATGGTAGACTTATACCAATAAAGGCTAAGGTTAGGCACATAGGGTGATAAATGATGTTGATGGGAGAATTCCAACATAATATCGACGCCAAAGGGCGAATCATCATTCCAGCTAAATTACGTGAGGACTTAGGCGCTAAGTTCGTAATTACGCGTGGTTTGGATGGGTGTGTTTTTGGCTATCCTTTAGAAAATTGGGAGAAAATTCAAGAGAAATTGAAACAATTACCGCTAGCTAAGAAAGAAGCACGTGCTTTTACACGATTTTTCTATTCTGCAGCGGCTGAAGCTGAAATTGATAAACAGGGTCGTATTAATATCCCATCAACCCTAGTAGACTATGCCAGTCTTGAAAAAGAATGTTTGGTCTTAGGTGTTTCTGACCGTATTGAAATTTGGTCGAAAACAAAATGGGAAAGTGTTTCTTCTGAAATTGAAGAAAGCTTTGAAGAAATTGCGGAAGACATGTTAGATTTTGGCCTTTAATTAAAAACTTAAATTAGAAAACTAAATGTAACAAATTTTGAAGAGATAAAGAATTATAGAAGAAGAGGATGGCAGAAGAATGGCAGATGAATTCCATCATATCTCAGTGTTGTTAAACGAATCAGTAGACGGATTGGCAATCAAACCCAATGGTATTTATGTTGATTGTACTTTGGGTGGTGCTGGACATAGTTCTAAAATCGCAGCAGCCCTATCTGACGAAGGTCGTTTAATCGCCTTTGATCAGGATTTAGTGGCCATTGGCAATGCCGAGAAAGTATTGGCAGCGGAAATTGAAAGTGGCAAGGTAACCCTTGTCCACAATAATTTCAGACATATCCAGTCAGAACTTGAAAAAATGGGTATTACTGGTGTAGATGGTATCTTGTATGACCTTGGCGTGAGCTCACCGCAATTAGATGAGATTGAACGCGGATTTTCATACCACCAAGATGCACCATTAGACATGCGTATGGACCAAACCCAAGCATTAACAGCAGAAACCATCATTAATGAGTGGGATTTCAATGATCTTGTACGTATTTTTTACCGCTACGGAGAAGAAAAATTCTCTAAACAAATTGCCCGTAAAATTGAGCAAAGAAGAGCGGATCATCGTATTACGCGTACAGAGGAATTAGTGGACATTATTAAGGAAGCGATTCCGGCACCAGCCCGTCGTAAGGGTGGACATCCGGCTAAACGGATTTTCCAAGCAGTGCGTATTGCAGTCAACGATGAGTTAGGTGCGATTGAAGATTCATTAGAACAAGCCTTGGATCTATTAAATATTGGTGGGCGAGTATCTACAATTTCCTTCCAATCATTAGAAGACCGCATTGTGAAACAAATGTTCAAGGACGCATCAACAGGCGATGAATTACCGGCGAATTTACCGGTGATTAATGCGGATATTGAAGCCCCATTTAAATTGGTTAATAGAAAACCAATTTACGCCAGTGAAGAAGAATTGGCGCATAACTCACGCGCACAAAGTGCCAAGTTGCGTTTAATCGAACGCATTAAATAGACATTTACACAACTTTAGACCAACAAGCAAAAGGAAGCCAACCAATAGAAGGGAGCAGTATTTATGGCAATATTTCTACTACAAGACCAAGTAAATATTAAAATGAATGCTATGCCGGCCGAAAGAGCCATTCCAAATATTCCGGCTTACCCAGAAGAAAGTCAACATGCACAACCAAAGCGGAATATGACAACTCTTCCGGCGAGTATACCGGCCAGTAAAAGTAGACCAAAAGTAAAATTCTCACTGATGCAAAAAATGTTGATGACAGTAGCCTTTCTATTTATGATTTCAGGACTATTAGGGGTTACCATTATGCGTGCTAACGTGAATGCAGCATCACAGCAGTTACAAGAAGTACAACAAAATGCAGAAGATTTAGGTGTTCAAAAAGAGAACTTAACCCAAGAAGTCCACGAATTATCTAACTACTCACGAGTGGTAGAAATCGCTGAAGAACAAGGGTTGAATATGAATGAAGAAAATATAAGGAATGTGGAATAATGAAAGACAGTAAAAAACTCAAAAAGAATCGCAAAAAAACAATTAGAGCGATGATGGGATTGGCAGGTTTTTTACTACTCATATTTGGCATTCGTTTAACACAAATAATGGTTTTTGGGACTGTGAACGGTCAAGATTTATCGGAGCAGGCCCAAAACCTCTATGATAGAAGTAGCATATTGTCAGCACAACGTGGAACCATCTATGATGTAGGTGGAAATCCATTGGCAATGGATGCTACTTCTTATTCATTGTACGCTGTTTTAACGGATGAATGGTCTGAACCAGAGGACCCGCAATATGTAGTGGATAAGAAAAATACTGCTCAAGTCTTGTCGCAATATATCGACCTGACGGCTGATGAAATCTTAGAACGACTAAACACTCAAGATGCTTCTCAAGTAGAGTTTGGTACGGCAGGGCAAGACCTGACATACGCTGAGATGAAGGCTATTGACGATCAAAATCTACCAGGTATTATGTTTAATGAAACGCCAACTAGAATGTATCCAAACGGCGTCTTTGCCTCTCATTTAATTGGGTATGCTGAGTATATGGAAGCTGGCACTGCTATCGATAGTCGTTTAACCGGCCAAATGGGCTTGGAACTGTCTATGGATGGCATCCTAAAAGGTACCAATGGTCGTAAATCTTACCAATCAAGTTCGACCAATGTTGAGTTAAGTGGAACAGGTCAAGTGGAGGAAGAAACTACCGATGGGTCTGACGCATATTTAACCTTAGATTCACGACTACAAACTTATTTAGAAACCTTGATGACAGAGGTTTACGAAAAATATGAACCAACGTCAATGACAGTTATGCTAGTTGAACCAGAAACTGGAGAAATTGTTGCAGCATCACAAAGACCAACCTTCAACCTAGAAACAAAAGAAGGTATCGACGATATGTGGCAAAACTTACTAGTTGAAAAAGCTTATGAACCAGGATCTACGATTAAAGTATTAACTGTAGCAGCAGCCATTGAAGAAGGGGTATTTGACCCAGATTCATTCTACGATTCAAGTCCCGTAACTATGGGCGGTTCAACGATTGCCGATTATAACGGAATTGGTTGGGGTGTGATTACCGAACTAGAGGGGTTATCACAATCATCAAATACCCTGATGATCCATTTAGTAAAAGAGATGGGTTATGACGTTTGGGAATCTTATATCCGTGAGTTCGGTCTACTGCAAGAAACGGGTTCAGGATTTGCCAACGAAGCAAGTGGGTCAATGAACTATGATTATGAAGCAGATAAAGTAACGACTGGTTTTGGACAAGGGATTTACGTAACACCTTATCAAATGATGCAAGCCTTCACCGCAATTGCTAACGACGGGAATATGATGAAATTACAATTGGTTAACCGTTATGAAGAAGATGGGACCATGCAAGTTGTTGAACCAGAAGTAGTTTCTTCACCAATTTCAAAAGAAACTGCCAATAAGACCCTTGAATACTTACAATCTGTTGTTTATGCAGATACAGGTACCGGGGCCGCTTATGACTTAGACGACTATACAGTATCCGCTAAGACAGGTACTGCTGAGGTCTTCAACCTTGAAACCAACACTTATGAAGCAGGGTTAACCAAATACTTATACTCTGTAGTTGGATTTGTCCCAAGTGAAGATCCGCAATATGTCCTCTATATCACAGCGGAACAACCGAAGAACTTGGAAACAACCGCAAGCGATATGATGACAAAAATTTATACACCACTATTAACTAGGGCCCTAGAATATAATGCCTTAGGTGATAGTGAGTCAGTTGTGACGGCAACCGTCCCTGATGTGTCAGGATTAACTGTCGGAGAGGCGCAACAAAACTTATCAGATGCTAGCTTCGTCAATGTAGAAGTGATTGGTGATGGGGAAAAAATCGTCAGCCAAACCCCTGCAGTAAACGAGGAAGTGTCTGTTACACAACCAATCTTCTTGATGTCTGATGATACAAATCCAACCATGCCAGACTTTACCGGATTGAACGCGTCAGCTAGTCAAGCGTTAACTTCATTACTTGGTATTGAAGTAGAACTTGAGGGTGAAGGCGTCGTTGTTGGGCAGTCGATCGCAGTAGGTGAACAAGTCAATAACGATAAGACGATTGTGTTACAATTAGCTGAGTCATAAACACTTAAAAACAAGGAACATAAATCTACATTAACCTATAAATATAAGGGAAGAGAAAGGGAAAATTATGGTATTACTATTTATCACGACACTAGTGTTAACGCTAGTCGGTATGCCGTTTTTCATTCAATTTATGCGTGAAAAACAATTCGGACAAGTTACAAGAGATGAGGGACCAGCTTGGCATAAAGCCAAATCTGGTACCCCAGCAATGGGTGGGGTCGTTTTCCTATCCGCAGCCCTAGTCGGATTATTGATCTGGTCTATTCTTACTGGGCAATGGCACAGTGAAGTTTGGTTGTTAGTTGGGACAATGATTTTCTTTGGTGGTATCGGATTTGCCGATGACTTCTTAAAGATTTTCAAGAAACAAAATGAAGGTTTAACTTCACTGCAAAAATTGATTTTACAAATTGTGGGTTCAGCGCTAATCGTATTATTAATGCGTGTGATTACCTTCCATGTGTCGATTCCATTTCCATTTACAACAGGCATTACAAACGTCTTATTCGTCTTCGTCTTCTTATTACTATGGATCACAGGGTTTTCAAATGCCTTCAATTTAACGGACGGACTTGACGGCCTATCATCAGGTCTTGGTGTCATCTCATTCTCAACTTATGCACTGATTGCATTTAGAATGGGTGAACGCGGAATTGGGGCCTTCTGTATCGCTATAGTTGCCGGATTATTAGGGTTCCTATTTTTTAACCGCAAACCAGCTCGTATCTTCATGGGAGATGCCGGGTCACTAGCTCTAGGTGCTTTATTAGCTGTTATTTCAGTAATGTTAAGCAACCCTTGGTCATTACTATTGATTGGATTCGTATACGTAGTTGAAACAGCTTCAGTTATCATACAAGTCACTTCATTCAAATTGACCGGTAAACGTGTCTTCAAAATGTCACCAATCCACCATCACTTTGAAATGATTGGTTGGAGCGAGTGGAAGGTAGATATTATCTTTTGGGCAGTCGGTTTAGTCACAGCCATCATCGGCTTATTATTCTTTTAATTTAAATTTTTACTAAAGGGGAAATCATTATGGAAGCATCACAATGGCGCGAATCAGTTCGCAATAAAAAAATATTAGTACTCGGACTTGCAAAGACTGGTGTTTCAGTCGTGCAACATCTACAAGCACTGGGGGCAATTGTTACTGTCAACGACTTTAAACCCCTTGAAGAAAATAAAGATGCCCAATCCCTTATTGAGGAAAATAACGCCCGTGTTGTTGCTGGCGGTCATCCCGTATCACTATTAGACGAAGACTTCGCCTTTATGGTTAAAAACCCAGGTATTCCTTATAGCAACCCAATGGTCGTTCGCGCGCAAGAAATTGGCCTACCCGTCTATACCGACATCGAACTTGCAGATAAGATGACCGATGCCACAATCATTGGTATCACTGGTTCTAACGGTAAAACAACAACTACTAGCCTAGTTGGCGAAATGTTAGGGAAAGCAGATTCACTTACAGGTGAAAGCTACATTGGGGGGAACATTGGGATTCCTTCATTAGACATCGCTTCAAAAGCTGAAGCAGATGACCGGTTGATTTTAGAATTATCTTCCTTCCAATTAATGGGTACAGATGCATTTAAACCACACATTGCAGCCATTACCAATATTTACGCTGCCCATTTAGACTATCATGGTTCAATGGACGGTTATATTTCTGCAAAATGGCAAATCACTGCCAACCAAACTGTAGATGACTTCTTGATTTTAAATGCCGACCAAATGGACGTATTTGGCGACCGAGCGACAAAAGCAACAGTTGTGCCTTTTTCAGCGACCACTATTCAACCTGACGGTGCTTGGTTTGATCAAGATAGCCAAAACTTTATGTGGCATGATGAAATTGTCTTCAATAGAAAAGATTTCTTCCTACCAGGACACCACAACTTAGAAAATATGCTAGTGGCCGTTGCTATTGGTAAATTACTAAGAATTTCAAACGAAGAAATCAAAAACGGCGTATCTGCCTTCCACGGCGTGAAACACCGCCTACAGTTTGTTGCTGAAATCGACGGTCGTCGTTTCTACAATGATTCAAAAGCGACAAATAACGATGCCTCCATTACAGCCCTTGATTCATTCAGTCAAAAACATGACAATGTCATTTGGTTAGCGGGCGGTTTAGACCGAGGGAATGAAGTGACTGAATTAGCAGATCATATGGACCGTGTGAAAGGTATGGTTGTATTCGGACAAGCAGCAGATAAATTTGCTGACCTAGGACAAAGTCAAGGTTTAACAGAAATTGAAAAAGTAGAATGGATCGAAGAAGCTGTTAAAGCAGCCTTTGACATGTCAGCACCTGGTGACACCATTCTATTGTCACCAGCTTCAGCTTCTTGGGACCAATATCCAAACTTTGAAGTCCGTGGTGACCGTTATATCAAAGCGATTGAAGACTTAGGTAAATAAATTAATTAGCGAGAAAAAGGAGTTTATTATGCGAATTTTACTTTCCGGTGGTGGGACTGGGGGGCATATCTACCCAGCCTTAGCCCTAAGAAAACAAATTTTAGCGCAATATCCGGATGCAGAATTTCTGTATGTGGGGACTGAAGGTGGATTGGAATCAAAAATTGTGCCTAATGAAGGGGTCAATTTCAAAACTATCCAAATTCAAGGGATCAAACGGTCATTGTCTTTAGATAATGCTAGGACAGTTTATTACATGTTTGATAGTATCCGTAAGGCAAAGCAAATCGTCCGCGATTTTAACCCGGATGTAGCGATTGGTACAGGTGGTTATGTCTGTGCGCCGGTTTTATTTGCAGCTGCACGTACAGGTGTGCCAAGTATTATCCATGAACAAAATTCCGTTGCCGGCATGACCAATAAGTTTTTAGCGCCTTTTATGGCAAAAATAGCTATTTGCTTTGAGGATGTAGCGAAAGATTTTAAACGATACGCGAACAAAGTAGTTTTCACAGGCAATCCGCGTGCCCAAGAGGTAGCGTCTATTACAGACAAGGCAGATTTAACTGCTTATGGTCTAGAAAACGGCAAGCCAACAGTATTGATTTTCGGTGGTAGTCGTGGCGCTTTACGAATCAACGAAACTGTTAAAGAAGCTATTCCATCATTTATCGAAAAAGATTATCAAGTATTGATCGCTTCAGGGGATACTTACTACGAAGAATTTAAAGAAGCATTCTCTGACTTTAATGAGTGGGATAATGTACAAATTGTGTCCTATATCGATAATATGCCCGCCTTGTTCAATACCATTGACCTAGTCGTGTGTCGTTCAGGCGCAACAACTATGACTGAATTAACAGCCTTAGGGACGCCATCTATTTTGATTCCAAGTCCTAATGTAACGGCCAACCATCAGGAAATGAATGCCCGCTCGCTAGTGAAGCATGACGGAGCCCGCATGATTTTAGAAAATGACCTTAATGTAAATGTTTTATTAGATGAAATTGATGGCTTGATGGCTGATAAAAATGAACGTGCCCGGATTGCGGCGAACGCCTTGAACCAAGGGGTGCCAGATGCGGGTGACCGTTTAATCAAGATCATCGAAAGCCTTGTGAAATAGGAAGTCCTTTTTCCAAATAAATAGATAGAAAGGGGGCGTGATGATGGATTGGGAAGAAGAACGTATTCGCCAAGAGCGACGCGAGAGAAGACGTCGTTTGCATGAAAAATTAGCTGAAAATGCTCGGACAGATGTCGCCAGAAGGCAAGACAAAAGTGCTAACAAGTCAAACCAAGATGCAGTGCAAAATGGTGTGGATAGCAGTCGTCAAGACGAAGACCAGGACCAAGCTAAGCTTGAAAAGAAACAAGCAGCGTCAAATAAAAATAAACAAAAAAGTAGCAAGCAAAAACCTGTGAAGAAAAAAGCAAAACAAAAAGCCAAGTGGCGATTGCCTAAATTCAATATAAAAGGCAAAGCTAATTCGAAGAAACAAAAGCAAGGTCAAGCCGGCAAGCGAAAGCAGCAGGTGACAAGTAATCAGGGGATGCCTCCAGTTAAGAAGGTACAAAAAAGTGAACCAACTAACTGGAAGAAAATGGTCCTATTATTATTACCATTTGTAATTGCATTATTTGTGGCTGGTTACTATGCTTCCCCGCTTAATCATGTGGCTTCAATCACTGTTGAAGGTGTGGAGGATACAGAAAGCATGAATTTATCTCCCCTAAATGAAGGGATGTCGGTGACGGATTTGAAAAATTCCAAGGGTGAGGTGGAACAAGCTATTGTAAACCAAAATCCTTCGGTCAAGTCAGCAACTGTGAATGTATCGGATTGGAATAAAGTAGCTGTGAACGTGTCAGCCTACCGCCAATTGGGCTACATCCAGATTGCGGACTTTTTCTACCCTTTACTAGAAAATAATGAAATCATCGATACACCACTGCCATCACTTGAAAAAGAGTTACCCTTATTTGAAGGTTATGATATTGCCAATGAAGATCAAAAAGCCAAGCTAACAGAAACGGTTAAGGCCCTATCAAGTCTGTCAGATGATATCATTCAAAAAATTTCCTTAGTGACTTATACAGGTGATGAAAGTAATACTGACCGGATTGCCTTACAAATGGTTGACGGGAATGTGGTGAGAGGGTTCATTAGTTCAATTGGTGACCGGATGAGTTATTATAATGGTATTGCCAGTCAATTGGACGGGCAAACGGGACTAATCGATATGGAAGTAGCTATTTATTTCACTGAATTAAATGATGGGAATAACCCTTACGCTTTAGAAGAAGATAAAAAGGCTTATGATGAATCGGTGGCTGCAGAATCAAGTGCAGCGAGTGAAAGTGAAGCTAGTGAACTAGATGCTTCATCAACAGATTCAGGGAGTGAGACGACAGATAGTTCAACTACTGAATCAACTAGCGGGTCAAATGCTTCATCAGCATCATCTAGTGAAGGTAGTCAGGTCGAAAGTACTGATGCACAAGCAGCATCTTCTAGTGTAGAAACGGATGCAGCAAGTGGCAATTCAGTTGTTGAATCAGTGAGTGAATAAAGTGGCGAAATCATGTGAAGGCAATTAAAAACATTTGCGTGTAGGAAAACGTCATCACATTGACAGACCGTGACTATGTCAACAATTTCTATGAGGAAGTAGCGGTAATTCCGTTGGTAATTGGTACCGTCTATGTTAAAATAGTAACGATACGATTAAATATTAAATTTTCTAGGAGGTTTCAATAAACATGGTTCAGCCAGAAATTTTTGCAAGTTTAGATATTGGAACCACTTCAATAAAAGTAGTAGTTGCAGAATATGTTAACCAACAAATTAATGTTATTGGAGTAGGTCATGAGCGCTCACAAGGACTCAGTAGAGGTGTGATTGTAGATATTGACAAGACTGTTGAGTCTATCAAGCGCGCGATTAAAAAAGCCGAACAAAAAGCTAATTATACGATTAACGATGTCATTGTAGCTGTCCCAAGTAATCAGGTGAACATCGAACCTTGTTACGGTATGATCGCTGTGTCAAATGACAACAGAGAGATTACAGATAAGGACGTCAAAAATGTTTTAGCGGCAGCAAAAGTTCGTTCAGTACCAGCTGAAAGAGAAATTATTTCAGTGATGCCGGAGGAATTCATTGTTGATGGCTTTGACAACATTAAAGACCCACGTGGCATGATTGGTGTAAGACTAGAGTTATACGCTAGCTTAGTCACTGGTCCAAAAACACTCGTTCATAATATTCGTCGTTGCGTGGCAATGGCAGGTTTGAATATTCGTGACCTAGTTGTTCAATCTTATGCAAATGCATACGCTGCGATGAGTAAGAGTGAACGTGAATTTGGGACAATCTTAATTGACATGGGTGGCGGACAAACAAGTGTGTCTGTATTCCACGATGATCAATTGAAATTTGCAACGGTTGACCACGAAGGTGGGGAACTTGTTACAAAAGATATCTCGACTATATTGAATACCTCAATTGAAAATGCTGAACAAATCAAATTAGAATATGGCTATGCCCTACCTAAAGATACGAGCGATTCAGAATTCTTCCCAGTTGAAACAATTGGTAAGGTGAATCCAGAACGTGTGAGTGAACATTACTTAGCTGAAATTATTGAAGCTCGGGAACGTCAAATATTCGAAACATTGAAAAAACCTCTAGATAAAATCGAAGCCTTTGCTTTACCAGGTGGTACTATTGTGACCGGTGGGGCAGCATCATTACCTGGTGTTTTAGATTTAGCTGAAGAAGTGTTTGGCCATGAAGTGCGTTACTACATTCCAGAATACGTCGGCTTGCGTAACCCAATCTTTACCACAGCGGTTGGTTTAATCCAATATGTGGCGCAATTAGATGACATTCATCACTTAGCACAAGATAATGGGCAACAAGTACAGGTCGCACCAACTACTCGGACTAGTCAACCAACTGTTGCGCCAAAAGAGCCAGTTGCTAGCACAAAGCAAACAGAATCAGTTGACAATTACAAACAAGTAAAAGATGATAGTGCTAACGATAAACCTAGCGTATCGCCTTCTAATAATGAACAAACCTATTATGAAGAAAGACCAGCTAGCCAATATGATGAATTAAATGACGAAACTGAAGCGGGCGAAGAAGAAAGCCCAGTTGATAAAATTAAAAATTTCTTCAAAGACTTTTTTGTTTAATTTAATTACCAGGAGGATATAAAATGGATATGGAATTCGAATACGAAAACATGGATATGAATAACGCATCAATCAAAGTAGTTGGTGTTGGTGGTGGTGGTAACAACGCTGTTAACCGTATGATCGAGGAGAACGTACGTGGCGTTGAATTTATTGTTGCAAATACTGATACACAAGCTTTGAAAAACTCAAAAGCTGATATTAAAATCCAACTTGGACCTAAATCTACTCGTGGTTTAGGTGCCGGTGCTCAACCAGAAGTTGGGGCTAAAGCTGCTGAAGAATCAGAAGATCAAATCCGCGAAGCATTACAAGGTGCTGACTTAATCTTCATCACTGCCGGAATGGGTGGTGGTACTGGTACAGGTGCCGCACCAATCGTAGCCCGTATCGCTAAAGAAGAAATCGGCGCGCTAACTGTAGGTGTTGTGACTCGTCCATTCACTTTTGAAGGACCAAAACGTGGTCGCTCAGCTGCTCAAGGTATCGCAGAAATGAAACAACATGTGGATACTTTAGTAACTATCTCAAACAACCGTTTATTAGAAATCGTTGACAAGAAAACACCTATGCGTGAAGCATTTGGTGAAGCTGACAACGTATTACGCCAAGGTGTTCAAGGTATCTCTGACTTGATTACTGCACCTGGTTACGTAAACTTAGACTTTGCTGACGTTCGTACAGTAATGGCTGACCAAGGTACTGCTTTAATGGGTATCGGTGCTTCTACTGGTGAAAACCGTACAGCTGAAGCAACTAAGAAAGCTATCTCATCTCCATTATTAGAAGTTTCTATTGATGGTGCTGAGCAAATCCTATTAAACATCAAGGGTGGCGACGATTTAACGCTATTCGAGGCACAAGATGCAGCGGATATCGTAGCAGCAGCTTCTTCTTCAGAAGTAAACATCATCTTTGGTACTACAATTGCTGAAGACTTAGAAGACGAAGTTATCGTAACAGTTATCGCAACTGGTATTGATACTGAAAAACGTCGCGATGAAAAACGTGCTAAACGTTCTGGCGGCCACTCTGCTTTCCAACAAAGTTCAGGTCGCGATTTCGCTAACCAACCAGACAACTTTAAAGAAAAACAAGTGACTGAACGTCGCCAAGAAGAAAACCGCGACATCTTCAACGACTTCGATAGCAGCCGTTATGAAGATTCAAACCGTTCACGCAGAACTTTTGATGACGCACCATCTGCACCTGTAGAAAATGATTACTCATCACACAACTCAGATGACGATGAATTAGATACACCACCATTCTTCAGAAAGCGTCGTCGTTAATATGACAATTCGCAATAACGTGCAGTCTATTGAAGGCATTATTGCAAATGCACAACAATCATCAGCGTTATCATCAAATGATGTGACGCTGATTTGCGTTTCTAAGTACCATTCAATAGATGAAGCAAACACAGTATATGATGCAGGCGTGAGACATTTTGCAGAAAATCGTCCAGAAGGCTTCCAGGAAAAATCTGCTGCTATGGCAGACGATATTGTATGGCATTTAATTGGCACCTTGCAAACCCGTAAGGTCAAAGATATCATTAATGAGATCGATTATTTCCATGCCCTTGACCGGTTAAAACTGGCCAAGGAAATTGACAAGCGGGCGGACAAGGTTATCAAATGCTTCCTACAGGTCAATGTTTCTGGCGAGGAATCTAAGCATGGGATTGCACCAGCTGAGCTTGATGCCTTTATCGAAGCAGTGGCGGAATTTCCTAAAGTAGAGATTGTGGGCTTGATGACAATGGCACCAATTGACGCGACGGATGAAGAGATTCACAATTATTTTGCCAACTTGCGTCAATTAAGAGATCAAGTGCAAGCTTTGGGTAAAGACTATGCACCGTGCCAACACTTGAGCATGGGGATGTCAGGTGATTATCCAATTGCAGTCGCTGAGGGCGCTGATTTTGTCAGAGTAGGTTCAGCTATATTTAACACAGAAACCGAGTAAACGGAGGAATCCAATATGGGTTTTAAAGACTATTTTGCAAATTTCTTTGACAATGATGATGATTTTGAAGACGACTACTATGAGCAAGAGACGGTAGATACTAGTGATTCAAAGTCATTTGAAGAGCCAGTTGCTGAAAATCCAGCTAAAGCTGCTCAAACTAGTCAAGCACAATTTACATTTGAACAACCAACTAAGGAGCAAAACAAAACGATGGCAAACGATGCAACGCGAAATAATGTAGTGAATTTAAGTGAGTCTCGTAAAAATGTGGCTACTGTAGAAATTTTTAAACCACGCATTTTTGCTGAGGCTGAGCGAATCAGTCAATCATTATTGGGCGATAAATCAGTGGTCTTAAATCTGTCACAAATGTCAGATGAAGATGCACGTCGATTTATCGATTATATGACAGGCGTTGTATATGCCGTGAATGGGGACTTACAACGTGTAGCAACTGACGTATTTATTGCCGTTCCAGAAACTGTACAAATTGAAGGTTTGTATGAAGAATATACAAATACACATGGCAAAGCATCTCGCGACCGTGGCAATATTTGGGATCGAGAGGGTGAAAGTCGTGAATAGTTTAGTGAACATTCTTCAAGATTTAATCTATGTCTATACACTAGTGCTAGTAGTATATGCTTTATTATCTTGGTTCCCAGGAGCTAGAGATTCTAAATTTGGTCAAATCATTGACCGACTAGCATACCCATATTTATCATTCTTTGATAGTATCCTACCTAGTTTAGGAGGCATTTCATTTTCAGTGATTGTGGGCGTTCTTGTCCTACAATTAGCTTCTAACGGCTTAAATATTTTACGCTAACCATAACAATAACTTTTAAATCAAACGGGTGGGTCTAGGTATCTACCCGATTTTTTTGTATAATAGAACCAAGCAACTGATAGAAAGGGATGGACAACTCTTGGCAAACTATGAAGTTTTACAGCACTTTCAACCAGACGAACATGCCTTTGTTGAAAAAGTGACGGACTGGATGAATCTGGTCTTAGACCAATATGCACCGGTAGTGACCCCGTTTTTGAATCCAAGAGAAGTGGCCATTGTATCAATGATCATTGGCCAAGACGATGAAATTCATTATGAATTTTTCGGTGGCTATCCTAATGCGGAGAACCAACGGTGTGTACTAGCGCCGACTTATTACGAAATTCAACCGGCTGATTTTGAAATTACCCCATTTGATATTCACTATGCCAGCAAGTTTAATACTATTGAGCACCGGCAAATACTAGGAACTATTCTAGGTCAAGGGGTTGAACGTAACCGTATCGGAGATATTATCCAGGCTGGGGAGAAATGGCAATTCTTCGTCGACGAGAAAATCGCCGATTTTCTTAGCTTTGAAATGGATAAGATAGGTGGTTCGAAAGTCAAGCTGGTGAAAATTAATCATTTTGACCAAATTATTCAACCAAAATCTGACTGGCAACCCATGGAAATCACACTTTCTTCATTAAGATTTGATACTATGATTTCAGATGGATTTAGAATTCCAAGAGCGAAGGCCAAGTTACTGATTGAGGGTGGCGCTGCTAAACTCAATTGGGCGCAAGTGCAAGACGCGAAAAGGCTATTAAATCCAGGGGATATTGCTTCAATACGAGGCTATGGCAGATTGAAATATGTGGCTACCCAAATGGAAACCAAAAAGGGTAAAATTAGAGTAGCGATTGAGATCATCAAAAACAAATAGGAGGCTCATTTTATGCGCGCATCAGAAATTAAAAATATGAAATTTAAACAGAAAATCTCAGGTTACGGTAAAACTGAGGTAGATGACTATTTGAATAAAGTCCGCGTCTCAATGCAGAAGTTAGAGGACCAAAATAAATCTTTACAAGACCAATTAAACGAAGCGAATAAAGAAGTAGATGCTGCCCACCGCAAGGAAGCGACAGTTAACCGTTCGATTTTTGTGGCCCAAGAAGCAGCTGACCGTTTGCGTGAAGAAGCGTTAAATGAAGCCTCTTTAATTGTAGAAAGTGCTGAAGAAGAAGCCCGTCGCTTGCTTGCTGAAGCTGCTGAGAAAGCGGCTGTTATTAATACGGAAACAGATAATCTACAAGAAGCTGCTCGTACTTACTTGCACCAATCTTTTGGTATGATTTTACAAGCCAAAGATATGTACGAAGACCCACGTTGGGAGAACTTATTCTTTGAAAAACCAGTTGGTGATGTGCCGACGCCACAATTAGATGAAGTGGTGAAAGATTATGATCTACCAGTACGGTCAAATAAAGGGGAAGCAATCTTTGAGGCAGCTGCTGAAAAAGCTGAAAAAGAACAACGTAAAGAAGAGTTCTTTAACAATGATATTCCAGCTATTGCGCCAGTTTTTAGTGGTTTTAAAGACAGTGAACCGGTAGTAGAGGAAGCAGAAACAAGTGCTGTAGCAGAAAATGCTAGCGAATCTGTAGAAACTGCTTCATCAGAAAATACTGGTTCAGAAAATACACCTGATGCGGCTGAAGAAACACAAGTGGTAGCAGCTGAAACTACTGATCAAACTGATACAAACCAACCAACAACTGACGCGGAAGATGTGACAGACGAACTGGTACAATCCGAGTCAACAGAAGCTGATTTGACCAATGCAGCAGATAAATCTGAAGAATAATCAGGAGTATTTGCGCGACAAAAGTTGTTTTTACAATATTTTTATAGTAATATTATGACGTATGGAAATAGAACACGTAGAGTGGAACACAATAAATAACGTAATTTATCGAAAGAGAATCTATGTTAGCTGCGAATTAGAGCGAGAAAAGTTATTTATTATCATCCAGGAGTAGTTTGTTGAACAGGTAATGCGTTATTGCCCAAGTAGGTAAACCGTTGACTGCGATAAAGTTATTGAGTGTATACCGCATTATTTGTGGTATACAAAATCTGGGTGGTACCACGGTAGCTTCGTCCCTTTTGCGGATGGGGCTTTTTTTATTTCTAGGAAATCGATGAGGAGGCATTACGCGATGAAAATGAAAGAAACATTAAATTTAGGAAAAACAAAATTCCCAATGCGCGGTAACTTACCTGTTAAAGAGGTAGAGCGCCAAGCTGAGTGGAACGAAGAAGACGTATACGCACAACGTCAAGAAAAAAATAAAGATAAAACACCATGGGTCCTACATGATGGCCCACCATATGCAAATGGAAACATTCATATTGGACATGCCATGAATAAAATCTCTAAAGATATTATCATCCGTTCAAAATCTATGTCTGGCTTCCGTTCACCTTACGTACCAGGTTGGGATACGCACGGTTTACCAATCGAGCAAGCCTTAACCAATTCAGGTGTTGACCGTAAGTCAATGACAGATGCTGAATTCCGTAAATTATGTGAAGAATACGCTTGGAAACAAATTAACGGCCAACGTGATGACTTTAAACGTTTAGGTGTTGCTGGTGACTGGGAGAACCCATACTTAACATTAGCACCAGAATTTGAAGCGCAACAAATCCGTTTATTCGGTGACATGTATGAAAAAGGCTTGATCTATAAAGGGGCTAAGCCAGTTTATTGGTCACCATCTTCAGAATCTACTTTAGCTGAAGCTGAAATTGAATACCAAGACGTTGAATCACCTTCAATCTACGTAGCCTTTAAAGCACGCGATACAAAAGGCAAATTACCAGAGAATGCAGAATTCATTATCTGGACAACAACACCTTGGACTATTCCATCTAACATGGCTATCGCTGTAAATCCAAACTTTGAATACTCAGTAGTCGCTGTTGCTGACCGTAAATTTGTGGTTGCAACTGACTTAGTGAATAGCCTAGCAACGGAATTAGAATGGGCAGATTACACAGTTGAAGGCGAACCAGTTAAAGGTAATGACTTGGAGTATATGGTTGCTGAACATCCATATTACGACCGTGACTCATTGCTAATCTTAGGTGACCACGTAACAACTGAATCAGGTACTGGTTTAGTCCATACGGCGCCTGGACACGGGGAAGATGACTACTTTGCGTCATTGAACTATAATTTAGATGTTCTATCACCATTAGATGACCAAGGTCACTTTACAGATGAAGCACCAGGTTTTGAAGGTGTCTTCTACGAAAAAGGTAACGAGATTTCAATCGAAAAAATGAAAGAAAATAATCGTTTACTAAAACTAGATTACTTCTCTCACTCTTACCCACATGACTGGCGTACGAAAAAACCGGTTATCTACCGTGCAACACCACAATGGTTCTGTTCAGTAGAAAAAATTCGTGAACGTACTTTAGACGTCATCGACAATGAAGTGAAATGGTGGCATCCATCTGGTCAAACACGTATCTACAACATGATCCGTGACCGTAAAGACTGGGTAATTTCACGTCAACGTGTTTGGGGTGTTCCATTGCCAATCTTCTACGCAGAAAATGGCGAACCTGTATGTACACCAGAAACAATCGAACATGTAGCCAACCTATTTGACGAATTCGGTTCAAATATCTGGTTTGAGCGCGAAGCGAAAGACTTATTACCAGAAGGCTTTACGCACCCAGCATCGCCAAGCGGTGAATTCACCAAAGAAATGGATATCATGGATGTATGGTTTGACTCTGGTTCATCTCACCATGGCGTATTACGCACACGTGAAGACCTAACATTCCCGGCTGACATGTACCTAGAAGGTTCTGACCAATACCGTGGTTGGTTCCATTCATCACTATTAACATCAGTCGCAGTAAACGATGAAGCACCATACCGTTCAGTCCTTTCTCAAGGATTCGTTAACGATGGTGAAGGTCGCAAGATGTCCAAATCAATTGGGAACACAGTGTCACCAAACGACGTCATCAAACAACGTGGGGCAGACATTTTACGTCTTTGGGTATCTTCAGTAGACACTTACTACGATGTCCGTATCTCTGACGATATCTTAGGTCAAGTTGCTGAAAACTACCGTCGTATCCGTAATACTGTACGTTTCTTACTAGGAAACTTGTATGACTTTGATGTGAAAAAAGATGCAGTTGCCTATGAAGATCTAGCATCAATTGACCAATACATGATGAACCGTCTAAACGAAATGGTGCGCAATGTACGTCATGCTTACGATACTTTCGACTTTATGACTGTCAACCATGAAATCACCAACTTCCTAACTTTAGATATGTCTAACTTCTACTTAGACTACGCTAAAGACGTTGTTTACATTGAATTACCAGAATCAGCAAAACGTCGTAACATGCAAACGGTTATGTATGCAGTAGCTAAAGCCGTGACGACTTTACTGACACCAGTTATTCCACATACAACTGAAGAAATCTGGACATACCTACAAGAAGAGGAAGCATACGCCCAATTAGCTGACTTCCCTGAAGTAGTGACTTATGAAAATGCAGACACTTTAGAAGAAAAATGGTCTGCCTTTATGGCCTTGCGGTCTGATGTCAACAAATCATTAGAAACGGCTCGTGAAGAAAAAGTGATTGGTAAATCATTACAAGCGAAATTACATATTTTTGCCAATGAAGAAACCAAAGCATTACTTGATAGTGTCGGAGAAGAATTAGCGACATACTTGATGGTATCGCAATTAGAAATCCATGACCTTTCAGAAGCTGGTGCAGATGTTACAGCTTACGAAGGTTACAGCTTAGCGATTGAACATGCACATGGTGAAACATGTGACCGTTGTCGCGGGGTTTACGAAGAAGTTGGTACAATTGAAGCAGCACCGCACTTATGTGCACGTTGTGCTGACATCGTCATCAACCACTATCCTGAAGCTTTAGTTGAAGAGGAGAATTAAGATGACCTATTACGGATTTGTAAAGACTTTTAATGAAAAAGAAGGCTTTGGATTTATCGAGTTACCAGATTTTCCAGAAGAAGATGATATCTTCGTGCATTTTTCAGCTTTACGTCACTTAGACCAAACTTCATTAGAAGTGGGTCAAAAGGTACAGTTTGAAATTGCCCAAGGAAAACGTGGGCCTCAAGCAGTGAATATTGAATTAGGCTAATGATAGCTAATTGAATAATATAGATAAAGCGGTAGCGATTAGACACTAAGTCTTAGTCGCTACCGCTTTTGACTTCCTCGTCAAATGGGTCAGAGGATTGTTGAAAATAGGGTATAAAAAAAGGGCACTGAACCGTTTGATTCAGCGCCCTTAATTGAATGTATAGTTAAACTAGTTTAAACGTTTTAAGACAAAGTTTAATACTAAGATTAATACGATAGCTCCGATTAGTGAAGGGATCACTGCGTATCCACCAATTACAGGACCAAAGTCTTGTAAGAAAGTAGATCCTACCCAAGAACCTAACATACCACAGATAATGTTACCGATAACGCCACCTGGGACATCTTTACCTAGGATTGCACCTGCACCCCAACCAATAAGTCCACCGACGATTAAAGACCATAACCAGCCCATGATAATTCCTCCATTTCATTTTGTATTGGACGTTTTGTCCATATATATAGTATAACATATGTGCTAAATCAGATGAAATGATAACACCTTAAAATGTTCATTTTATTTTTTTTGACTACCATTAAGTAAATGTTGTTTTAATTCATTCTCCATTTGTACCATTTCACGTTCAGCTTGTAGACGTTTTGCCCGTCCTTCTTCTTGAATTTGCATGGTCTCAGTAATGGTATCAATCAGGTTTTGTTGTGAGTGTTTCAAGGTTTCAATATCTACCACACCACGTTCAGACTGTCTTGCTGTTTCTAGTGATGATTGTTTCAACAATTCAGAGTTTTCTGTTAATAATTGGTTAGTGGTATCTGTCACAGCGATTTGGGCATCCAAAGCATCTTTTTGACGGTATAGGGATAATTGGATAGCGATTTGGTTTTTCCATAAAGGAATGGCTGTATAAATAGATGATTGGATTTTCTCAGCCAAGTTTTGGTTGGCATTTTGAATTAAACGAATTTGTGGTGCTTGTTGGATAGTAATTTCGCGTGTTAGCTCCAAGTCGTAGATTCGTTTTTCAAGACGGTTAATAAATTGCTCTAAGTCAGCAATTTTTTGGATGGTCATTTGATCGTGTTCGCTCGTAACTTGATCTTTTAAGGCAGGTAATTCTTCTTGACGTAGTCGTTCTGCTTTAATTTGAGCAGCAGCGATATAGACATTTAAGGCTTCAAAGAATTCTAAGTTTTGTTGGTATAAACTATCCAGTTGCAGATTGTCATTTAATAAACCATTCTTTTGACGGGTTAAGTGGCCAGCAATTTCATCTATTTGGTAGCCAACTTTTTGGTATTTGGCATTCATTTCATATAAAGAGGCCTTTTGTTTCTTAAACCAACGTTGAATGCGATTTTGCTTTTGGTTGGTTAATTGACTTGGGTCCGTGTCATTTAAACGGGCTAATAATTCCCGTAACTGTTCTCCGACAACGTCTAAGTCCTGGTTTTGAACTTGGGCGATAATTTGGTGTGAGAAGTCACCGATTTGTTTTTGGGCCATGGCACCATATGAAACGATGGATTGGCTATCGCTAGCATCAATTTTTTCTGATAAGGCTTTAGCTTGGTCTTGACGGTCTTTAGATAATTGTTGGTAGATGGTCTGTTCCATACCAGTTTCCTCATCGGTATTGGCTAAGTTTTCTAAGGGCGAATTGGCTAAAGTCGCATCTTGGAAGGGGTTGGCGATTAAATCATCTACTGATTTAGAAATATTATCAGATTGCTTGTTTACTGGTTGATTTTTGTCTTCTTTCATCAAGGTTCTCCTTTACTCAGGGTCATTAGTGAAGCTATCGAATGAACTTTGCCCTTGTTGGGCTAAGTCTGCGATTTCCTCACGTAAATTAGTCAACTTTTGAATTTTCCGTGGCGATTTATCCATTGCTTGATTAATGGCCGTATATTGTTCAAGTGTGCCCTTTAAATTTGGGAGCACATGATATAGGAAATCGGTCGCCTGGTTTAGACGATCTGGCGCTTGTGTAATGGCTTGGAAATAACTTTTCAAGACTTTGCTTGTATCATAACGTTTAAATACCATATTTAAATGGGTATTGTAGTTTTCATACCCTAAGATTGTTTCGATAGTATCCAAGGCTTCAGCCATTTCGGACCGGAAAAAATGAATCTCTTGGTCAGTTAAGTCAGTTTCCTCATAGATGGCCTTTCTTGATTTGGGTACCCGTCTTGGTTTATATCTTTCACGGTTACTTTGATGGTCAGCGATATTGGCCGTGTAAATATTACTGATTACAAAGACTAAGAAAGATAGTGCCAACACCCAGAAAGTAATTTGGTAGTAGGGGGTACCAAATACAAACAATAGAAAAATGATTGTCACGTTCATCGGCCAGTAAAAAGGATATTGACCAATTTTTGCGATGTATTGAAGCGGGCGGTTCATGTTTAGTCACTCCTTTGATTGATTTAACTTTATTATAGTGGACCAGGGGTCAATCAACATCGGCCTCTAGTCTTATTTAAAAATAGTAGCTTATTCCTATACAATAGAAGCCAGTTGAAAATGTAAATAAATCCCTAAAATTTCGCCTTCTAGCCCATACTGTAGATAAAAATGCTAAAATGAAGTGGAGTAGCCACCAAAATTAAAAGCAGAATCACAGTAAATATACATATACATATAAAGATAAAGTACGAATATAATGTTTAAGAAAGGGTGACCATGATGACATTTGGTGAAAAAACAATTAAAAAAGAAACCTTATACGAAGGAAAGATTCTAAACTTAGAGAAGCATCAAGTCCGTTTGCAAAATGGTGAACTTGCAGATCGTGAACTCATTTTCCATGGACCGGCAGTCGGTATTTTCGCTTTACGGGACGATAAAATTGTATTGGTCCGCCAATTTAGAAAAGGAATTGAAGCAGTCAGTTTAGAGGTGCCAGCTGGATTAGTAGATCCTAATGAAGATTTATTGGTGGCCGCTAAACGAGAATTTGCGGAAGAAACAGGGATGGCTGGTGAAAATTGGCAGCAACTAGACGGCTTCTATGTGACGCCAGGTTATAATGATGAATTCATTCAAATGTATGCCTGCCAAAACGTTACTGACTTACCAGAGCCACCCGCACAAGACGACGATGAAAATATCGAACTCGTATACCTAGACTTTGGTCAAGCGAAAGCAGCCATTGCCTCAGGAGAGATTTCCGATATGAAGACCATTTACGCCATTCAATATTGGCAAATTTTAACATTACAAGGATAGTAGGTGACATATATGACGCCAGATGAAGAACCACAATTAACACGTGCCCAGTACCGGGCCTTGAAAAATAAGATCGACCACACCGACAAAACGGTTAGTGAAGTTGCGGACGAAATTCAAGAAAGTAAGCGACCCAGTCAATCAACGACATATAAAGCGGCTCGTGATGCACGTCACAAAAAATCAGCAACCTTTAACCGGGATGCAACTGATGGTAGTACTCATGTCTTTAAACGTGATGAAGACTTCGATGCGCCAAGGAAATTTTCTGCGGATATGCTCAACCAAGCTCTTTATGAAAAGAAAAGTCAGCAAGCAAAAGCTCGTCAATCTGACCGGGCATCTAGACCAGAACGACCAATGACAAATAGAACAAATCCAAATTTTTCTCCGACAAGCCAAAGACCAACCGACCAGTATTCTAACGGTCAGGGTGCTTGGACCAACCAGGACGACCATGTGGTGACCGCTGCTAGAACGTCGACGCCGCTTGCGGAAGAACCTTCAGTAGAAGAGACTACTAAGGAAAATAAAAAACGGCTGTCATTTAGAGAACGCCTTTTTGGCCCTTCTGAGGAAGAAGTAGAGGATGAAAGAGATGACGAAACATTAGTAGACGATAATGAAGGAAGTGACCAATCACAACAAGCTTTTTTCGGTGCAGGAAATGCTGAAGCGAATCCGGATAAGGCAAATCAGTTTGGTCAACATGCAGGTCAATTGGATGCGGATGCTAAACAAACGGACAGAGAATCTAGAAAAGGTAAGTCCTTTTTTGGGCCAACTAAAATTGATCGTTTCCTAAATATCGCGATTATCCTGTTAACTCTAGGGAGTATCATTTTGACCATTATCGCTTTTTATGTTTAATCAAATTAAATCAATTTAAATGGAGGAGAGTATATAATAGATGAAAGTAGCAATTATTTGCCCAATGGAAGAAGAAATTGGTTACTATAAAGAACACCTAGGCCTAAGTGTTAGTGAAATTGTTGGGTCAACAGAAGTATGGACAACATCGTACGAAGGGCACGAAATCATTGTAGCCCGTTGCGGAATTGGGAAAGTAAACGCCGCAATCGCGACAACACTTGTTGCCCAAACGAACCCAGATTTAATCATCAATACTGGGTCAGCTGGGGCCCTTGCACCAGACCGTCAAATTGGGGATATTGTCATTGGGGAAGCGACGATGTACCATGACGCGGATGCCCGTGCATTTGGTTATGAATTAGGCCAAGTGCCTACAATGCCAGCCCGTTATAAGGCGCCAGAAAACTTAATTCAAGGCTTCTTAGATGCTTATCATGAAACAGATTTAAATGCGACAACCGGATTGATCTTAACAGGAGATCAATTTATTGCCGATACTGATAAAGTGAATGATTTATATCAGACATTTAGAGGGGCGCAATGTGCTGAGATGGAAGGAGCTGCTGTTGCGCAAGTAGCCCACCAGTTTGGTGTTGATTGTATTGTCATTCGAGCAATTTCTGATACCGCTCAACAAGACGCTAATGTGGTCTTTGATGAATTTGTGGTGACGGCAGGGCAAAATGCCGCTAAAGTGACTCTGAACTATTTAAAACATTTAAATTAAGTTATCATTGACGAAGGCCAAGAATAATGGTATGATGGACTGCGTGTAAAATAATGCAGCAAAATTGAAGCAAGCTCGTCAACATTTCAACCACTGACAACCGTCAGTAAGCCAAGTAGTCTGCGGCTGCAGAAGACGAAAGCGCTAAGGTGAAATGCACGAATGCGGTCAATTTAAAAGGTTATTTTACTCCAAAATTTTATTTTTATGGAGGAATATATAATGTCTCGTTTTACAGGATCTAACTGGAAAGTTTCTCGTCGTTTAGGTATCTCAATTTCAGGTACTGGTAAAGAAATCGCTCGTCGTCCATACGCACCAGGTGAACATGGTAATGGTCGTCGTGCTAAATTATCTGAATACGGCTTACAATTACAAGAAAAACAAAAATTACGTTTCATCTACGGTATGAACGAAAAGCAATTTGCTAACTTATTCGTTCAAGCTGGTAAAATCAAAGAAGGTAAACACGGTGTTAACTTCATGATCTTACTAGAACAACGTTTAGATAACGTAGTTTACCGTTTAGGTTTAGCGACTACTCGTCGTCAAGCTCGTCAATTAGTAAACCACGGTCACATTACTGTAGACGGTAAACGTGTTGATATCCCATCATTCCGCGTTCAACCAGGGCAAGTAATCTCTGTACGTGAAAAATCTAAAGATGTTAAAGTAATTAAAGAAGCAGTTGAAGGCTTATACGGTCACGTACCTTACGTACAATTCGACGCTGAAAAATTAGAAGGTTCTTTAATTCGTTTACCACAACGTGACGAAATGAACCAAGAAATCGACGAATCTCTAGTCGTTGAATACTACAACAAATTAATCTAATTTTAGATGACTTGTTAGCAAAAAGGTCGGGACATTGTTCCGGCTTTTTTATTTGCTGTAGAGATGGATACAAACCAGAAAGATAGTCAGATTGAAACGATGGACGTCATTTTGTTAGAGAAATTGTATTTTGGGAAAAAGGTTTCAGCTGGAAACTGTTTAATCGATTGATTTGAAATGCAATTTTAATATAACGCATATTTTTTTTGTTTGAATTATGATAATATAGGGGTTAAATAACCTTTAAAAATTTTTATAAAATATCAACGGATAGAAGGAGGCGTGCGTGTGCCGTTTTTAATAGCATTGTTAATCTTAATTATATTGGTATTACTTGGTTACGGACTGATTTATTATTTAGGACGTAAACAAACTCAAGCCAATATTGAATTAGATGAACAAAAACAAGAGATCATGTCTACTCCGGTAGCGGACAAACTATATACACTGCGCAACAAGAATGTTTCGGGAGCAACGCGTAGAGTATACGAGAGTGAACAAGCCAAGTGGCAAACCATCACTCGCTTTCGTTTACCAGAGATCGAGGCAGCATTAGTTTCTGCCCAAGATTACACGGATAAATACAACATCGTTAAAGCAAGAAGTGTTGCTGACGAAGTAGAAACCATCCTAGAAGAAACGAAGGATGAAGTGAATGGCATCAACGACCGTTTAACTGAAATATTAGCCAGTGAAAAAGCATCTGAAGACAAGCATGAAGAAACTTACGAGCGCTACGCAGCCTTACGTAAACAATTGCTGGCACACGGCTATAAATTTGGCGATGCCCTAGAAACCTTAGAGCACCATTTAGCTTATATCGAACTTGATTTCACTAAGTATCACCAACAAATGAATGATGGTGATTTCATAGGCGCTCAAGAGGTATTGGTACAAATCGATGCTGACTTGAACGAATTAGAGCAAATGATGGAAAAAATTCCGAATTTGTATAGCAAGTTAAACGAAGAATATGTGGAACAAGTGGCCGATATGCAACAAGGTTTTGCACATATGGAAGAGGAAAACTTCCACTTCCCTATTGATGTTGATATTCCAAAAGAAATTTCTGCCTCTGAAAAGAAAGTAGCTGAAGCTAAAAAGGCTGTGTCAGATGCAGACTTGACCCAAGCTTCTGAACTAATGGAAGCTGCTGGGGTACAGATCGACCATACTTATACTTTGATGGAGAAAGAAATTGCTTCAAGAGAGTATATTGGGAAAAACCAAGGTGCTGTTCAACGCCGCTTGGAACAAGTAACACAAAGCAACCGCTATGGGGCATTAGAAATTGACCGTGTAGCGCAAAATTACATATTATATGACAATGAGATGGGTAAAATGCAAGAATACGCTGATCAGATTGAACGGCAAAAAGACGTGTTGAAAACAACAGATGACCAATTAGCAGAACACCAAATTGCTTATTCAGATATGGAAATACGTTATCGTGAAATCTATGACCAGTTAGCTGAAATTGACAAAGGTCAATCAGCGATTGTTGTGGCTTTGGCTAACCTACGTCAAAGAGAGCGTGATGCGCGCGATGACTTATACATGTTCGAACTTGATTTGCGTAACATCAAGCGTTCAGTAGAAATTCATCATTTACCAGGCTTGACTAATGAGTACTTAGATTACTTCTTCGATACAAGCGACCGCATTGATCAATTGTCAGAATCATTAAACCGTGTCAAATTAGACATGGTAGAAATTGAAAATCTAACCGATCAAATTGCTAAGGCGATTGAATACTTGGATGATGAAACTGAAAAACAAGTCCGCGCTGCCCAATTAACAGAGTCAGCGATCCAATACGCGAACCGTTACCGTCCGCAACATCCAGAGTTGAACGCGGTAATAGAACGGTCATATTATTTATTCGATAAAGAATTTTTATACGAAGATGCCTTTGAAAATATTGCCCAAGCGGTTGACCAAATTCAACCAGGTGCAAGACAAGAAATCATTCAGCAGTATGACCAAGAAAATCAAGTAGGCTAATTTTAGAAAGGACCGAGACATGTGCTCGGTCTTTTGCTGTTTTTAGTCAGTAGTAGCTATTTATCAACTATAAGCTTTAGGTTGGAAAAGGATGAATCCAGGCTATTTAGCGGGTATTTATTTTCCAGATAGAGGCTGTCAAGTTAAGGTTGGTTACTTTGGGGCCAGCTACTTGCAATTTGTGATATATGGCTATAATATGTTAAGAGTTGAAAAGGGAAAAAGGAAGGAACGACCATGTCAGAAATGATCTATTTTGATAACAGCGCAACGACGAAAATTGCGCCGGAAGCACTACAAACGATGACACAAGTCATGCAGACATATTACGGTAACCCGTCTAGTTTGCATAAGTTGGGGACTGAAGCATCAAAACTATTAAATTCAGCGCGTAAACAAGTTGCCGACTTGCTAGGCGCACAATCAACGGAAATCTTTTTCACTTCAGGTGGTACGGAGTCGAATAACTGGGCCATCAAAGGAACCGCGATGGAAAAGCTGAAATACCACGGTAACCACATTATCGTTTCAAGTGTGGAACACCCATCTGTCCGTAATACCATGGAAACCTTGAGTCAAAATGGCTTTGAGATTACCTATCTACCGGCTGATAAATTGGGGAAAGTCCATGTTGAAGATGTGGCTGCGGCGATCAAAGAGACGACGATTTTAGTATCTGTAATGGCGGTCAATAATGAGATTGGTGCTATTCAACCGATTGCTGAAATTGGTGACTTGTTAGAAAAATATCCGACCATCCATTACCATGTTGATGGTGTGCAAAGTGTCGGAACTTTTGAAAAACCATTAATCCATGACCGTGTTGACTTGATGAGTTTTTCAGCCCACAAGTTTAACGGCCCACGTGGCATCGGTATTTTATATAAGAAACAAAACCGTTTGATTAGTCATTTGCTTGATGGCGGTGGCCAAGAAATGGGCCAACGGTCAACGACTGAAAACTTAGCGGGGATTGCAGCGACTGCAAAAGTCCTCCGGATGGCTCTAGCTGAAGCCAAGGATGTGAAGGCCAAAGAGGTTGCTATGCAAGACAAATTGCGCGCTTTTTTTGCCGAACATACAGACCTTGTCCAAGTCTTTAGTCCTGAAGATGCAGCGCCACATGTCCTATGTTTCGCCTTAAAAGGTGTCCGCGGGGAAGTGATGGTTCATGCCTTGGAAGATGAGGATATCATCGTGTCTACAACTAGTGCTTGCTCAAGTCGTGCCGTCAACAATAGCTCGTCTACACTTGGGGCAATGAAGGTGGATCCAGTTTGGGCTAAACAAGCCATTCGTTTAAGTTTTGGAAAAGACAATACCATGGCTGAAGTCAACCAATTTATCGATGTATATACGAAACTAATGAAGAAATTTGAACGCATTCAATAATACGGGAGGTAATATGAAAGAATTAATTATGATTCGCTACGGTGAATTATCGACGAAGGGTAAGAACAAGCGTAACTTCGTGACAACCCTAGGCCGAAATATCCGCGAAGCTTTAAGTGAATACCCAGACATTAAAATCAACCAACAATATGACTTTATGTTTATGGAATTAAATGGGGCGCCTCAAGATGAGGTCCTTGCTGGTTTGGAAAAGGTATTTGGTATTCAAAGTTTCTCACCAGCGATTGAATTAGAGCGCGATTTCGACTCGTTAAAAGAAGCAGCCGTTAAATTAGTGAAGGCTGAAATCGCTAAAAATGGCGTGCAATCTTTTAAAGTGGCAACATCGCGTTCAGACCACAACTATTCAATGGATACAAATGATATCAACCAAGCCTTGGGTGGCTTTTTGGCGGAAGAATTCCCTGAATTAAAAGTTCAAATGAAGAAACCAGATTTAACCATTCGTGTCAAAGTGCGCGAACAAGATTTCTTGGTATCGTCAGAATGGATTAACGGGGCAGGCGGATTACCAGTAGGGACATCTGCAAATGCAGTATTGATGTTATCAGGTGGGATCGATTCACCGGTAGCCGGATATTTAGCCATGAAACGTGGGATGCGGATCACGGCTGTCCATTTTGCCTCACCACCCTATACTAGTCCACAAGCTTTGAATAAAGCGAAGGACTTAACGGAAAAACTGACGAAATTTGGTGGCTGGATTAACTTTGTGGAAGTGCCATTTACGGAAACCCAGGAAGCCATTAAAGAGCATGTAAACCCGGCTTACTTGATGACCATTACCCGCCGGATGATGATGCGTATTTCAGATGAATTGCGAAAACAATACAATGGCTTAGCGATTATAAACGGTGAATCGATTGGCCAAGTGGCATCACAAACACTAGAATCAATGTTCGCTATTAATGAAGTGACTTCAACGCCGATTATCCGTCCAGTTGTCGCTATGGATAAAGTGGAAATTATCGATATTTCGCAAAAAATTGATACCTTTGACTTATCTATACAACCATTTGAAGATTGTTGTACCGTCTTTGCGCCACCATCACCAAAAACTAAGCCAAAATTGGATGATATTGCCTACTACGAGGCAAAATTAGATATTGAAGGTTTAGTACAACGGGCTGTTGAAGGTGCTATGGGCGAAAAAATTATGCCTGGATCGCGCAACAAGGAAGATTCAGACGCTTTTAGCGAATTATTATAATGTAAGGTGTAACCCTTTTGAATTGAGTTCTCCTTAACGTTATTGTTATACTAGTGATAGACTAAAGCTAATCAATCAAAGGAGGAATTAACATTATGCCAACTGTTACATTTAAAGGCGAAGTTGTAGAATTAGAAGGTACTCCGTTAGAAGTAAACCAAGCGGCACCTGATTTTGAGGTGAATGAAGTAAATGGTGGCAAAGTAAGTAAAGCGGACTTTGCTGGTAAAGTACTTTTATTATCCGTTGTACCAGATATTGATACATCTGTATGTTCTATCCAATCAAACCGCATCAGTGACTATGCTAAACAAGCTGGTGAGGGCGTAGAAGTTGCGACAATATCAATGAATACTGATGAATCTTTATCTAACTGGAAAGCTGAAAATGATTCAGATATGCTTATGTTAAACGATGCAGCAACATTCGGTAAAGACTACGGTATCTTCTTACCAGAATTAGGCAAATTAGCGCGTGCAATGTTCGTTATCGATACTGAAGGTAATGTTGTTTACAAAGAAATCGTTAATGAAGTAACAAACGAACCAGATTACGAAAGTGCTATTCAAGTAGTTGACTCACTAGCGTAAAAAATAGATAGTAAAAAGGAGGTGTGACGCTTTTGTCTCATCTCCTTTTTTTACTAGTATATTCAAATTGTTACATACCGAAATAGCTATATAAGGCAAATCCTAAGGACAAGACTACTGATGATAGAATCAAGATTAACATGATCCAAGTAAAGATTTTACCGGTTTTCTTGTCTTTTTTATTGTACATTTTATCGAAGCCACGTTTTTCTAGTGTATGTTTCTTTGGACTTTTACGCATATCAATACTCCTCATTTTTAATTCTCGACCATTATAACACAAAAGGATATTGCTTTCTTCCGGTATCTTCTAAATGAATTTTTTCAAGATAGTGGTATAATAAGAAATGAATTATGAATAAGCGCTAAAAATAAGCGTTAAATTTACTATGATTATGATGAGATACTTTTAAATTATGAGATTATTTGATACTATATGAGAAGGTTTTATCATCAAGTTATTACCTTAAGGAGGAAAATAAATGACTGAAGCACATATTGGTGTTGTCGGAATGGCCGTAATGGGCAAGAACTTAGCGTTGAATATCGAAAGCCGTGGATATACGGTGGCTGTATTTAACCGCACTACCAGCAAAGCAAAAGCTGTTGTAGATGAAAATTCAGATAAAAACTTAGTTTTTACTGAGACTGTGGAAGAGTTTGTGAATTCATTAGAAAAACCTCGCCGTATCTTATTAATGGTACAAGCAGGTAAAGCAACAGATGCAACAATCAGTCAATTAATGCCATTATTAGATAAAGACGATGTCATTATTGATGGCGGAAACACATTCTTCCAAGATACAATTCGTCGTTCTAACGAAATTGACGGTTCTGGTATCCACTTCATTGGTATGGGTGTTTCTGGTGGTGAAGAAGGCGCGCTTAAAGGCCCTAGCTTGATGCCAGGCGGTCCTAAAGAAGCGTATGATATAGTTGAACCAATCTTAAAACAAATTGCAGCTAAAGCGCCTAGCGATGGCGAACCATGTGTAACTTACATCGGCCCCAATGGTGCTGGACACTACGTTAAGATGGTTCACAATGGTATCGAATACGGTGACATGCAATTAATCGCTGAAACTTACGATTTATTACGTCGTCATTTAGACTTACCTGTTACTGAAATCGCTGATCATTTTGCAGATTGGAACACTGGTGAATTAGACAGTTTCCTAATCGAAATTACAGCTGATATTTTAACAAAACATGATCCAGAAACAGGTAAACCAATGGTTGACGTGATTTTGGACCGTGCAGGTAACAAAGGTACTGGTAAATGGACTTCTCAATCAGCATTAGATGTTGGTGTACCATTACAAACAATTACTGAATCAGTTTACGCACGTTACATTTCAGCATTGAAAGACCAACGTGTTCGTGCTTCTAAAGTGTTAGCTGGACCAGAAAATACAGCATTCGAAGGCGACAAAAATGATTTCGTTGAAAAAATTCGTAAAGCTTTATACTTCTCTAAAATCATGTCTTACGCGCAAGGTTTCTACCAATACCGTACAGCGTCAGAAGAATATGATTGGAACTTGAACTATAAAGAAATCGCAGCTATTTTCCGTGCTGGATGTATCATCCGTGCAGGCTTCCTAGAAAAAATCATGGACGCTTACGAAAACAACGCTGACTTAGAAAACATCTTATTAGATGAATACTTTATGGATATTGCTAAAGATTACCAACAAGCAACTCGTGAAGTAGCAGCAGAAGCAATTAAGTCTGGTATTCCAGTACCTGGTTTCACATCTGCCTTGTCTTACTACGATAGCTACCGTTCAGAAACTTTACCAGCGAACATCATTCAAGCACAACGTGACTACTTTGGTGCGCATACTTATGAACGTGTTGATGCTGAAGGTTCTTATCACTTATTATGGGATAAAGAAGAACAAATCGATGCTTAATTTTGGGCTTGCCCATGAATTTGTGCAGGAAATAGGGTGAAATTATGAGTGAAGAAAAAGCAAAACGCATCTTAATCGTTGAAGATGAAAAAAACTTAGCGCGCTTTGTTGAATTAGAACTTAAACATGAGGGCTATGAAACAGAACTTGCTAAGGATGGTCGTATTGGGCTTGAGAAAGCCCAAGAAGGCAACTGGGACTTAATCTTGTTAGATTTAATGCTGCCAGAGATTAACGGGATTGAAGTGTGTCGTCGTTTACGACCAACTTCAGATGTGCCGATAATCATCATGACGGCTAGAGATTCAGTTATTGATCGTGTATCAGGTTTTGACCACGGTGCCGATGACTATATCGTTAAGCCGTTTGCGATTGAAGAATTATTGGCACGTATTCGTGCATTACTTCGTCGTATTGATATCGAAGAAGAACAACAACACAGAAAACAAACGAAAGTAACTTTCCGTGACCTTTCTGTTGAAAAAGAAAATCGTATCGTTCGCCGTGGCGAAGAGATTATCGATTTAACAAAACGTGAGTACGAGTTATTGGTGATGTTAATGGAGAACGTTAACGTGGTATTACCTCGTACAGAATTATTAAATAAAGTATGGGGCTATACAACTGAAGTTGAAACCAACGTGGTAGATGTTTATATTCGTTACTTACGAAATAAAATCGATGTAGATGGTCAACCAGGTTACATTCAAACTGTCCGTGGTACGGGCTATGTAATGAGGACTCCAGAATAATGTTTAATAGCGTTTTAAATGATTTTAAAACAAAACTGCAGCACCCATTTTCATTAATTTGGAAGTGGGGCTTAGTTTTATCTAGCTTGTTTTGGTTGGCCTTGAGTGTGAGCCCCATCATTTCAAATATTCAAGAACAACGAGCGCTAGAAGAAGACTATGTGACTGAGGTTACACAAATTGACACGTATTTACAAACCTATCTAAATTCTTTAGCGTCGCGCCCAGCTTCAGAAGTGCGTGAAGGATTCCAATCACGGATTGCCATTGAAAATATTTCATTAGAAGATTACTTGAATGAACATAACGTGAAAATCCAAGTCTATAATGAAAATGGCAACCTGGTTTATAATTCAGGGACTACTGTAGATAGTTACTCAACTAATAGAACGACAGGCCGAACAAAATCGGATGAAACTGGTGACTTCCTGACTTATCAATTACTATATGATGGGTCTGACCAAATTGGGTATTATTTTGCGACCTTTGATTACCAATCAGTCGCCAATCAATTATCTGATAAACAAACTGAATTGATCATTATGGCGGGGGTTAATTTGGTCATCTCCGTTGTCGCTGGTCTTGGTGTAGCTTATTACTTTATTCAACCGATTCAAAAGATGAAGCGTTTCTTAAAGAACATCACTGCAGATAATATTGCTGACCGCCGTTTGAACGTAACAGAATACCGCGGTGAAATCACTGAAATTTCTGAAAGTATCAACCAGATGCTTGATCAAACGAGTGAGTATATTGACCAACAAATTCACTTTGTAGAAGATGTTTCTCATGAACTTCGAACACCAGTAGCCATCATTGAAGGGCATTTAAACATGTTAAACCGTTGGGGTAAGGATGATCCAGAGATACTTGAAGAGTCGCTATCAGCCTCTGTAAATGAGCTAGAACGAATGAAAGTCCTCGTGCAAGAGATGTTAGATTTATCTCGAGCAGGGCAGGTTGATGCACAGTATTACGATAAGACGACGTTAATCAATGAAGTGATCAATCAAGTTTTCCAAAACTTCAAGGTCCTATACCCAGACTTTCAATTCTTCTTGGAAAATGACCTGCGTCGTAATTATGAGATTCAGATTTACCGTAACCACCTTGAACAAATCCTGATTATTTTATTGGACAATGCTGTCAAATATTCAACTGATCGCCAAGAAATCCATATTTCTGTTGCGACCAACGCCGTTGATTATATTGAAATTGCCATCCAAGATTTCGGTGAGGGGATGTCTCAAGAAGACCAAAACCGTATTTTTAACCGCTTCTACCGGGTGGATAAGGCGCGGTCGCGTGAACGTGGAGGGAATGGTCTAGGTTTATCAATCGCGAAAGAATTAATCAAAGGGTACAAGGGTTCTATCTTCGTAGAGAGTGAACTGGGCAATGGGTCTATTTTCCATGTCCGCTTCCCAATCTTGAATACCTTAGACGAAATTTCAGCAGCTGATCGTGAACGAATTGATCAATTGTTGGAAGAAGCAGCAAATGACCAGAAAAATCAAATATAAGCATGCGAACAGAAATCTTACGCTAACTAGTGGGAGGTTTCTGTTTTTCTACATAGTTAATTTTAAATACAAAGGTAGGTATATAAGGTGACTAAGAACATTGAAAACATAGCAGAAACGGAAAAGTTACATGCAGGGCTACCCTATTCTTGCTAGACAAAGAGGGCAATGGTCAAAAATTGAGAGCTATCGCAGGCTATAAGAGATTAAATAGTGTAGATGCTTCTGATAAAGAGGCCTTGGATGAGACTATCCGCAATTTATTTGGCAAAGTTGGGAAAGAACCCTTTGTGACACCTATCTTTAATTGTGATAGTGGGGCTAATATTGGAGTGGGCGATAATTTTCTAGCCAATTATAATGTGACAATTCTTGATATGGCTAAAGTGACTATGGGAAACGACGTGTTGATTGGACCTAATACAATGATTTCTACGTTAAACCATCCTATTATGCCAAAAGGGCGCCATGATCATTTAGGGATAGCCTATCTATAACGATGTGGATTAATGTACTAAAAATATCCGCCATTGGTTATTTCTTCTATTTACATACAATAAAGATATTCTTCACTAACTTTCTAATGTACAAAGTTTACTGACTTTAATCGTGAGAAAAAGAAGGGAATTTACTTAATTTTGCAACAGTAAACTTGTGTAGTAGTGTTAATAGTAGTTACTTTTTAAAAGTTCTTGATTTACAAGGGTTTTTACCTCTGAAACTGTACTAGTACAATTTAAGCCATTGTACCACTTTATTGTAAACGAAACAATATTGTACTAAAAAAGGGGTATTTTTGGCTAATTATGGACCTCACAAAGGATATTTGTGGCAATTCATTGGAATAAGCTGTTTTAAGTGCTATTATTTCAATTGTGATATTTTTAAATCAAATGGAGGGTAATCTAAATGTCAGATAACAAAATTAACATCGGTTTAGCAGTTATGAAGATTTTAGAATCTTGGGGAGCAGATACTATTTACGGTATTCCTTCAGGTACTTTAAGTTCATTGATGGACGCGATGGGTGAAGAAGAAAACAACGTTAAATTCCTACAAGTGAAACACGAAGAAGTAGGTGCTATGGCTGCTGTAATGCAAAGCAAATTCGGCGGTAACCTAGGTGTTACTGTTGGTTCTGGTGGTCCAGGTGCATCTCACTTGATTAACGGTTTATACGATGCAGCAATGGATAACATTCCAGTAGTTGCGATCTTAGGTTCTCGTCCACAACGCGAATTAAACATGGACGCTTTCCAAGAATTAAACCAAAACCCAATGTACGACCACATTGCAGTTTACAACCGTCGTGTAGCTTACGCTGAGCAATTACCAAAATTAGTTGACGAAGCGGCTCGTATGGCTATCGCTAAACGTGGTGTAGCAGTTCTAGAAGTACCTGGTGATTTCGCTAAAGTTGAAATCGACAACGACCAATGGTACTCATCTGCAAACAGCTTACGTAAATATGAACCAATCGCTCCAGCAGCACAAGATATCGACGCAGCAGTTGAATTATTAAACAACTCTAAACGTCCAGTAATCTACGCTGGTATTGGTACTATGGGCCATGGTCCTGCAGTTCAAGAATTAGCACGTAAAATCAAAGCACCAGTTATCACTACTGGTAAAAACTTTGAAACTTTCGAGTATGATTTTGAAGCTTTAACTGGTTCTACTTACCGTGTAGGTTGGAAACCAGCTAACGAAACTATCTTAGAAGCAGATACAGTATTATTTGCTGGTTCAAACTTCCCATTCTCAGAGGTTGAAGGTACTTTCCGTAACGTGGATAACTTCATCCAAATCGATATTGATCCAGCTATGTTAGGTAAACGTCACCACGCTGATGTTGCTATCCTAGGTGATGCTGGTTTAGCAATCGACGAAATCTTAAACAAAGTTGACGCTGTTGAAGAGTCAGCATGGTGGACAGCTAACTTGAAAAACATCGCTAACTGGCGTGAATACATCAACATGTTAGAAACTAAAGAAGAAGGCGACTTGCAATTCTACCAAGTGTACAATGCAATTAACAACCATGCTGATGAAGATGCAATTTACTCAATCGATGTTGGTAACTCAACACAAACATCTATTCGTCATTTACACATGACACCTAAAAACATGTGGAGAACTTCTCCATTATTCGCGACAATGGGTATCGCTATCCCTGGTGGTTTAGGTGCTAAAAACACTTACCCAGATCGTCAAGTTTGGAACATCATCGGTGATGGTGCCTTCTCTATGACTTACCCAGATGTAGTAACTAACGTACGTTACAACATGCCTGTAATCAACGTTGTATTCTCTAACACTGAATATGCCTTCATCAAAAACAAATATGAAGATACTAACAAAAACTTATTCGGTGTAGACTTTACAGATGTTGACTACGCTAAAATCGCTGAAGCACAAGGTGCTAAAGGATTTACTGTAAGCCGTATCGAAGATATGGACCGTGTAATGGCTGAAGCTGTTGCAGCTAATAAAGCAGGTCATACTGTAGTTATCGACTGTAAGATTACTCAAGACCGTCCAATCCCTGTAGAAACATTGAAATTAGATTCAAAACTATACAGCGAAGACGAAATCAAAGCTTACAAAGAACGTTACGAAGCTGCTAACTTAGTACCATTCAGAGAGTACTTAGAAGCTGAAGGCCTAGAATCTAAATACATCAAATAATCATTTGGTAACCTTAGATTAGTAACTAAGATTTATTATATTCAGACGAGATAAGAACAGGCTGGGGCTCTCCCCAGCCTGTTTTTGCTTATATAGAATTCTTGCGAAAATAGTTATTTGGACCATATTTCCAACCATCGTGTTCAAAATTTCCTAATCAAGCTTGATAGTTTTTCGATACTTTGATCAAGACATAATAGTTTTGTAGATGTGTTACAATTTATCTAAACAAGTTGGAGGTTTTAGCTATGACAAACAAGAAAATTTTAACCACACATGTAGGTTCATTACCACGTCCAAAAACATTATTAGAGGCAAATGACCGTCGTGCAAAAAATGAAATTTCAGACGAAGAATACAATCAAATCATCCAAGATTCAGTGGATCAAGTTGTTGCAAAACAAAAAGAACTTGGTATCGACATTGTAAATGATGGTGAATATGGTCATATCACATCTGGGCCAGTAGACTTTGGTGCCTGGTGGAACTACTCATTCTACCGTTTAGGCGGTTTAGAAATGACTGACCAAGACCGGTGGGCAAACCCTGAAAAGATTCGTTCAACACCAGGAAATATTAAATTAACATCATTCCCTGATCGTCGTGACCGTGCAATTTTCTCAGCCGCCTATGAAGATCCAGATTCTGGTGTTTTAGGTAAACGTAAAGCTGTTGGGAACCCAGTTTTCGCTGATAAAGTGACTTACGTTGGTCAAGACCAAGTACAACGTGACGTAGATTTCTTAAAATCTTCACTAGCTAAAAACAACTTAGATAAAGGATTTATTGCAGCTGTATCTCCAGGTTCAGCAGCTCGTCTACAAGATAACTACTACAATGGTGATGAAGAAACCTTATTAAATGATTTAGCAGACGCGTTACATGAAGAATATAAAGCAATCACAGATGCTGGTTTCATCGTTCAAATTGATGCGCCAGACTTGGCTGAAGCGTGGGACCAAATCAATCCAGAGCCATCAGTTGTAGACTTCCAACGTTGGTTACAATTACGTATTGACACTATTAACCGTGCCTTAAAAGGTATCGACCCAGCTTTAGTTCGTTTACATATTTGCTGGGGTTCATGGCATGGACCACATACAACTGATATTCCATTAGAGTACATCGTTGACCAATGCTTAGAAGTAAATGCAGCAGGATTTACTTTTGAAGCATCAAGTCCACGTCATGCGCATGAATGGAAAGTATGGGAAAAAGTAGGCCGCTTAAAAGAAGGCCAATACATCATTCCTGGTTTAGTATCACATTCAACAAATGCGGTTGAGCATCCAGAATTAATCGCAGAACGCTTAATCCGTTTCGGTGAAATCGTTGGACCAGAAAACGTCGTTGCTTCAACTGACTGTGGCTTAGGTGGACGTTTACACGAGCAAATCGCTTGGGCTAAATTAGACGCCCTTGTAGAAGGTGCAGCAATCGCTTCTAAACACTTCTACGGAGAATAAATCGAGTTATTTAGCTATATAAAAAGGGTTGTGGCAGAGCTGTCACAAACCCTTTTATGCACTTTTTAATAGCGTAAGAAAAGCCCTCTGGCTAGCGTATAGAAAACGCCAAGTCAGAGGGCTTTTACCTTGTTATCAGTTGTTATTTCCGTTGTTTGCCAGCGTTACGGTTTGTTTTGCTGTCATTATTTGTTAAGCGTTTGTTTGTAGATTCTTTCTTAACAGAATCAGTCACATCTTTACGGCCGCTAGAAGGTTTCTTCACCTTGATTGGGTTCTCAGCCATTTCTTTATCAACTTCTGCCTGGATTCTTGGCTTGAAGTAGAAAGTTGTAAATAATGATTGTAGAATTGACCAAATGGCACCTGCTAAGAAGTAAAGTGTTAATCCGGCTGGTGTTGTAAATACAATGAATCCCATCATAATTGGTGTCATGAATAGGGTAGAACGCATTTGCGCTTTTTGCTCTTCTGGCACACCTTGCAAGGTAATGAATGATTGAATCAAGTACATTACAATGGTGATAACGGCTAATACCATATGAGATTCTCCAAGTGAGATACCGAAGAATTCAGAGCTGGCAATTGGTTCACTCACGCGAATAGCAGTGTATAAACCAGAGATGATTGGTAATTGTAGTAATAATGGTAAACAACCCATACCACCAAACATAGAAACGTTATTTTCGCGCATGAATTCTTGTTGTTCAGTCGCTAATGCCATTTTCTCTTCTTGCGTTGTGGCATTTTTTTGACGTTCTTGAATTTCTTTTAAGTATGGTTGGAAAGCAGCCATCTTAATTTGTTGACGCGTTGAGCTTTTCAGCTGGTTCAAGGTAAGTGGCAATAGAATAATACGAATGGCAATGGTAATAATGATAATAGCAATTCCGTAGTTACCAGCAAACTGATCAGCAATCCATACGATAAGTTGACCAATCGGTTCTACTGTTAAGCGGTACATAAAACCATCTGGATTATTTGGATTGGCACATCCACCCAAAAATACCACGAGTGACATCACTAGCAAAATTAGCGATAGGCGTTTATTTTTTAAACGGCTTGACAATACTTCACGTCCTTTAATTTATATAGTTATTTGATTCTTGTTTAAGTGTCTTGACTAACGTTACTATTGTAGCTAATTTAGGAGGCTATTTCAATAAACCGTGCGAAATTTCACCATTTCCTCACTATTGAAGGTTTCAACGACTTGGATATTGTCGACATGGGCGGATGGGTTTTCCGGCATTTCTTTGACTTCTTCAATAAAAGCGCGCAAGGTTGCATCATCTGCTTGAACAAGAATTTCTACTGATCCATCGTTCTTATTCTCCACAGTTCCCGCAACTTTCATTCTCTTGGCGATTCTTTCGGTAAAATAACGAAAGCCTACACCTTGCACACGTCCGGTTACAACAATTCGACTTGTTTTCATAAATATACCTTCTTTCATTATGCTTCTTTAATTATACTAGATATTATGCCAATTGACATCAGACTAAGTACTGGTTTTGAATAGATTTTTTATTAAAATGAAGTCCTTTGTTTGCGTTAGGTCAAAACGTCACCAAGATGAAAATCGACCATAAGTTTGGTATAATAGGGTGCTGATTGGAGAGTGAAGAAGATGAGTTTCCAAGTATATCAAATAGATGGATTTGACGAGCCATGGTGGTTTGAAGATGACTGGCATGAGCATGTCGTCGCTGTTGAAACGGCTGACAGCTTAGAGGAAGCAGCACTTATTTTTCAAGGTGAATCATTAAAATTGCAGGGCCTATTCCCGAAAACGCGTAGTCGAGTAGAAGGCATGCGCGCTTACTGGCAACCGGGTGAAACGGATTGGTGTGAACCTTGTGCCAATGATGAACAAGTCTACCATAGCCTGGTCCTCTATGAGAACCAACAAGCTTTAAGTGAAGCACGCGTCAAAGAATTAACCAGTATTTTAGACAATATCAATCGCCATTCGAGCGATAAAAATCATTTAGAAGAGGAGGGTTAGCGTGGCAAGAAAAAAGAAAAGACGGACTAAGAAACAACAAGAACTTTTCCACATGCAATTATTTTCTGGGATTTCATTATTTTTCGCCATTATTGGTGTGTTAGAACTTGGTGCAATGGGCCGAGTATTCATGCATCTGATGGAATTTTTTGTTGGGGGACTAGCCGTTCCTGTATTTATTATTGAAATTATCTTCACAGGCTGGGTGCTTGTGACAGGGCATGGCCCATTAGCTTTAGGTAGAATCATGAACACGGTGATTTGGGCAGTACCTATCCTAGCCATATTAATGCATGCTTGGGATTATCTAGCCATCGCCTTATCCAGTGATGCATCTGTATTAGAGGTGACTTGGCAACGGGCTATCGCCAATTTTACCGTTGAAGGTGCCGGTCAATCCTTAGGTGGTGGGCTTTTAGGTGGTTTATTATATACCTTTACCTTCTACACAGTAAGTCAATTGGGGACCTATATTTTTGTGGGCATCGCCTTAATGATCCTATTGTGCTACCTATTCAGTATTACTTGGATAGATTTAGTCGAAGGGATTCAGTCCATTACCAGTGTGATGTTTAAGTGGTTAAGTGAATTCTGGGACACAACGAAACAACAATTTTCAAGTTATCGTGAGGACCGGGAAAAATATAAGGCAGACCAATCTAAACAAAAAGCTAGCCGAAGTAAAGCTGCTAAAAAAGGCAAGCAGTCTGGTGAAGACCAAGACAGTTTAGAAAGCAACAACCGCATTAAACCAAAACAAGTGGATACAGACGACGAAGATGTAGTCATTGTTGGGCCAAGCGCCAGTGCGAGTAAAGGCAACCATCCAGCTGGAATCGAACAAACTTCTCTTGAAATTGGCACGCAAGCTGATGAATTACACAAGGCTGAACAAGCAAAGACGCAAGCTAGTCCAAGCACTGATGACCAAGATGTCGATACTGAACCAGATGACGGTAAAGATATTGTCATGGATATGGCTGCAGAGCCAGAAAATCCAGAGTACAAATTACCACCAGCCACCTTGTTGACGCCAATTAAAGCGACAGACCAAAGTGGTGAATACTCTGTCATTAAAGAAAATGTCCGTAAACTTGAAGCGACTTTCAAGAGCTTTAATGTGGATGCCAAAGTCACTAAGGCTAACTTGGGACCAGCTGTAACAAAATATGAAATTCAGCCAGCGATTGGGGTAAAAGTAAGTAAGATTGTTGGTTTAGCCGACGATATCGCCTTATCACTAGCTGCTAAAGATATCCGGATTGAAGCGCCAATTCCAGGTAAATCCTTTATCGGGATTGAAGTGCCCAATCAAGACGTATCCTTAGTTTCCTTCCGTGATTCTTTCGAGCATCAACTGCAATCGGGTAAAGTCTTGGAAGTCCCATTAGGAAAAGATATTTCAGGCAATATTCGTTCAGCAGACTTGACCAAGATGCCCCATCTATTGGTTGCTGGGTCTACCGGATCTGGTAAATCAGTCGCTATCAACGGGATTATCGTATCCATTTTGATGAAGGCGAAGCCAAATGAGGTCAAATTGATGATGATCGACCCTAAAAAAGTGGAACTATCAATTTATAACGGTATTCCACACTTGTTAACACCAGTTGTAACCAATCCAAGAAAAGCAGCTCAAGCCTTACAAAAAGTCGTTCAAGAGATGGAACGTCGTTATGAATTGTTTGCTGCTTCGGGCCAACGGAATATTGACGGATACAATGACTTCGTTCATGAAGAAAACCTTAATGAAGGTACTGCGCATCCGACACTACCTTATATTGTTGTGATTGTAGATGAGTTAGCCGACTTGATGATGGTCGCTTCTAAAGAAGTAGAGGCCGCAATTACCCGGCTAGCGCAAATGGCACGTGCAGCTGGTATCCATATGATTCTAGCAACACAAAGACCATCTGTTGACGTTATTACGGGGATCATCAAGGCCAACGTACCATCAAGAATTGCCTTTGCCGTATCTTCAGGAACTGACTCAAGAACCATCATCGACCAAAACGGGGCCGAGAAATTATTGGGTCGAGGAGATATGCTCTACCTACCTATGGGTGAGTCGAAACCAATTCGTGTCCAAGGGGCCTTTATCACAGATGACGAAGTGGAACATGTGGTCTCTTTTGTAAAAGATCAACAAGAACCAAATTATGTCGAATCTATGATGCCAAGTGAGGCTAACGAATCAGCGCCAGGCGAAGATTTAGATGAAATGTGGGATACTGTCCTAGAATTTGTTAAAACCCGTGAAACCGTCTCGATTTCTATGTTACAACGTCAATTTAGAGTCGGTTACAACCGTGCAGCTCGTCTCGTAGATGACATGGAACAACGCGGAATTGTCGGCCCACAAGAAGGGTCTAAACCGCGTACAGTTAACATCTTCCAAGAAAACGGCGACAAATCAACTGAGTAGGTTATGTAAAGGCTGATACACTCATTTTCCAAGTCAAAAAATGCTATACTATATTTAACATAGCAGACAGTCAACTAGGAGGGATTATTTGAATTTACCAAATAAATTAACCATCATCCGGATCGTTATGATTCCAATCTTCATGATTTTCGTATCTATTCCAGCAAGTGGAGATGGTACACAAGTACTCGGCAGTCAGTGGTACTGGCAATACGTGGTGGCAGCCATCATTTTCGCAATCGCATCCTTCACCGACTGGCTAGACGGTTACATTGCACGTCGCGACAACCTTGTCACTAATTTCGGTAAATTTGCCGATCCATTAGCCGATAAGATGCTCGTTGCAACAGCTTTTATCGCTTTAGTTGGTACCGATTTAGCACCAGCATGGTTAGTCTCAATCATTATCATGCGCGAATTAGCTGTCACCGGACTCCGCCTATTACTAGTGGAAAAAGGGACAGTCATGGCAGCTGGGAGTGCTGGGAAATTGAAAACATTCACCCAGATGCTATCCATTATTTTCTTGTTAATCGGGGATTTCCCCTTAGGATTCTTGCCATTTTCAATCGGACAAATCTTACTATATCTAGCATTAGTATTCACCATCTATTCAGGTGTAGACTACTTCGTTAAAAATATTTCCGTCTTTTCAGACGGACTATAAGCGCAAAGTTTAAGGGCTTCGGTTTTTACCGGGCTCTTTTTTGTTCTATAATATACAGGAATCACTATGCGCAAACGCATAAATAAAACGTATATACTAATAGGTGGGAAAAGAATGAAAGTAGAAATTATAGCTGTCGGAACAGAATTATTAATGGGACAAATAGCGAATACAAATGCGCAATTTATTGCACGAAAATTGAATGAATTAGGCTTTGACCATTACGTACAAACGGTCATTGGCGATAACCCTGAACGGTTAAAGAAAGTGACCGCTCAGGCTGAACAAAGGTCGGATATCATCATTTATACAGGTGGTTTAGGCCCTACCCGAGATGATTTAACCAAACAAACTATTTCAGCATACTTAAATCAACCACTCATTCACGATGAAGTGGGGATGGAAACCATCAAAGCAAACTTTAAAGGCAGAATTATGACTGAAAACAATCTTGCTATGGGACTGACTTTTCAAGCAGGGCATACTTTCCCCAATGATGTAGGGCAAGCGCTTGGTACAGCGATTGAAGATGATAACCATACCTATATTCTATTGCCAGGACCACCATCTGAAATGAAGCATATGTTCAACCATTATGTAGCTGATTATTTACTAGACCAATACCAAAATGACATCGTACTAACATCTAAATACCTGCACTATTTTGGTATCGGTGAATCGCAATTAGCTGACACTATTGATGACTTGATTATGAGTCAAGAAAATCCAACAGTAGCCATTTACTTTGGAAATTTCATGGTAACAGTTAGACTAACTGCAGCTGGTAAAAATGAAGCAGAAACCAAGCCTTTATTAGAAGACCTGGCTACAGCTATCAACGCTCGGTTAGCTGACTATTATGTAGGTGAAGGAGAAAACTTAGGTATCAATGAAGTTTTGGTAGAGAAATTGATAGACCGTGAACAGACCATTGCTTTCGCTGAAAGTTTCACTGGTGGACTGGCAGCTAAAAAAGTTGTCGATGCCCCAGGAGCTTCAAAAGTCTTACAAGGATCAGCCGTCACTTATACAGAAACAGCCAAAGCTGATGTATTAAATGTCCAACCGCAAACGCTGAAAACTTATGGCATGGTGAGTGCTGAAACAGCTACTGAAATGGCAGAAAACGTAAGAGACCTATATCAATCTGACTTTGGGATATCCTTTACAGGTGTCGCTGGACCGGATGACATGGAAGGGAAAGAAGTGGGGACTGTCTATATTGGTATCGCCGAAGCTGGCCAAGAAACTAAAGTTTTAACACCAGCATTAAGAGGCAGTCGTCAAAATATTCAATATCGTTCAGTCTATTCAGCTTACTTTGATATCATTAAAAAATAATAGAACATTCGTTCGCTTTTCTCTTGCTTATTCAGCAAAATAATTATAAAATAAAGGAAACGCAAGAGAACATTTAGGAGGATTTACGCATGACTATGGATAAAAACGATAGCAACCGTCAAAAAGCATTAGACGATGCAATGAAAAAAATTGAGCGTAACTTTGGTAAAGGCTCAGTCATGAAAATGGGTGAACGTGGAGATACTAGAATTTCTACTGTTCCAACAGGTTCATTAACATTGGATATTTCTTTAGGAGTTGGTGGCTACCCACGCGGTCGTATTATTGAAGTCTACGGACCAGAATCATCTGGTAAAACGACTGTTTCATTACATGCAATTGCGGAAGTACAAAAACGTGGTGGTATTGCAGCCTTTATCGATGCTGAGAATGCGCTAGATCCTGAATATGCAGCTAAACTAGGTGTAAACGTTGATGAGTTACTGCTTTCTCAACCAGACACTGGTGAACAAGGTTTGGAGATTGCTGACGCTTTAGTATCTTCAGGTGCCATTGATATCATCGTTGTCGATTCAGTCGCAGCCTTAGTACCACGTGCCGAAATTGAAGGTGAAATGGGTGACTCTCATATCGGCCTTCAAGCCCGTTTAATGTCTCAAGCATTACGTAAATTATCAGGTACCATCAACAAAACGAAAACAATCGCCATCTTTATCAACCAAATTCGTGAAAAAGTTGGGGTAATGTTTGGTAGCCCTGAAACAACACCAGGTGGTAGAGCCTTGAAATTCTACTCTACTGTACGGTTAGAAGTACGTCGTGGTGAACAAATTAAAGAGAGCGGTAGCGCAATCGGTAACCGTACTAAAATTAAGATTGTTAAAAACAAGGTAGCACCACCATTCAAAGTGGCAGAAGTTGACATCATGTATGGGGAAGGGATTTCTCAAGAGGGTGAACTAGTTGACTTGGCAGCTGAATTAGATATTATTAACAAGTCTGGTTCTTGGTATTCATATGGTGAAGACCGTATCGGTCAAGGTCGTGAGAATGCAAAACAATTCTTACGTGAAAATCCAGAAATTCGTGAAACCATTGATGGACAAGTTCGTCAACACTTCGGTTTTGGCCAAAATGGTAAATTAAGCGAAGAAGAACTAGCGGCCTTAGAAGCAAATGATGAAGCACAAGTGGCATCGTTTGAAGAAGAAACAGAATAAAATTTATTTTTAAATAGATAACCACCATGCCTTTCCCATTGAATCACTATGGGAAAGGTATTTTTTGCCATCTCCTTTGAAAAGGCTATCATGCTTTTGACTGCCGACTTGATTGACATTCATTCCACTTAAATATAAAATGAACTTATGTGCATGTAATGCATGTTTTATAATATTTTAATATTTACGAAAAAAGAACACAATTAAATAGATACGGAGGTGAAACTATGGGATTTACTGAAATTGCCTTCGCTATCATTGCTTTAATTGTTGGTCTATTGGGTGGCGTTTATGTAGGGAAGAAGTCTTTATTACAAGAACAAGAACGTGAAAAAGATGAAGCTCACATAACCGCACAAGGAATCATTGAAAATGCTAAACGTAGCGCAGAATCTGAGCGGAAAGAAATTATCTTAAACGCAAAAGAAGAATTGCAACGGTATAGAAATGAAGTAGATAGTGAAGTTAGAGATCGCCGTAGTGAAGTTAAGAAACAAGAAGACCGTTTAAACCAAAAAGAAGAAAAATTGGATAGACGGGATGCATCTATTTCTGACAAAGAAAATAAATTAAGTAATGAAGAACAATCTCTACGTGACCGTAAGAAAAAGGTTGCTGAGACTGAAAAAGCAGCAGACGCATTAATTGAAAAACGAAATGAAGTTTTAGTTAATGTAGCAGCTATGTCTCGTGAAGATGCCAAAAACTTATTACTAAAAGAGATGGAAGATACATTAGCTCATGAGAAAGCCTTATTAATTAAGAAGGCAGAGCAAGAAGCTCATGACACGGCAGATCGAGTTGCAAAACAAATTGTACTTCAAGCTATTGAACGCTCTGGAGCGGATACAGTTACAGAATCTACAGTTACAGTTGTTCACTTACCAAATGACGATATGAAAGGTCGTATCATTGGTAAAGAAGGACGAAACATCAAGACATTAGAATCCTTAACCGGAATTGACTTGATTGTTGATGATACACCTGAAGCTGTCGTATTAAGTGGATTTGATCCGATTCGTCGTGAAATTGCAAAAATCGCTTTAGATAAATTGATTGGAGATGGACGAATCCATCCAGCCAAAATTGAAGAGGCAGTTGAAAAAGCTCGTAAACAAATGGATAGTAAAGTAAGAGAAATCGGTGAAGAAACTATTTTTGATTTAGGTATTCATTCTCTTCACCCTGACTTAGTGAAAACATTAGGTCGCTTATACTACCGAACAAGTTACGGTCAAAATGTTTTGAATCACAGTATTGAAGTTGCTAAATTAGCTGGTGTAATGGCAGCAGAACTTGGTGAAGACGTACAATTGGCTAAACGCGCTGGTCTAATGCATGATATCGGTAAAGCCGTTGATCATGAAGTAGAAGGGTCTCACGTACAAATTGGTACGGAATTTGCTATCAAATACCAAGAACCTGAAACTGTTATTAACGCCATTGCTAGCCACCATGGTGACGTTGAAGCAACAAGTGTTATCGCTAGCTTAGTTGCCATCGCCGATGCACTTTCGTCAGCACGACCAGGTGCCCGCAGTGAATCATTAGAAAACTACATCCAACGATTACGTAGCCTTGAAGCTATTGCCAAAGATTATGACGGCGTTCATAATGCATACGCAATTCAAGCCGGACGAGAAATCCGTGTAATGGTTAAACCAGATGAAGTAGATGATTTAAAAGCAATTGAATTAGCACATGACATTTCAAAACGCATTGAAAATGAACTGGATTACCCAGGACAAATTAAAGTAATCGTGATACGCGAAAAACGAGCAGTTGATTACGCAAAATAGTTTACTAAAGGAGCATGCAAATGCTCCTTTTTAGTTGGTCCATTTTTGTTGATAAAGGCCAATAAAAATTATTATATCAAGGATAAATCTACCTGAGAAAACCTCTATTCACAGTGTATGACAATAAAAAACGTACAATTTTAGCTCTGCATTGTTTTAAAAAAAAGATGTGACAAATGTCATTTCAATTTGATGTGATGGACCAAAGCCTGACCAATTAATATACCTAATGGGCCTATTTTGAAAAACATCGGTAATACTGACTTTTGACCCCCTATATAACGAAAATTATCAGCTAACAATTACACCGGTTGGTGTATCACTGCCAAGTGGGCAAAGTATTGACGAAAGTCACACGCAAGCTTTAACAGAACCTGTGCGAATTGCTAACCATCAGGCAACCGCAATAGTTGACAGCCAAATAGCCAGCCAATTGGCTACTAAAGATACTACAATCGATAGTCTTCAAGCAGAGATTACAGCACTCAAACAACAAGTGGCTTATTTAGAAGGCCAAGCAGACTTTGCCAATGACTTACTGCGAGACGTCTACAAGTCATAAATGCCAACAAGCGACAAGTATAGGGATTGATGTTGTGATTATGACATCAATCCTTTTTCATTGGCTAGGTCACCAATAATAAAGGATTATAATACAGGATTAATTGAATACAATCATGTATTTCTAAAGACTTCAACAGAAAGAAATATGTGGAAATAGGTAGATTTACGAACGGAATCTCGTATAATAAAAAGAGACGATGAATACAGAAGGTGTGAATAGATTATGACAGATAGAGTTGCTGGTTTACCTTATACTGCTGTATATAAGGGGCTAAATTTAATCCTGGCGCAAGATACAGATATTGTGCCAAATATTGTCGGCCACGGTGGAATTGGGAAGTCCCAAATGGTGCGTGACTTAGCCAAACATAACGGTTTTGGTTACTTTGAAATTACCTGTTCATTACTGCAACCAGGTGACTTGACAATGCCAGTGCCTAAAGAAGACCATATCCAGTACTATTTAAATCCCCAAATTCAAGGGGCCATTACAGAAGCAGAAGCCAATCCAGACCACAAAGTCATTCTTTTCTTGGATGAATTTAACCGGCCAATTGCCATGGTGCAAGGGGAATTGATGAACCTGGTCTTACAACGTAACTTGATGGGCCAAGCCTTACCGGATAATGTGGTGATTATTACCGCAGAAAACCCGTCTAGTGATGTGGAAGGTTTTGAGAACACTTCATATGCTACAAACGCCCGTGACATGGCTATTAATGATCGGACCATGCGGATTCGAATGGGTGCCAACTTAGAAGATTGGGTTACCTCTTTTGCCAAAAAGACACGCACAAGTAATCCAAGTCGGACCATGATACATCCTTTGATCACTGAATTCTTGCAAGCTGATGGCCGTCAATATTTCATTGTCATTGATGAAACAAGGGATAAAAACCCAACCCCACGTGCCTATGAACGATTATCTAACCTCCTGTACGCTTTTGAAGATGCGGGTCATGATATTTATCACCTAACGGATGACTACCTTGAATTCTTGATTGAAGGAATCGAGGGGAATATCGGGGACGAAGCAGGTCAAGTTTTTGTGACTTTCTTGAGACAGCAGCAAACAGATTTTATTAAACCAACGGAAATTGTCCAAGCGCAGGGGGCGGACTTAGACCAAGCCATCCTTGACCGCTACCGAGCGATGCCAATTGTGCGTCGTAAACGGGTAATTGAAGATTTAACGGATTATATCGTTAACCAACCGAATTTGATTGAAGACAAGCATCTAATCAGCCGTTATACAGACATTTTCGTCGCTTCTGAACCGGATGAAATTTATATTTTAATCAAACGAATGCATGACGGGCCGGATGATTCAGCTATGTCGAATTTCTACAAGGCCTTGAACCAGCACCCTGACTTTGTGGAGAAAACGTTTGACATCACTATGGCTGTGAACGCCAACCCATAAACAATAATTAGGAAGAAAGAGGGTGCCGAAGTGAGTGAGAATGCATTATTTTCCGCCTTTGAATTTGAAAATATCGAGTCGACCTTTCGGAAAATGAGAATTGCTTATATAACCTTTCTAAACCATGGTCAATACGAGGACTATGAGAAATTTGCTGACGCTCAAAATCAATTGTTGGGGATTTTGACGGCCACCCTTATGAACAATCAAGACTCGCAAAAGGGTGTAAGAGATGTACTTTTTGCGGGGATTCTCTTCCATACCGACCGGGAGATGAATGGATCACTAGCAAAACCTATTACCATCGGTTTCCGTGGCTTAGACCTGGTCATGACTATTAATCCAATTCTATTCTACCTTTATTATGAAACGCCCGAGGGGATGCTAGCGGCCATTAGACAGATGTGTTATCACGTTTTATTTGGGCATATCGTTGAGTATGATTGGGCTTTTAAAGATGAGGAGTCAGCTAAAGTCATGAGCGTGGCTATGGAAGCTGAGGTGAACCAGTATGTGGATGACCTACCTGATACGGTGGTGACCTTGAAATGGGTCAAGCATATTACAGAAAATAGACTCATTTTGCCTAAAGCAGGGACCTTGTACTATTATAATGAGTTAAAAGCGGTCAAAAACGACCCGAAAAAACAGGGGCACAACCGAACAGAATCGACCTTCAATAAGATGCTTGGGTCTGGACAAATGGACGACTTGTACAGCCAATTAGCCGGCAATTTCGATTCTAACAAGGCGGAAGAATTGCGGATTGACTCGGCCAAACAATTGAAAGAGGAAATGAAAAACAACCGGACCATGCAGCCGATAACCCCAAACAGCCAGTACGCGGACTTATATCGGAAATTGATGAACGGACTGATCAAAGATTCTTATAGTCAGATGACTGAAGAATTAAGGCTAAAATTATCCAGTGAAGTCAAGGTCAACATCGAAAAAATCACCAAACAGCGGGCATTAAATTGGCGGGATGTGATTAAACGAGGCATGGGGACGACATTAGTGCCTTATAAAATATCTAAAAACCGGATGAACCGCCGGCAACCGCACCGGGTAGATTTACCGGGCCGGATTTTAGATGCAGCCAGCCGCTTGGTGGCCTTCTTTGATACCTCAGCCTCACAAAATGAGGAGGCTTTAGCTTATTCCCTAGGTGAATTGGCCAATATTCAAAAGACCTTGCATGCAGAAGTGTGGGTTGTTCATGTGGATACGACAGTCCAATACGCTAAGCCCTTATCCTTCCAGTCTTTGAAAGATATGGAATTTGTGGGTCGCGGGGGAACTTCTTTCGCACCGGCCTACCAGTGGCTACATGAACAAGGCTTCACCAATGAAGATACGGTAGCCGTTTATTTCACAGACGGCTATGGAGATGACGACTTTGAACGCTACGGTTTTACCAATATGTATTGGGTACTGACTGAAACAGAAGTGGGGGATCCCTCACCGCTATCTACAGATGGTGGCGGAAAAGTTTTATATCTGAAAGCGGACGAGCGGTATAACCGACATATCTTGCATCACCATAAAAACGCCTCAATCAGTCACCAAGACAGTGACCATTTCTAGGAGGTTCAAATGGATACCATCAAAATCAAGAAAGCCTTGGTAAAGGCACAAATGGGTGACTACGCCCCTATGGTAAAAGATATTCCCTATACCACCTTTAAACAGTTGCATATCCCCTTTCAATTTAATTTCAAACAAATTGACGAAGAAATTGCAGCTTATATTGTGGCCAATGGCTATTTAGATATGTTTCCAAGTCAGATGAACCAGTTAAACCTCTTGCAAAAGGGCAACCATTTTAGAATGGAAACAGGGATTTCAAGTGACATGGACGACCAATTCCTAGCCAATGCATGGACAAAATATGAAATCATCAAGCGGGCTGACTTAGCCAATACAGCTAAAGAATCCATGATCAGCCGTACAGGTAGCCAAGTATCCATGTGGGATAAATTAATCGGCCAAGATATACCAGAATTAAAAATTCAGCAAGAAGCATTATTAGCGGAATTTGCATGAATACTCGTGTAAAAATACTAATGAATATAAAAGCTGACTAAGTCATGTCACATTGGATGTGCACTTTGTCAGCTTTTATATCTATCATTTTGGGTTGCATTTCAATTTGTCTTGGCGCATGATGGAGGTAAGAATATGATGAGTGAGGGGAAGCGGATGGAAAAGCAAGACAGCTTACAACCGATTGTTTTAGAGCGTCAAAAGTTTGATCTCGATGACATCCGGGAGATGCATACCTTATATATTGAAGATTACCCAATTGTCTATATCCTGCATCAAGATAAGGAGACGAAATCTCGGCCTAAAGCCTATATCGGCCAGACAGTTCATATCCACAACCGGATGCGGGACCATTTAAAAAATAAGGCACGTAAAGACTTAACGGATGCCCTGTTTATTGGCCACCAAACCTTTAACCAGTCGGCGACCTTTAATATTGAAACTAATTTAATTAACTATTTTATTGCGGACAACCAATTTTCCTTGCAAAATATCAGCCAAACGGCCAACCTGTACATGCACAATTATTATCAAAAGTCCTTATATGACGATGATTTATTTGAGGACATCTGGGAATCCTTACGGCGTGAGGGTTTGGCCAAGGAGACAACTGATAACCTTAAAAATCGAGATATCTATAAATTATCGCCCTTTAAAACCCTGTCTGAACCACAGCGAGCTTTAAAAGAAAATATCCTCGATTATTGCAAGCGGGTTATGCAGGATATTCACCAAGAAAAAGCCGTCAAAAAGAAAGTCTATGTCATTCACGGGGAAGCTGGAACGGGTAAGAGTGTCATTTTGTCATCCTTATTCAACACCTTGCAGGAAGAGGCCCGGCAAAGTCATTCCGTATTGGCTGGGACTAAAAACTTCTTATTGGTCAACCATTCGGAAATGTTGAAAACTTACCAGCAAATCTCAGAATCACTGCCTTACTTGAAGAAGAAGGATTTCGCTAAACCGACCACTTTCATCAATAATCAAAAAATCGAGCAAGCGGATATTGTCTTGATTGATGAAGGCCATTTGTTGTTGAGCCAGGCGGATCCCTATAACAATTTTTACGGGGAAAACCAATTAGATGCCATCATGGACAAGGCCAAGGTTGCGGTTCTAATTTTTGATGAAAAGCAATATTTGAAGGTCAAGAGTAAGTGGCAATCGGACGATTTAAAGGCTATTTTGAAGAAATACGACGCCGACGAATTCCATCTGACCGACCAGTTCCGTATGAACGCCTCACCAGTAGTCATGAATTGGGTGAATGATTTTGTTGGGCAAAAAGTGACACCACTTCCGCCTTCTGACGACCACTTTGAATTCAAAATCTTCGACGATCCAATCGCCTTTAAAGATTATATCTACCAAAAGAATGCGCATAAGGGATTGTCACGAATTGTGTCCACCTTTGATTTTGCCCATAAGAAGAATGGCGACGTCTACCTAGTGGATGAAGCTGGCATCAACCTGCCTTGGAATACGACAGATAGTAAGGTGACCTGGTCAGAGCGGCCAGAAACCATCAATGAAGTCGGGTCCATTTACACAGTCCAGGGATTTGATTTAAACTATGTGGGGATTGTCCTTGGACCGTCGATTGATTACGATTTTAAGACCGAAAGATTAACCATCGATCCAAGCAAATATCAAGATACGGGTGGTTACAGCGGTGCTAATCGTTTTGCCAGTCACAAGGAGGCCATGGCTGCTAAAGAGCAAATCATCTTGAATTCAATCAACGTATTGATGAAGCGGGGGATATACGGCTTGGCCATCTATGCGGTCAATGACAATTTGAAGCGGAAACTACAGAAAATGAAAGTGGAGGCAATGCAGGATGACATCTAGTATGGACAAGGTCAATCAATTTCGGGATGAGCGAAACTGGCGACAATTTCACAATGAGAAGGATTTAGCCCTATCAATCACCTTGGAAGCCTCGGAATTACTGGAAATCTTCCAGTGGAAAACGGCAGCCGAGGGTGTTGAGAATTTGGACGCTATTAAAGATGAATTAGCGGATGTGCTGATTTATGCCTACATGTTGGCGGACAATTTAAACTTGGATATTGATGATATTATCGAGCGCAAGTTGATTAAAAATAAGGAAAAATATCCAGTTGAAAAAAGCCGTAATAATAATAGTAAATATACTGAATTATAAATAAAATCGCGACCAGCGTCATTCAAGACTGGTTGCGATTTTATTTATATATAAGTGTTTATTTTGCCAAGGCCTTATTGCCTTTATGTAAAGTAATGATGGTCCAAGCAAGTAAGGCTAGGATGAAGGCCATAGTTAAAATAACTAGGACATGGGCTAAGGAAATTTGCCCATCAGTCGGATTGTCACCGAAGAAGGATAAGATTTCATCTGGTAAACCAAGCATATTTAAAACAGTTAAACCAATGACAGATACCCAACCTAAAACTTTGACGATAAGGGTATTTTTAAAGCGATGACCCATATCTCTTTCAGCGTCGGTAATCATGAGTAAGGGAATGATTGAAAATGGTAGGGCAAGGGCTAAGAAGACTTGGGAATTGTTCATCAGGTTATTCAAGGCGATATGCTCTTCAACGGTCCCTTTTTGGCTGGTATACATAACACTCAATACGACTGGGATAATGGCGATTAAACGGGTAATTAATCGACGAGCCCAAAGCGGTAATTTCATTTCAATAAAACCTTCCATAATAACTTGGCCGGTTAGGGTCCCTGTAATAGTTGAATTTTGACCGGAAGCAAGTAGTGCAACGGCGAATAATGTGGCCAATACACCTTTTGACGCTAAATCCGCCAAGACAGAATTGGCCATAAAATCTGGATTAGATAAGGCTTCATATAAACCAAAGAATGACGGGTCTTGAACGGCGCCAGTTTTGAAAACTGCAGCCCCCATGACAAGTAGTAAGGCATTGACGACAAAGGCGAGCCCTAATTGAATGTTTGAGTCCCACATGGTAAACCGTACTGCAGCCGCTACTTGATCTTGATTCGCGTGGTCTATTTTCCGACTTTGTGAAATAGCGGAATGTAGGTACAAGTTGTGGGGCATGACAGTCGCACCGATAATGCCTAGAGAACCGGCTAGCGGTGTCATCCCGTTGACAGCTGGACTGGTTTGGAGGACATCACTGATTGGAACAAAGGATGCGATAATGGCTGACCAAGTTGGATTTGATAAGGCCACTTGATAAACAAATACGAATAGGATAACAAAAATCAAACAAACGACAATGGCTTCAATCTTCCGAAATCCAATGTGGGCAAGTAATAATAGGAGCAGGACATCTAAGACCGTAATGAAAACAGCAATGAGTAAGGGAATATTGAATAAGAGGTACAAGGCAATGGCTGCCCCAATAACTTCTGCAATATCAGTTGCCATAATCGCCAATTCTGTAATGATCCATAAGATGAAAGCTAGTTTTTTATCGGTCCGTAAGCGGATGGCCTGGGCCAAATCTTCTTGGGTGACAATCCCTAGTTTGGCTGCCATATATTGAAGTAGCATGGCCACAAGTGATGATAGTAAAATCACAGACATCAGCATGTATTGGAAATTTTGCCCCCCAGTAATGGAAGTTGACCAGTTACCTGGATCCATATAGCCAACAGCAACTAGGGCACCTGGGCCGGAATAGGCTAAGAGTGTCCGCCAAAATCCTTTACCGGTTGGGACTTCAACTGTTCCGTTTATTTCACTTAATGAAAGATCGCTGATTTTTCTTTTATTTTCTATACTTGATTCTTCTGCCATGGGCTACCGTCTCCTTTGAAAATTTCTTTTGCAAACAGAGTATACGCCTATAAAAGGTAAAGGTAAATATAAAAATAAGGGTAACCTAAAATAAATACATAAGAAAACCACAAATGGTTAGGGGATGGCTTGGCTAGCTAAACTTTCTTCACCTATATAGACAAAGGCCATACTCGTACAAGTCGCCAGATATGTGGTAAAATAACAGAGATTAGGAAAAGTGAAGGGATGACCTTTTTGTCACGACCTTATACGTAAAAAGTGAAGTAAAAAAGATAAAGCGAGTGAATCCAAGATGCCTCAAAAAACCAAACAAACGCCAATGATGGAACAATATAATGAAATGAAGGGCCAATATCCGGATGCCTTCTTGTTCTTTCGTCTAGGTGACTTTTATGAAATGTTTAATGACGATGCCTTAAAAGCGGCCCAAATTTTAGAAATTACCTTAACCTCGCGCAATAAAAATGCGGAAGATCCAATCCCTATGTGTGGGATTCCATACCATTCAGCCAGCGAATATATTAAAACCTTGGTCAGCCAAGGTCATAAGGTGGCAATTGCTGAACAATTGGAAGACCCCAAATTAACCAAAGGCATGGTCAAACGTGGTGTTGTTAAAGTCTTGACACCGGGGACCTATATGAATGACAGCATTGGCATGGTTGAAAACAACTACCTTTCTGCCCTAGATTACGTTAATGGCCAATACATTTTAGCCTTTTCGGATGTGGGTACTGGGGAGTTAAAAGTGACTACACTTGACGACTTTAATGCTGTTTTGACAGAATTTTCCCAATTACAATCGAAAGAATTGGTTGTTTCACAAGCTGTACCAAAAGACCAGGTAGAAGAATTACAACACCTACAGTCCTTCACCTTATCACCTTTTGAGTTAACAGCTGAAGTAGGGTCGACAACAAGAGAAAGTTACAAGCAAATCCTAGCTGACATTTCGGATGACCAGGAATTGAATGGACTCTTATTACTATTGACTTATGTAAATTCTATGTCCCACCAAGCAATTGACCATTGGCAGGCGGCGACCCACTATGAAGTAGCGCATTACCTCCACATGGACTACTATGCCAAAAGTAATTTGGAATTAACCGAATCAGTTAGAACCAAGAAACGGCAAGGGTCCTTGTTAGCCTTCTTAAATAAAACAGAAACGGCTATGGGCTTTCGTTTACTAAAAAATTGGTTGGATAGACCACTGATTTCCCTACCGGCAATTGAACGGCGTCAATCCCAAATTGAAGATTTGATCGAACATTATTTCCAACGTCTTGAAATTAAAGACCTATTACATGGGGTGTATGACTTAGAGCGGTTAGTGGCAAAAGTAGCCATGGGGAACGTTAACCCTAAAGAATTACTACAATTAAACCAGTCACTAAGTCGGGTCCCAGGAATTATTGACACCGTTGACCAAATTGCAGCGGATAATGAAGATGAAAGTGTCTGGGCCAATATCCAAGGACAAATTACAGCCTTACCAGCATTAACCGATACGATTGCAGGGGCCATCAAGGAAGATGCACCGGCGACTTTAAAAGATGGGAATGTCATTGCGGATGGCTTTAACCCGCAATTAGACGAATACCGGGATGCCATGCGTAACGGGCAACAGTGGATTGCTCAATTGCAGGCGGATGAACGGGCCAAAACGGGCATTAAATCCCTTAAAGTTGGCTATAATAAGGTCTTTGGTTACTATATCGAAGTGACAAAAGCCAACCTGCATTTACTTGAAGAAGGCCGTTATGACCGCAAGCAGACCTTAACCAACGCTGAACGGTTCATTACACCTGAACTAAAAGAAGTGGAAGCAAAAATTCTTGAAGCGGAAGAACAGTCACAAGTCCTTGAACACCAACTTTTCCAAGCAGTACGTGAAGAAGTGAAGCGTCATCAAGTGACCTTGCAGGCGATTGCGAGTACAGTAGCTACTATTGATGTACTACAGTCCTTAGCGGAGATTTCAGAGACCCACCAATACGTGAAACCACAATTCATGACCGACAAACGTGACTTGTACTTGAAAGAATCAAGACACCCGGTGGTTGAAGGGGTCATTGGCCAAGATCGATTTGTGCCCAATGATATCGTGATGAATCCTGAAACAAGCATTTTGATGATTACAGGGCCAAATATGTCAGGTAAATCAACTTACATGCGGCAATTAGGACTGATTGTCATTCTGGCCCAAATGGGGTCTTTTGTACCAGCTAAGGAAGCCCGTTTACCGATTTTTGATAAGATTTTCACCCGGATTGGGGCGGCAGATGATCTTTTAGCGGGTCAGTCGACTTTCATGGTGGAAATGATGGAAGCCAATCAAGCTTTGCAACACGCCACCGATAATTCCCTATTATTATTTGATGAATTGGGACGCGGAACGTCTACTTATGACGGGATTGCCTTGGCCCAAGCCATCTTGGTCTATATCCATGACCACTTCGATGCGAAAGTCCTTTTTTCAACGCACTACCACGAACTTACAGCCTTAGATGAAAGCTTACCGCGCTTAGCCAATATTCATGTTGGAGCTAGTGAAGAGGATGGGGAATTGGTCTTCTTGCATAAGGTATTTAACGGTGCAACGGACAAGTCTTACGGGATTCATGTAGCCAAATTGGCCGGTATGCCGGGTGAATTGTTGCAGAATGCCCAAGTGGTCTTGAAGGAACTTGAAGCCAAAAATTTAAATGAAGTCAATAAGGACCAACAGCTGTCGCTATTTGATTTAGTCCATGAAGAGACGCCAGTTCAACCGGTAGACAATAGGCCAGTGGAAGCAGGCAGTCAAGCAGTAATCGACCAATTGAAGGATGAAGATATTTATAACTTAACACCGATTCAGGCCTTAAACTTCTTAGCAGAATTAAAGAGTCAATTATAAAGGATGATGTAAATGGCGATACAAGAATTACCCATTCAAGTAGCCAACCAGATTGCAGCGGGGGAAGTGGTTGAACGACCAGCCTCAGTTGTCAAGGAACTTGTGGAGAACGCGATAGATGCAGACGCCAGTGAAATTGCGATTAACATAAAGGAAGCCGGATTACGGTCTATTCAAGTGATTGATAATGGAAGAGGGATTGCAGCGGACCAAGTTGGCCTAGCCTTTAAACGACATGCAACCTCAAAAATATATAGTTCAAGTGACTTGTTTAGAATACGGACACTGGGATTTAGGGGTGAGGCTTTACCCTCAATCGCCTCAGTTTCAGAAGTGACCATGAATACCTCGGACGGGGAATCTTCAAGTGAAATCTATATTAAAGATGGGGAAATTGTTGACCAGAAGTCGTCTGCTTTAAGACGGGGGACATCTGTATTGGTAGAGAACCTCTTCTACAATACGCCAGCCCGTTTGAAATACTTGAAGAGTTTGCAAACAGAATTAGCCCATATTACAGATATCATTAACCGTGAGGCCCTTGGACATCCAGACATTCGCTTTAACTATACCCATGACGGGAAAACCTTATTGTCAACAAATGGTAAGGGCCGGGTCAATGAAGTCTTAGCGGCCATTTACGGATTTAGACAGGCCAAAGATATGGTAGCTATTGAAGGCGAAAACTTAGACTTTCACATTTCAGGCTACGTGTCCTTACCAGCTGTCACTAGAGCCAGCAAGTCTTATATGTCCCTGTTTGTGAATGGTCGTTTTATCAAAAACTATAAGTTAAACCAGGCCATTTTAAAGGGTTATGGATCTAAATTAATGGTCGGACGTTACCCAATTGCAGTCATTTATATTGAACTTGACCCGCAATTAATCGATGTGAACGTGCATCCGACCAAGCAAGAGGTCCGTATTTCTAAAGAAGACGACCTCTATGATATGATCAAAACCGGCATTATTGATGCCTTAGCCCCTGTACAACGGATTCCGGATGTATATGCAGACGGTGGAGGGGACGATGGCCAATCAGTCAATAACAGCGATTCATTTGCTTCAACATCTTCTGGGCAAAACAACTACCGCCCTCTAAGCCAGCCAACTACTTATCTTGGCGAACAAGCCAGTTTCGACTTCTCGGCCAGTCAAAGCAATCATGGCAGCAAGGGCCAACAAGACGACAATAGCCTTTTTTCAGGAAATGGTTTCAGTGGAAACTTCAATGAAGATTTCGATGAAGATGTCAAACAATCTGTCCAAGTGCCAACTTACTTGCGGGATGAAGCCCAGGTGGTTCAAGCAGAGGCCCTTGAAAATGAGGCTGATGATTCAGATGAATCGTCAGTAGCTTATTTGGATACGGAACAAGAAGTGAACTTGCCAAAATCGCACAACAAACCAGTCTGGCAAACGGTTAAACAAGTTCGGGCGCTTGACCAGGCTTTCGTAGACCGGCATATGTCCTTTCCCGAGTTGACTTATGTGGGGCAAATGCAGGGGACTTATTTGGTGGCTGAAAATGAGACGGGCATGTATTTGGTGGACCAACATGCGGCCCAGGAGCGGATTAAGTACGAATACTACCGGGATACCATTGTGGAATTTGGAACGGCAATGCAGAGTTTACTATTACCGATTGTTTTCGATTTCTCAAATTCAGAGGCCCAAAAGATTGACCAAATCCGGCCAAAATTGTTGGAAATGGGGATTGATTTAGAACCCTTTGGCCCAAATGCCTTCCAGTTACAGCAGCACCCAATTTGGATGGGCAAGAAGAATGTCCAAAAAATTGTGGAAGATTTGATTGCCTTAATTTTAGAAGATCCTAAAGCAACGGTAGGCAATTACCGGGAAGCAACGGCTATTATGATGTCATGTAAACGGTCAATTAAAGCCAACCATTATTTAGACGACATGCAGGCGAAACAGTTGCTGCATGACTTGGCTTATACCAAAAATCCTTATAACTGCCCGCACGGTCGACCAGTCCTGGTCCATTTCTCAAATTATGAAATTGAGCGTATGTTCAAGCGAATTCAAGATCCGCACGAGTCACCTCAATTGTAGGGTGTGTGAAAGTCGTAATCTAGATTTTCGTGTATAGAAAGATATTGTGCTAGAATATAAGTAACGAAAAGCGAGGTGTGACTCTTATGTCACAACTTCAATTGAACGAAAAAAAAGGAGTTTCATTATGACAAAAGACTACAATAAAGAAGAACGTTTGAAAGAACTATCTGAGTTAGAATATGAAGTAACACAAAACGCGGGTACTGAACGCCCATTTACTGGTCAATATGACGACTTCTACGAGCAAGGTATTTACGTGGATATCGTGAGCGGCAAACCATTATTTGTATCTACTGATAAATTTGATGCCGGTTGTGGTTGGCCATCATTTTCAAAACCAATTTTGGAAGATGAAATCGAAGAGTTAGATGACTCTTCATATGGTATGAAACGTATTGAAGTCCGTTCAAAAGGCGCAGATACCCACTTAGGTCACGTATTTAACGATGGCCCAGCTGAATTAGGTGGCTTGCGTTACTGCATCAACTCAGCTTCACTTCGTTTCGTATCGCTAGAAGATATGGACAAAGAAGGCTACGGCGACTTGAAAGAATTAGTGAAGTAAGACCATGTACGAATTTATGATAGGTCAGGTTGAAAGTGTCTACCCAGATGCTGTCATACTTGAAACGGGGGGGATTGGCTACTATATTTATATGGCCAATCCTTATCGTTTTACAGACAAAATCGGGCAAGACCAACCAGTGAAAATTTGGTTGTATCAATCTGTTTCAGAGAATGACATCCGTTTATATGGTTTTAAATCACAAGAAGAGAAGATTATCTTCCTGCAGTTGATTTCTGTTTCTGGTATCGGCCCTAAATCCGCCTTATCCATCCTATCATTAGACGATAACGCCGGTTTAGTCGCAGCCATCCAGGCAGAAGACAATGCCTTTTTAATGAAGTTTCCAGGTGTTGGCAAAAAGACAGCCGGCCAGATTGTGCTGGATTTGAAAGAAAAACTGCCAAAAGTTTTAGCTGAGTCTCCGTCTTCTGCACTATTCAAGCAAGAAAGCTTGGATATTCAAGGGCCAGACCAAGTCAACCTACCATTCATGCATGAACTTGAAGAGGCCATGGCTAGTCTTGGCTACAGCCAAAGAGAAATCAATCGCGTAGTGAAAAACGCTGACTTCACAGGTGTGACCGCTACAGCAGAAGCCATTCGCATCGCCTTGAAATTTATCACAAAACGTTAATATAGGAAAAGAAAGGAGGCAGTCGCCATGGATTTTGATCATCATGAAGATATTGACCAGGAAGATTTAGATGTTGAAATCGTCCATAACGGCCAAATTCATTCACCCCATGCACAAGCAGATGAAGCCCAGGAATTATCCTTACGACCTAAGTTTTTGCGGGAATATATTGGCCAAGCTGAATTAAAAGAAGAGTTAGCGATTTATATACAAGCCGCTGAAAATCGTGATGAAGCCCTTGACCATGTCCTCCTTTATGGACCACCAGGTTTAGGGAAAACCACCCTGGCTAATATTATCGCCAATGAAATGGGGGTTAATATTCAAACGACTTCTGGACCAGCCATTGAAAAAACAGGAGACTTACTAGTCTTGTTAAATGAGCTGTCAGCAGGAGATGTTTTGTTTATCGATGAAATTCATCGCTTACCCCGTGTGGTAGAAGAAATGTTGTATTCTGCTATGGAAGATTACCAAGTAGATATTATCGTTGGACAAGATGAAGGAGCGCACCCTGTGCATTTTCCGCTGCCACCTTTTACCTTAATTGGGGCAACAACTAGACCAGGCGCTTTGTCTTCACCGCTACGACATCGGTTTGGGATTGTGCAACATTTACGCTACTATACAGTGGATGAATTAGCGACCATTGTTGAACGGACAGCCCGTTTATTTGAGGTGCCAATTAAAGATCAAGCTGCGAAAGAAATTGGGATGCGGTCACGAGGGACACCTCGTATCGCCAATCGATTATTAAAGCGGGTCCGTGATTTTGCCCAAGTATATCACGAAGATGGTTTAATTGACGATCCTATCACGGATAAGGCCTTATCTATTTTGAAAGTTGACCAGGCAGGTTTAGACGAAACGGACCGAAAGATTCTCGATGTGATTATTCGCTATTATGGTGGGGGACCGGTTGGTTTGTCGACCATAGCAGCGAATATTTCAGAGGAAACGACAACAATAGAAGATATGTATGAACCCTTCTTAATTCAAAATGGGTTCTTACAAAGAACGCCACGTGGTCGTCTAGCAACACCAAAGGCCTACGACCATTTAGGCATACCCTATGCGGAGGAATTTTAAGTGACACTAACGACAAATGATTTTGATTTTGACTTACCAGAGGAACTGATTGCCCAAGTACCCATTCAAGACCGGCTAGCTAGTAGACTGTTGAAACTTGACGCCCAAACTGGGAATTTCCAGGACGGCTATTTTCCAGATGTAGCTAGTGAACTTGAAGCGGGTGATGTCTTGGTATTGAATAATACCCGAGTATTACCAGCGCGTTTACACGGGATTCGCCCTGATACGGGTGGACATATCGAAGTCTTACTATTAAATAATACGGAAGGCGACAAATGGGAAACCTTGGTTAAACCAGCTCGTCGTATTCGTGTGGGGACTGAGATTGTCTTTGGGGACGGTCAATTAGTGGCGGTTATTACTGAAGTGCTTGACCATGGTGGCCGAATTGTGGAATTCAAATATAATGGCATCTTTTTAGAAGTCCTTGAGGCTTTAGGTGAAATGCCATTACCGCCATATATCAAAAAGAAACTAGACAATCCGGACCGGTATCAAACCGTCTATGCCAAGGAAAATGGGTCAGCGGCAGCACCAACAGCGGGTCTTCATTTTACAGAGGAATTTATGAACGCCTTAAAAGACCGGGGCGTTGAAATTGCCTACCTAACCTTACATGTTGGGCTTGGGACCTTCCGGCCGGTATCTGTGGATGATATCGATGCCCACAAAATGCATTCAGAATTCTATCGCTTAGACCAAGAAAATGCGGCTAAAATTCGACGTGCCCAAGAAGGTGGACACAAGGTGATTGCAGTTGGGACGACATCTATCCGCACCCTTGAAACGATTGGAACTAAATTCAAGGGGCAAGTCCAAGCTGATTCTGGTTGGACCGATATTTTTATCGCACCAGGCTATCAATTTAGCGTGGTTGAAGGTTTTATTACTAACTTCCACTTACCTAAATCAACTTTAATTATGTTGGTTTCAGCCTTTGCCGGACGCGACCATGTCCTTGCGGCTTACCGTCATGCAGTTGAAGAAAAATACCGGTTCTTCTCCTTTGGGGATGCCATGTTCTTACGAGGGCCCCAATACGCTGATCCAGCGATTACTGCAGAAGATATCGAAGCGGCGAAACAACGAAATAGTCAGTTTTTTACTAATGAAGACAAATAAATAGTGATTTTAAACAAACCATATGAATGAGGAGGTGACCGGATGTTTGTGCCATTACATGTAAATTCAGCCTATTCCCTATTAACTAGTCCCATGTCTGTTGAAGCGTACGTACAAGCAGGGGCATCTGCAGGTTATACCCATTTAGGCTTGGCCGATGTCAATGTCATGTCAGGAAGCTTGACATTCGTCCGTGCCTGTGAGCAAAATGGCATCACCCCTTTAATCGGGCTAACCGTCCAGTTTAATATTGACAATGTCAAAGAAGAATTGGTTGTTTACGCAAAAAACTACAAAGGCTATCAGCATCTGATGGCCCTTTCGTCGTCCTTAAAATTACAAGCAGAAGCCAACCGCCGGGCCATTTACCAAGAAATCACCATGCACGCAGACGATTATATGGTGATTTTTTCTGCTATGAACGGCCCCCATATGCGGTACTTGAAACAAGGTGACGGTCAGACAGACTACGACCAGTTAGAGAAAGAGCTACTTTGGTGGCGGCGCCATTTTTCAGATGACCAATTATTCCTAGGTCTTTCAGCTTTGGAGAATGAACAATTCCACGCAAAAGCCATCATCGAATTGAGTGAACAATCAGGGATTCCATTAGTCGCTATGCCGCACATTCAGTATGCAAATCCAGATGACTACTTCACCCAACAAGTCCTTGAAGCCATTGACAATAATAAGCCAATGATAGGGATTGATGAGTTGAAGCAAGTGAAAGGAACCCATGCACTCAGAAGTCCAGACCAATGGACCAAGATGTACCAAGACCCAGATGATCAAGATTCAGTTTATAAAGATTCCTTGAACCGATTAGAGGCAGCGGTGAAGGGTATTGATATTGTATTTCCTCAAGTTGAAACCTTGCTGCCCAAATACCCGCTACCAAGTGAATACACCGATACACCTAAATACCTAAAAGACCTAGCGGAAGCAGGGTTAGTTAAGCGGGTGGCGGAGGTTACAGATGCCTATAGCGAACGTTTGGCTTATGAATTGTCAGTCATCCATGATATGGGCTTTGACGATTATTTCTTACTCGTTTGGGACGTGATGAACTATGCCCACCAACACCATATCCAAACGGGCCCAGGACGTGGGTCGGCTGCCGGGGCCTTGGTGGCTTACGTCTTAGAAATTACAGACGTTGACCCGATTGCAAACGACTTATTATTTGAACGGTTCTTGAATCCAGAACGGCAGAATATGCCGGACATTGACCTGGATTTCCCAGATAATAAACGGCAAGAAGTGCTCGACTATGTCTACCGGAAATACGGAGACAACCATGTAGCACAAATTGCGACTTTTGGGACGTTTGGTGCTCGGCAAGCCTTGCGAAATGTGGGATCTGTCTTTGGGAAAGCGCAAGTGACCTTGTCAGAATGGGCTAATACAGTAGGTAATAACCCTAATTTACCAGCTGAAACACTAACAGCAGTCCGTGACCAGTCCCAGAAATTGCGGGAATTAATTGAAAACGAAGACCACGGGCAATTGTGGTTTGATACCGCCCGTAAACTAGAAGGGTTACCACGTCACGTCTCCACCCATGCGGCCGGTGTTGTGATTGCAGACCAACCATTAACCTTGCATACACCGCTTCAAGCCTCATCCACCCATATTCCAAATACCCAATATACAATGGGGGATGTGGAGGCAGTGGGCCTACTGAAGGTCGACTTTCTGAGCCTATCCAACCTGACTATTTTGCATGACGGGTTAGCGGCCGTTGGTAAATTAACCAGCCGACCAGTCAAAGCCTTGGATATTCCATTAGATGATCCAAAGACTTATGAAATCTTCCAACATGCAGATACCAATGGCGTCTTCCAATTTGAATCGGAGGGTATCAAAAATGTTTTGAAACAAGTAGCGCCTACATCCATTGAAGATGTGGTGGCTGTTAATGCCTTGTACCGACCAGGTCCAGTCCAACAAATTCCACATTTTGTGGCCAGAAAGCATGGACGTGAAGCTATTGCTTACCCCCACCCTGATTTAGTACCAATGTTAGCCCCTACATATGGCGTTATGGTCTACCAGGAACAAGTAATGCAGGTGACCCAAAAAATTGCAGGATTTAGTCTGGGTGAAGCGGATATCTTGCGTCGTGCCATCGGTAAAAAGAAACATGAAACCATTGAAAAAGTCCGCAAACAATTTATCAGTGGAGCTATTGAAAATGGCTACCAGGAAAGTGTTGCTGTGCAAATTTATGACTATATTGAAGCCTTCGCCAACTATGGTTTCAATAAGTCGCATTCCTTTGCTTACTCATACTTGGCCTACCAATTGGCTTGGATCAAGGCCAATTATCCAGTTGCTTTTTATTATGGCAACCTGAAACATACAAGGATATATGATAAAAAAGGGAAGAACCTGGTACTAGAAGCGAAAAACCACGGGGTTGAAGTGGTCAATCCAGATATCAACACGTCATTTTATGGCTTGTCAGTTGTGGACGACCACCAATTACAACTCGGCTTAGGGGACATTCGAGGCATTCCTAAGCGGGCAGTAGAAGAAATGATTCAAGCTCGGGAAGCGGAAGGACCATTTAAGGACTTTGCCGACTTTATCCACCGACTTGGAAAGCTCGCTCTCAAAGAAGACATCTTAGTTAAATTAGCCCAAGCAGGTGCTTTGGATAGCTTTGGTTACAACCGACGTACCTTACAATTGGAAGCTATCCCTAAGATGATTACCCATGAGCAACTCTTTAAAACAAACAATCAACACCAAACATCGCTACTTGGGGACGATGACTTGTCAGCCATGTTCGCACCCAAGATTGTTGAAATCGATGAATTTGACCAACACCAATTAATTGAAAATGAAATAGAAACGCTGGGGCAAGCATTATCGATTAGCCTTTTTGAAGACTATGAAAGTTTTTATCAAACAGGGATTATTGATTACATTGAAAACCTCAAAGAAAATGACAAAGCCTTTTTCATAGGGGAGGTTATGGCGGTGAAACGAATCACTACTAAGAAAAATCAACCCATGGCCTTTGTGACATTAGAGGACCAAACGGGGCAAATTTCTGTGACGGCATTCCCGGAAGCTTATATAACTTTCGCCAAACATTTAAACCAGGGCAATGCCTTGTTGGTTTACGGAAAGACGCAAAAGCGCAATGATGACTTGCAAGTCGTCTTGACTAAGGCTTGGATGTTGGATGAAGATACAAAAGCTTATTTAAACAATTTGAGTCAAAAACAAGCAGACGGTTCTGGGCAAGCAGATCATGCTGGCGGACAAAAAGACCAGCTTGCACAAAGCACTCAAGCCCCAGTTTGTTGGATTCGTGTTGAAGATAAGGCCAAGGCTAGTGAGCTGAAAGCTGGACTACTAGAAGTTGTTGGCAAATATCCTGGTCAAACCAGGCTGCATTTTACAATTGTGGCGAGTCAAGAAAACTACTGGTTGTCTGAAAAGTACGCGATTGAAGTGACGGATGAATCGGTTACAGAATTGATTGCTTTCTATGGCGAGGAAAATGTGGTTGTTAAATAGCATAGAATACTTGTATATCTTTGCACAAAATTAGAAAACGTAAGACATTGGTAAGGAAAAATGGTAGAATAACACTGTAAATAAATTAATTGAGGTGAAAAAATGGGAAAACGTATAGGAGTTTTAACTAGTGGTGGAGATGCACCTGGCATGAACGCAGCTATCAGAGCAGTAGTTCGCAAAGCAATTCATGACGGCGATGAAGTTTTCGGTATTCGCTATGGTTATCGTGGCTTAGCTGAAGGTGATATTTTCCAAATGGCGGAACGCGATGTAAGTGATTTGACTTCTCGTGGAGGAACCATGCTTTATACTGCTCGTTATCCAGAATTTCAGAATGAAGAAGGCCGTAGACCTGCTATTGAACAATTAAAAAAACATGGTATTGACTCTTTAGTAGTAATTGGTGGGGATGGTTCTTACCGTGGTGCTGCATCATTAGCGGCAGCAGGTATTCAAACTGTCGGCATTCCAGGAACAATTGATAATGATATTCCTGGTACTGAATATACAATCGGTTTTGATACCGCATGTAATACTGCCTTGGAAGCAATCGATAAAATTCGTGATACGGCTACTAGTCATCTTCGTACATTCGTAATCGAAGTGATGGGACGTAATGCGGGTGATATTGCTGTATGGACTGGTATCGGTTCAGGTGCTGAGCAGATTATTATTCCAGAAGCGGAATTTAATATGGATGAAGTTGTTGCGAATATCGAAGAAGGTCGTCGTCGCGGTAAGAAACACTCTATTATTATTCTTGCTGAAGGTGTAATGGAAGGTCATGAATTTGCCGACAAACTTTATGAATATGACGATTATCATGCACGTGTTACTGTTTTGGGTCACGTTCAACGCGGTGGATCACCTACAGCTCGTGACCGTGTGTTAGCAGCACTATTCGGTTCTAAAGCTGTTGAATTGCTACATGAGGGGGCTAGCGGTGTTTGTGTGGGTATCAGTGGAGAAAATATTATCGCTACTGATATTAATGAAGCATTGCAAACAAAAGGGCACTCACGTTCAGCACAAGTAGACCTATACAATATCAACTCAGAAATTTCATTTTAATTTTTTCTAAGAAAGGATGCATTAATCATTATGGAAAAAAACACCAAGATTGTATGTACCATTGGACCCGCATCGGAGTCTGTAGACACTTTAGTTCAACTGATTGAATCAGGTATGAACGTTGCTCGTTTGAACTTCTCTCATGGAGACCACGACGAGCATTTAGCACGTATCAACAACATCCGCGAGGCTTCAGAAAAAACTGGTCGCCGCGTTGCAATCTTATTAGATACTAAAGGTCCTGAAATTCGGACAAACAACATGAAAGACCACAAACCTGTAACATTGGTTAAAGGTTCTGAAGTTCGCGTATCAATGACAGAAGTTGAGGGTGACGAAACAAAATTCTCAATTACATACGCTGAATTGATTAATGATATAGAAAAAGGTTCTCATATCTTAATTGATGATGGTTTAGTAGACTTATTAGTAACTGATATCGACACTGCAAATAACGAAATCGTTACTGAAGTACAAAACACTGGTATCGTCAAAGATAAAAAAGGTGTTAACGTACCAGGCGTTTCTGTTCAATTGCCAGGTATTACTGAAAAAGATGCAAATGATATCCGTTTCGGTCTAGAAAATGATATTGATTATATTGCAGCATCATTCGTACGTAAACCAAGTGATGTCTTAGAAATCCGTGAAATTCTAGTAGAAACTGGTAACGAATCAGTTCAAATCATCCCTAAAATCGAAAACCAAGAAGGTGTAGATAACTTAGACGATATCTTATCTGTATCTGATGGTTTAATGGTTGCTCGTGGTGACTTAGGGGTAGAAATCCCAGCTGAACAAGTACCAGTTGTACAAAAAGACATGATCCGTAAATGCAACTTAGCTGGTAAACCAGTTATTACAGCTACACAAATGTTAGATTCAATGCAATCTAACCCACGTCCAACTCGTGCAGAAGCATCTGACGTTGCTAACGCAATCTTTGATGGTACTGACGCAATCATGCTTTCAGGTGAAACTGCTGCCGGTGACTATCCAGTAGAAGCAGTTCAAACAATGAACCGTATTGCATTAGTAACTGAAGGACGTAAAGAAGCGAAAACTGACATTGGTTCATTAAAACCAAGTACAGAAAGCGACATGGCAGAAGCAATTAGCCAATCTGTTGCTTACACTGCTCGTAGCTTACGCGTTTCAACAATCGTTGCAGCGACTGAATCTGGTCACACAGCGAAAATGATTTCTAAATACCGTCCAAGCGCTAAAATCATCGCTTTAACTTTCTCTGAAAGCCAAGCACGTAAATTAGTTTTAGCATGGGGTGTAGAACCATTTGTTGTTGAAAAACCAGCTTCAACTGACGAAATGATGTCATTAGCAGGTACTGTAGCGAAAGAATCTGGCTACGCTCAGGATGGTGATACAATTATTATCTCTGCTGGTGTACCAGTTGGTGAAAAAGGTACTACTAACTTGATGAAAATTCAAGTTATTGGTGAAAAATTAGTATCAGGTTCAGGTATCGGTGAGAAATCTGTTGTTGGTCATGCAGTAGTTGTAGACAACGCAACAGATGCAGTAGCTAACGTAAAAGCTAACTCTGTATTAGTTGTGAAATCAACTGACAACGACTACAATGAAGCAATTAAAAACGCTGCAGCAGTAGTTGTTGAAAAAGGTGGATTAACAAGCCATGCAGCTGTATTAGGTGTAGAAAATGGAATTCCAGTTGTTGTAGGTGCAGAAAACGCAACTTCTTCAATTGAAAACGGCCAATTAGTAACAGTTGATGCTCGTCGTGGTATCGTTTATAACGGCGCAACTACAACTATCTAATCTTGCTTAACCTGAGTCACTAAAATCTATTATTCGGACATTTAAAAAGTGTTGACTGAGCTTTCATAGCTTGGTCAGCACTTTTTTTTTTCCAAAAATGATACATTATATTAGATTATTCGATGGAATCTTCATTATTTTCTAATTTTTGTACAAATATAATTGCCCCTATTGGAAATAAAGGCTAAAATGAATAAGAGAAATTGAAAATTAGGAGGAAACAGTACATGCTACGTTTCATTACAGCTGGCGAATCACATGGTCCCTTAGAAACCGCGATCATTGAAGGCGTTCCAGCAAACTTACCAATCGATATAGATAAAATCAACGAGAATCTTGCTCGCCGTCAAATGGGCTATGGTGCAGGTAATCGTATGAAAATTGAGAAAGACCAAGTGCGTATTACTTCAGGTGTTCGCCATGGATTAACTTTAGGTTCACCAATTACTTTGATTGTTGAAAATAGAGACTTTAAAAAATGGACTGAAATTATGAGTGCAGAAGATGTAGAAGACGGTATTAAAAAACGTCGTACTGTACATCATCCACGTCCGGGGCATGCTGACTTAGTTGGTGGAATCAAATACGGTTTTAAAGATTTACGTAACGTTTTAGAGCGTTCATCTGCTCGTGAAACAACGATGCGTGTAGCCGTTGGTTCAATTGCCCAACAAATCTTAGATGGCTTAGATATTGAAATCATCGCTTACGTTAAAGCTTTAGGTGGCGTTGAAGGTAAGGTTGATGCAACAAGTCTTTCTTATGAAGAAATCCGTCAAACAACGGATGAATCAGAATTAAAAATGATTGACCATTCAATTGATGAAGAAATCAAAGCGAAAATTGACCAAGCGAAAAAAGATGGGACTACTTTAGGTGGGGTTATCGAAGTGATCGCTAAAAATGTTCCTGCTGGTTTGGGTTCGTACACACACTGGGACAAGAAATTAGACGCTAAATTAGTAGGTGCTATGGTCTCGATTAATGCCTTTAAAGCGGCTGAAATCGGTGACGGTGTTGAAGTGGCTAGCCGTTTTGGTAACGAATTAATGGATGAAATTGCCTACGACGATACTCAAGGTTTCTACCGTCTAACCAACCATATGGGTGGTTTTGAAGGTGGTATGACAACTGGTATGCCAATTATTGTCCGTGGTTACAAAAAACCAATCCCAACACAATATCATCCATTACAATCAGTGGATATCTACACCAAAGAACCGTACAAAGCATCGATTGAACGTTCTGACATTACGGCAGTACCTCGTGCAGCCATTATTGGTGAGACAGTAATCGCTACTGAATTAGCCCAAGCAATTTTAGAAAAATTTCCACATGATGACTATAACGAATTAGTCAAAGCAGTAAACAACTACCGCGAATACGCTAAAAACCCTGACATTTGGCAAAATGAAGGAGAGTAAAACATCCATGAAAGAATTAATGATTGATGCCAATGCACTAGAAGGGACAATCACGATTCCTGGTGATAAATCAATTTCTCACCGGGCAATTATGTTCGCATCTATTGCTAAAGGCACCACAAAAATTGAAGGCTTTCTACATGCGGAAGACTGTATTTCAACTATGAATATCTTCCGAGATTTAGGTGTTCAAATTGATGAAGAGGCAGATGGGTCTGTCATCGTTCACGGTAAGGGTATTGAAGGCTTGACTGCACCAGATCATGCCTTAGATGCTGGAAACTCCGGTACGACTATGCGTTTACTGGCAGGACTTTTCTCAGGATTCCCATTTAAAATTAAAATGATTGGTGACGAATCCCTATCAAAACGACCAATGAACCGTGTTATGCTACCATTGCGCCAAATGGGGGCATCGATTTCTGGCTCAGAAGGTAGCGAGTTTGCGCCTTTGTATATCCAACCAGTGGACCACTTAAATGCTATTGAATATGATATGCCAGTGGCGTCTGCTCAAGTAAAATCATCGATTTTATTGGCAGGTTTAACTGCTGAAGGTACAACAATTATCCATGAAAAAGAGCGGTCACGTGACCATACTGAAAACATGTTAAAAAACTTTGGCGTTGAATTAAAAGTTGACGATAAAGACATCTATCTAGAAGGTGGCCAAAGCTTAACAGCTACGGATATTAAAGTCCCAGCAGATATTTCCTCAGCAGCCTTCTTTATTATTGCTGCACTATTAGTTAAAGGTTCTAAACTCCACATGCCAAATGTGGGTTTAAATCCAACCCGTGCAGGGATTATTGAAGTCTTGAACAAGATGGGTGCAAATATCGAAACATATTTGCATGAAGGTGGCTTGAGCGGTGATTTAACTGTTTCTGCCAGCGACTTAAAAGCAACAGAATTCGGTGGCGACATTATTCCAGCTTTAATTGATGAAATTCCAATTATCGCTTTAGCCGCAACCCAAGCGGAAGGTAGGACAGTGATTCGCAACGCTGAAGAATTAAAAGTAAAAGAAACTGACCGTATTCAGGTCACAGCCCAAGAGTTAAATAAAATGGGAGCAAACATCGAAGAAACTGAAGATGGCATGATTATTACTGGTCCAACACCATTGCACGCAGCGGATGTGGATAGTTACGGTGACCACCGTATTGGTATGATGCTACAAGTTGCTGCTTTATTGGTAAAAAAAGGAACTGTCAACTTGGCACGTTCTGAAGCAGTAAACATTTCTTTCCCAAGCTTCTTCGATGACTTAGCCGCTTTAAGCGCGTAAGTCACCCAATTGGAAATGGAAGGTCGATCAAAGGATGCCAATCATATTAACAGGATTTATGGGTGTCGGAAAGTCAACAGTCGGGCGCATTTTGGCCAACAAGTTAGGGGTCCCATTTGTGGACATGGACTTCTATATCGAGGCCCGTCGAGGTCAGACGATTGCAGAAATCTTTGATCAAATTGGAGAATCAGGTTTTAGATTATTGGAGTTTCAAATCTTGACGGAATTACTACAGACTGAAGAAAATGCTGCTCTAGTGATTTCAACCGGTGGTGGTATTGTGGAAACGGCTGAGTGCCGCCAACTGCTAGCCCAACAAGATAAGGTTTTCTACTTACAAGATAGCTTTGAAACCTCGTGGCAACGGATTAATCGTGGTGGTCACGGTAACAATGACCGCCCCTTAGTCAATGCCAATAGTAAAAGTCAGATGGCTGCCAAGTATGAACGACGAATTCCTTTATACGAGGAAGCGTCGAATTACCTACTGGATGTTCGTCAAACCGATGCATATGAAACCGCAGAAGTAATTATAAAAATGAGTTAAACTGGATAATTTGAATCTACTTGTATAAAGAGGAGGTGTCAGCTTAAGTGCGGGCCTCCTTTTTTCATGCAAAAAAAGGCGAAACTATGACGACTTATACAGTATTTGCATAATCGTCGTTTACCTTTAGTTCAGAATCGAGTATAATCAGGTGTTTGAAGAATGAAGCTGCGGCCAAGTAATTAATAAATATGATATAATGACATTAACATGCACAAGCACCGTTTTAAGGAGAAAATATATGAGCGCACAATTAGGGACGGTTACTACAGCGTTAGTAACGGATCAAAATGACAAATTTTATTCAGTACAAAAAGAGGGTATTACTTACCAACTTGATAAGAGCGAAGGGGATTACCAATTAGGTGATGCGGTCCAAGGTTTCATTTATGAAAATATGAAACACACAAAAATGATGACCACGCAATTACCTGACGTTCGTCAAGGTCGTTATGGTTGGTCGACTGTTACTGCAGTCCGTAAAGACTTGGGGGTCTTTGTAGACATTGGTTTAGCAGACAAGGAAATCGTGGTATCTTTAGATGACCTACCAAGTGAAAAACACTTATGGCCGAAAAAAGGCGACCGCTTATTTATCCGTTTAGAAGTAGATAAAAAAGATCGAGTTTGGGGTAAATTAGCTGAGGACCAAGTTTTCCAACAAATTACCAACAAACTATCACCTCAATCAAAATCTTGGACTAACCAAGAAGTGAAAGGGACTGTCTACCACGCAAAATTAGTGGGGACCTATGTAATTACAGATGACTATTTCCTAGCCTTTATCCATGAAAGTGAACGCTTGGAAGAACCACATTTAGGACAAGAAGTCGAAGGGCGTGTCATCGGTATCGGACAAAATGGAAACTTGAATATGTCATTGAAACCTTTAGCCCACACGGTAATTTCTGAGGATGCACAAATGATTTTGGCCTTGTTACAACGCCAACCGAATCATTTCTTGCCTTACCACGATAAATCGAATCCCGATGATATCCGTGAATACTTTGGCATCTCTAAAGCACAATTCAAACGTGCCTTGGGGAACTTATTGAAGAACCGTCAAATTGAACAAGTCGAAGGCGGCATCCGTCTTAAATAATCAGTCATTAGGGGTTTATCAACTAAGATTTGATTGATTCATTTTTTGGAAAAGGGCACAGCAAATCAAGTGGACTAGGCCTTTGACTGTATATGTTTCGTTGAGTGAAGAAAGGGTAAGCATGAAGCTAACTGAAGTAATTGAAGATTTTTTAAATACCATGCGTGTAGAAGAGGGGTTGGCAGAAAATTCCATCATCTCCTACAAGCAAGAATTAAACCGAATGATGACCTATTTAAATCGTCAAGGCATCGAAAAGGTCCAAGACATTAGTCAGGACACAGTGTTAGACCATTTAAAGTGGATGAACGAAGACCATTTGGCCACGTCAACCAGGTCACATTACGTGTCAACCTTGCGTCATTTCTTCCGCTACCTAAAATTGGATGGGGTCATTGAAGACAATCCAATGGAAAAAATTTCTTTACCCAAGAAAACCCAACATTTACCAGCTGTTTTAACCTTAGACGAAGTTGATAGGATTTTAGCGACGCCAGATATCACTAAGCCACTAGGGTTGCGGGATAGAACCTTGTTGGAAACCTTGTATTCAACTGGCATGCGGGTATCTGAAATCATCCATATCAAACTAGAAGACATCCATTTAGAGATGGGCTTTATCCAAACCATTGGTAAAGGGGATAAAGAAAGACTAGTCCCAATCGGTGAGATGGCAGAAGACTGGATTAACAAGTATCTAACAGAAGGGCGCCCAGAACTAGTAAAAGATGAAGACGAGACCCAAGGCTATTTATTCGTGAATAACCGGGGTAAGCCTTTATCTAGACAGGGTGTTTGGAAGAACTTGAAGAAGATGGTGATCATGGCCCATATCACCAAAGACATCAGTCCCCATACCCTGCGCCATTCCTTTGCAACCCATTTACTTGAAAATGGGGCGGATTTAAGAGTGGTCCAAGAACTCCTTGGCCACTCTGATATTTCAACAACGCAAATATACACTCATATTCATGCCCAACATATGAAGGATATTTATAATCAAAATCATCCGCGGGCATAAAAATACAAGGAATGTTTGCATAACCACATACTTAACTAAAAAGGTAGGATTATCCTGCCTTTTTTTGCATGTTTTCAGAAAAGGGTTATTTATTACCTGTTTTGAAGCCTTAAATTGCTTCATGTAATTTATAATGTATATATAGGTTCGATAAAGTTCGTTCAATTACCTGTATTTTTTGCCTTAAATGATTCATTTCGGCAGACCAAGGGAAAGAAACAGGGAAACCCTAAGAAAGTAGAAGGAGGAGAAAGTGTATGTTACAAGTAGAACATCTACGAAAAACCTTCGGCAGAGTTGTCGCAGTAGATGATGTGTCCTTTGAAATTCAACCGGGCACCATCCTTGGTATCGTTGGCCAGAATGGATCAGGTAAAACGACAATTTTTCGAATGATTCTAAATTTCCTAACACCGGAAAATGGTGGCCAAGTTAAATGGGACGGCCAACCCTTACATATGAAGAAAGTGTATGACACGGTGGGGTACTTACCCGAGGAACGTGGCCTTTATGAGACCATGACCATTGAAAAACAAATCATGTATTTTGCCCGCTTGCGTGGCATGAAAAAGAAAGAAATCAATGCCAAAATTGATGAATGGCTAGAAAACTTCAATGTTAAAGGTGACCGTAAAGATAGGATTAAAACCTTATCCAAAGGGAACCAACAAAAGGTCCAATTGATTGCCACCTTAATCCATGAACCAAAATTGGTCATTTTAGATGAGCCATTTTCAGGATTAGACCCAGTGAATGCTGGCTTTTTGATGGAAGGTATCTTACGCCTGCGCGATCAAGGTGCATGTATCATTTTTTCAAGTCATAATATGGCCAACGTCCAAGATGTTTGTGATTCAGTCATTATGATTCATAACGGGGAGCAGAAAATCTACGGGCCAATTAATGATGTGCGTGATGCCTACGGTAAAACAAGACTGTTCGTCCAAGCTAAGGGCTGGGATCAAGAAGCCCTAGCTGTCTTACCAGGGGTGGAATCGGTTAGTCAATTGACAACTGGGGAATATAAGTTAATCCTATCAGATGAAAATGTAGGGCCTGAATTATTCAAGACCATCTCAAAAGGCGAATACATCCAATCTTTTAGCCAACAACCGCCAACCTTAGATGAAATCTTTAAAATGGAAGCAGGTGGACGTCATGAGAAATAGTCGTTTGGGTATTATTATCGAAGAAGTCTACAAGAAAAATGTCTTTTCATGGTCATTTGTTATGCTATTATTAAGCCCCATCTTGATGGTCGCTGTAGTGGCTATCATTTCAGGCGTCATCGGTATGGCAACAGCATCTGATTCAATCGGTACGGTATCTATCATTGGTGCCACTGACCAAACTGTAAGTGCAATTGAAACGGAAGACAACGGACAGAACCAATTAATTTCTGACCAAGATGTAGACCAAGCACAAGAGGCACTAGTTAACGAGGAAATTGATGGTTATTTAGTCATTGACGAAAGTGATCCGGAAGTCATCCAAGCTGAATTCTACAAAAGTAATACCGGGAAGAACATCTCAACTACCGGCTTCCAAACTGTATTAGAGAGTATTCAATTATCCAACCGGTCGCAAGCATTAGGCCTGACGGAAGAAGAATCCAGCCATCTAATCGATTCAAATGTGGCCATCCAAAGCCAAACTATTGATTTAGAATCCGGTACCAGCGAAAGTGACCAGGACATTCAATCTATGGTACGAACAGGTGTCGCCTATGTTGTATCCTTTATCGTATTCATGTTTGTCATGAACTACATCTCCATCATTTCACAAGAAATTGCCGTAGAAAAAGGGTCACGCATCATGGAAATCGTCCTATCTTCCATTTCATCAACCACCCATTTTATGGGTAAAATGTTGGGGATTTTCCTCGTATTGCTGACACAAGTTGCCTTCTACGCAATCTTACTAGGCATCATCTTTATCACAATCATGAACACACCAATGCCAGCAGAATTACAAGCGCTATTAGGGGACCAAACAATTCCAGCCTTATTGTCTAATTCAGCATCTATCATTGGTTGGTCCGGGTTATTATCCTTCTTGGGGATCATCACCTACTCAGTGTTAGGTGCCTTCCTTGGATCACTTGTTTCAAATGTACAAGATGTGAATAAAATGATCACACCGATTATTCTTTTAAGTATTATTGGTTTTTATATTGGGATGTTTGGACTAGGTTTCTCAAACAATATCTTAGTTCGAGTAGCCTCACAAATCCCATTCTTCACACCATTTGTCATGCCATTTAGAATAGCTGCTGAAACCGTATCGACCACAGAATTAATCTTGTCTGTCATCATTTCACTACTATTCTCAATCCTTTGCCTATGGTTATCCGCCAACTTCTACAAGTCAAACGTCCTGACTTACTCAGACAAAGGCTTATTCGGCACACTGAAACAATCTTATACCTTAAGACAAAGTGAGAAAAAAGGCTAACAACAACTATCTAGTCAGGTCTCTTTAGACCTGGCTATTTTTATCGAAATCGATATGAGAAAGATTGACTAACGTAACAGAACACCACTTGTCATTGATCATTAATCAAACTGAAACTGTGCGTTTTTTTGAAAGAACAAGTATACATTACCGTAGGCAGACGATTTATAATCAGGTAATTTGTTAAACATACATACATTTTACAATTTATCCAAAAGGTACATTATATTAGTAGCAAGCACATTATAAAAAATATTGCCAAGGTAGTAGCCTCCTAGAAGCCTTAGCAGTGCGACCACCATTAGGCCTTGACTGAAGGTGGTCGCACTGCTTTTTTAAGGCGATGATAGGAATGGTGAGTGTCTTGGGCAATCAAATATTTACTACAACTCAAACTGTATAAAAATACAACACATCAGCTAGCAAAAACATGCAACAACAATTATGCAAAGAGTGCTTTTCGTAGTCGGGTTCGTTCGACCAGCTCAAATCCTCTTCTAATTAGTTTGCATCACACTGCGTGTGATACCGCACTAACTTTCCAGTGTTGTTGAGCTAAACGGTCTCTCTCGCACCCTTAAATATTTTTAATAAAAATTGCCTTGACTGTTGATATATGCTAATGTACTCTTACACATACTTTGTTATTATGCAAAAGTAAAAGGAGGGCAAAGATGTTAGTGCCTTATATAGGAAGATACGAGAAAATCGTAATGGGCCTATTATCCTACATCCCTGAGTTTAAAGAATTTTCTGAACTTAAAGAAGAAATGGATAAAATTAATCAGCAAGAACGTAAAATTTATTTATGGAAAGAAGCTGATTCTGATAATATCATCGGTTTAGTAGGCTTTGACCAACATGATGATACAGATACTTTAGTCGTGCGTTATTTATCGATCAATCCTTCTTTTAGAGAAGAAGGACTTACTTATGATTTATTAACGGCATTAAAGAAAGAATTTCCCGTTTATTCCCTTACTGGTGTAATTTCCCTATCTACAATTTTGTCAAAATGGACAAAACGTCGCCAAGAAGAGTTGGACAAGGAATTGGATAATAAACAAGAAAACACACCCCAAGTCTAGGAGAAAATTGTCAGGATGAACGATCAAACAAGTGAATTAACATTAGATCTAGCGGCCTTTGAGGGGCCGCTTGATTTACTATTACACTTAATTAAAAATTTAAAGGTAGATATTTTTGATATTCCCATCAATCTGGTTACCGACCAATATTTAGCTTATATTCATACCTATGAAGCCTTATCTCTGGATGTTGCTTCAGAATATTTGGTGATGGCGGCTACTTTATTGGAAATCAAAACACAAATGATGCTACCAAAAACGCCCAAAGAAGCAGTTGAGGAAGAAGATGATCCACGTGACTCATTAGTGGAACAATTACTCGCTTTCCAGCAATATCAGGAAGTTTCCCATATCTTAGCGGATAAACAGGCTGAACGGTCGTTGGAATATACCAAGCAACCATCAGACTTATCGGCTTATCAAGAGAAAATCCCTATGACGGGTCGCCAATTAACGCCTGATGACTTGTATAGAGCCATTCAAAAGATGGCCTTCCGCTTGAAAAATCAACAACCTATTCAAACCACGATTGCAGGTGAGTCTTACTCGGTAGGGACTGCAATGATGGATATTCGCCAAGCCTTCGTTGAGGCGGACCGGGATGTATTGATGTTTCAAGAAGCTGTTTTTCTTGGAAAAGTTCAATCGCGTAGTCAAATTATTAGTATGTTTTTAGCGATTTTGGAATTAGTGAAGTCAAATGAGTTATACTTATACCAGGAAGACTTAAGAGCAGATATTCAATTGATTAGACGGGAGGAAAGTGAATGAATGCAGTCGCTGCAATAGAAAGTTTACTTTTCGTAGCAGGTGAAGATGGGATTGCTGTCGATGAACTTGCCAACTTGTTAGAGATACGACAGGAATGGGCTTTATACTACGTGATGGTTTTGAGAAATCGTCTCCAACACGACCCACAATCTGGATTAAGAATTACCGTTATTAATGAACGTGTTCAATTAGTGACCAAGGCAGCATACGGTGAAGTGGTCAAAAATTACGCGGTTTCTCCTTTTGCAACGAAATTGTCTCAAGCGGCATTGGAAACATTGGCGATTATTGCCTACCAACAGCCAGTCACGCGAATGACGATTGATGATATTCGAGGTGTTCAGTCATCTAATATGATCCATAAATTACTAGAGCGAGATTTGGTTATGGAAACGGGCCGTCAGGATTCACCAGGTCGGCCGATTATTTACGGGGTAACTTCTTACTTCTACCAATATTTTGGTTTGGAGTCCTTAGAAGACTTGCCGGATATTCATAATCTAGTCTTAGATGGCTCGGTAGATGAAGAGACCCTTTTTAAAATTGATGATAACGGTGAACCTGAACAAAAAGACTTTAACCAAACAGACCTTAGCCAGACAGAATTTAATGAAACAACAACAGAATAAACGACTGAATAGGTCACCTATAGGAGTTATTTAAAGATGGAAAGATTACAAAAAGTGATGGCACACGCAGGTGTTGCCTCGAGACGAGAGTCTGAAAAATTGATTGCCGCAGGACGCGTGAAAGTCAACGGTGAGGTTGTCAGAGAGCTGGGCCATAAAGTATCCAACACTGACCGCATTGAAGTAGACCAAGTACCTATATATAAAGAAGAACCAGTGTACTACGTATTCTACAAGCCAACTGGCGTGATTTCTGCAGTGAAAGATGATAAAGACCGGAAAGTGGTGACTGACTTTTTCCCAGGAATTGAACAACGGATTTATCCAGTAGGACGGTTAGACTACAATACCTCAGGATTATTGTTATTAACTAACGACGGTGAATTCGCCAATACCTTGATGCACCCTCGCTATGAAATCAACAAAGTCTATGTGGCTAAAGTTGAAGGTGTCATTACCGGAGAAGAACGTAAGCAATTAGAGCGAGGTGTTGAAATTGACGGTGTGAAAACTGCCCCAGCACAAGCGAAAATTCTTTCTGTTGATAAGGACAAAAAGACCACCATTATCGAGTTGGTTATCCATGAGGGGCGTAACCGCCAAGTCCGTAAAATGTTAGAAGCAGTGGGTCATCCGGTAGCCAAGTTGAAACGTGAACGTTACGGCTTTTTAGACCTTAAAGGTTTGAAACCAGGAGACAGCAGAACCTTACTAAAACACGAAATCGAAGAATTATTGGCGCATGCCAAGAAAAAGTAAGCGTCCTACTTGAAAAAAGTAAGATACTTGCTATAATAGGTATTGTAATCAAATAAATTTGAAGCAATCTTCAGGGCAGGGTGAAATTCCCGATCGGCGGTAAAGTCCGCGACTCCCATTTGGGACTGATCTAGTGAAATTCTAGAACCGACTGTAAAGTCAGGATGGAAGAAGATGGGCGGACTATGTCTGTTTGCCTATACTCTTTTTACCTTGAAGGTGGAAAGAGTTTTTTTTATTTCCACTTTTGAGTGCCAACCCCATGAAGTAGAAAAGGAGAGAAATTCACATGGGAAAAAATCACACTAAAGAAATCGTATTGGTCGCAATTGTCGGGGCACTATCATTCATATTGATGTTTATTGGTTTTCCAATCATCCCGGCCTTACCTTACTTAAAGGTAGACTTTTCACTTGTACCAATCTTACTCGTCGCATTCATTTCAGGACCTAAAAAAGCAGTTGCTGCCAGCCTAATCGCCAACGGTTTACATTACATGTATACAGGTGGTGAAATGGGGATTCCAATCGGTGACGCAACAGCCTTTATCGCGACTATCGCTTACATCTTGCCAATTTATTACTTATTGAAAGATCAAATGGCGACAGTTTACACAGGTAATCAATCAGCGAAAGAAATGAATTTCGGCAAAACGATTGCTGCTTACCTAGCTGCAACCCTTTCTTTAACATTAGTGATGACTATCTTAAATTACTTCGTGATCACACCATTCTACATGCAAGTCATGAACTTCGATGTAGGTAACATGCAAACATATATCCTTGCGGGTATCATCCCATTCAACTTGTTCAAAGGGGTATTGGTTTCCCTTCTAGCACATTTCGTCCTAGTTCAAACCCTACCAACCCTAGTCAATCGATTCGGTACGCGCGAATATTCACACCATTAAAAGTGAAGCATTGTTAATTTTCTGGTATGATAGACCCAGAGAATCATGTCGGGAAAAAATAGTAGGAACGTTGGAGGGATAGGATTGGATACTTTATTAATGGCGATTGCTTTTAAAGTCCAAGCCCTACCCCCGAATTCCGTATATCAAGTGTTGATTGGCAAGCGAACAGCCACAACACTTTTTTTTGCATTTTCAAACAATTTAACTGCCTATTTCGGTCTTTATCCAAAACTTGCAAAAGACGCATGGATGTCCTATACCCAAAATGTAGCTGAATATATCTCGGTGGAAGCTATCTTCCGCCAAAACGATCAAACCAATTATATGCATTTGTTAGTTGATGACATCCTTCAAAAACGAAACGGTCTGATTATCCCAAGTCACCACCACAAGCACCACTTAGCCTTCAAATTATTGCTGCAAGTCCTATCCAATATTCAGGCCGAAAACCCGCACTATAGCCCAATTGTCCAGGATTTAGAAGTTCAACAGCTGATCAAAGATTTTATTTCAATGGCCAAAAGTGCAGACGCGTCCCAAGCTGGCTTACAGGCCATAACCAAAAGCCTTCATCAGCAACTCGCTAAGGAACTATCTGCCTTCCCAGACCAGGCAGCCCTCATTTTCCTAGAACAGTTTGAAGGCGCCAAATTACCGGCACAAACCCTTGAACAAGTAGCAGAAAATCATCAGATTTCGAAGCGGGCAGTTGTCATTACCCAACAGGCCTTGATGGATCAAATCTATCAAAATTGGGTAAGTGGTCATACTTTAGGGGCAGAAACTCAATGGCTGCAAGTTTTTGCCCAAGGGGTTTTTAACCAATTCCCAATTTGGAATCAAACTACGCAAGATACTTTTAATTTAATCGACCAAGGTTGGTCACTTCAAAAAATTGCTGATAGAAGACGGTTAAAATTATCTACCATAACAGAACACATCATAGAAATTACCTTGAGTTTTCCTTGGATAATTCAACCAATTGTGGTTGAAGAACTTAATTTGAAAGACATTTCACCCCTTGTAAGCCAAGAGCCAGATGAGAATTTCGAGTCCTTTAAAGCGAGATTCGGCGAGAAAGATTATTGGTTATATCGGTATTGGCATATCGTCTACCAGAAAGGAGCCCATGATGACAGATTGGCATAAACGCCTGGAAGAAGTGACAGGTTACCAAACATTTAAACCCGGGCAATTGGCGAGTTTAGAGGCTTTAGACCGACAGGAAAACGTGGTGGCCATTTTACCAACTGGTGGAGGTAAATCTTTAATATACCAAATCAACCAATATAATGAATCTGGTGTAACATTGATCATTTCGCCCTTGATTTCCCTGATGCAAGACCAAGTCAGTCAATTACAACGGATGGGATTAGGACGGGGCATTGCCTTAAATTCTACCTATGACCGCGGGGAACAAGCTTATATTTTAAGCCACCTATCTGACTATCAATTCCTATTTCTATCACCAGAAATGCTCCTGAAAGATCAAGTAATCAGGGCCTTACAACGGATGGACATTCAATTATTAGTTGTTGATGAAGCCCATTGTATTTCTCAATGGGGTTACGACTTCAGACCGCAATATACTGAATTGAAAAAGGTTCGTCAGCTCTTAAAGCAACCAAAAACATTAGCCTTATCTGCTACTGCCAACCAATCCACACTAGCAGATATCAAGGATTACTTATTTGAAGAGGGAGAACCTATTCAACTGGTAAAAGAATCAGTTGACCGACCAAATATTTTCTACCTATTCGATGAAATTGACGCCGGTGAAGTGAGGGTAAACAAATTGCAGGATTGGTTAGACCGGTTGCCTAAGCCAGGAATTGTTTATGTCCACCATAAAAGTGAACTCGAAGAACTCAACCAATGGATGAAAGATCATACAGATTTGCGGGTCGCTTCTTACCATGGGGATAGAAGTCTAGAGGATAGACATATCATCCAAAGCCAGTTTCTACAAAATGAATTGGATATTGTTTTTGCAACGTCAGCCTTTGGTATGGGAATTAACCATGGTCATATACGCTTTGTCTTGCATTATCATCTCCCTAAGAATATGGCAGACTTTATTCAAGAAGTCGGGCGGGCAGGACGAGATCAGGAACAATCAGTGTCAATTGTCTTATACGATCATCGCGAGGCAGCTAGACTGCAGCAAATGCGCCGGTTATTAGAAGACGAGGCAGACTTGTTGGATGATTTATTGGAACGGCTGTTTAAACAGGCCTTAACCCAAAGTGAAGTTGACCAATACGCAGATAGCATAAGTGCCATGTTGTACTTTTACCGCCATCATTTTACGGATCACCAAACAGCAAAAGTACATGCCCAAAAACTTCGTCAGGAACGGCTACGGCAGATCTACCAAATGTTAGATTTAATGGCTACTGACCAGTGTTACCGGACTTTCTTATTAGAACAAGCCGATGAACAGGTAGTGGATAGACCAGACTTATGTTGCAGTAATTGCCAACCTGACTACGTCAGTCAACCGATATGGCAAGACTTAATGGCCCGACCGAATCGAGTGACAGTCGAAAAAGACCAACATGATGATTTCAAGGGAATGTGGACCCAACGTTTGCAGCACTTATTATCTTGAAACTGGTCCATAAAGTTTTGTTAAATTGCCTAAAGAAATACTGACATAAAAAGGGGTTCATGGTACAATTCTTAGTGTTAAGAAAGGGGTATATGGATGAAATTCTGGGACAAGTTGACGAAAAAAAATCATGAAAATACAGAAGTAGAAACTGAACATGTTTCAGAACAAAACAGTTCAGCATCTTCTGACCAAACCCCCCCTACAAGTGATGACTTTCAGAATCAAGGGTTTGGCGAATTTGAGAATTTAAAAAATCAAAAGTATACGAGAACGGCCCGCAATAAGAAGAATAATCAAGATACGATATCGACAACATCTAAGGTAATTGCCTTCTTGCTATTTGTAATGATTGTTGTACCGTTCCTTTTGATTGCCTATGTGAATAATGAAGACAAGGTGCCTGAACCGGAATCAACTGAGCAAGTCATGATTTCTAAAACGCAAAATGTTGAATCAATTTCAAAAGCCAGTGAGTCAGCATCTATATCAGCTTCCGAATCTGTCTCTGAATCAATTGCTGCCTCAGAAAGCGCAGTTGCTGCCTCAGAAAGCGCAGTTGCTGCTTCAGAATCAGAATCAGCTCGCCTAGCTTCTGAACAAGAATCTTCAAGTATTGCAGCCAGCGTAGCTGAGTCAAATGCAGCAGTAGCAGCGTCAGAAGCTGCAGCGCAAAGTGCCGCTGAATCAGCTTCAATTGCTGAATCACAAGCAGCCGCAGCCGAAGAAGAATCAGCTTCTTCTGAAAGTGCGTCTGAATCAACAGGCACTTATACTGTTCAGGCAGGGGATAACCTATATCGGATTGCAGTGAACAACGGTATGACCCTAGATGAATTACTTGAATTAAATGGTTTAACACAAAGTTCTAGCATAGGACCAGGAACCGTTTTACGTGTAAATTAATAGAATGAAAGAGTGGTGGACAGATTGTCTAAAGTGATTCAAGTCGCAATCGATGGACCAGCATCGTCTGGCAAGAGTACAATTGCCAAGAAAATTGCTAAAAAATTAGCCTATGTTTATTTAGATACAGGTGCCATGTACAGGGCAATTACATTACTAGCCTTAGATGGACACATTCCAGCTGAAGATGCTGACGCATTGAAAGCCTTAGCTGAAGCGAGTGAAATTACCTTTGAGCCAGGGGAAAATGGCCAGCGCGTCTTAGTTAACGGACAGGACCAGTCAGAGGCCATTCGTACAGATCGTATCTCAAAAGAAGTTTCTGCTTACTCAGCAGTTTCTGAAGTACGCCAGGTCCTAGTTGAAAAACAAAGAGCCTACACGCAAAATGGGCAAGGCGTTGTAATGGACGGCCGTGATATTGGGACAGTGGTATTGCCGGATGCTGAAGTGAAAATCTTCCTAACGGCATCTGCTGAAGAACGTGGGCGTCGTCGCTTTTTAGAAAATCAAGCCAAAGGTTATTCGGAAATGAATCTTGAAGACTTGATTGAAGATATTAAGCGTCGAGACTTGTATGATTCGACCCGAGAAGATAGTCCATTAGTACCTGCAGACGATGCGGTCATGTTAGATTCATCTGATTTAACACTTGATGAAGTAGAAGATTCTATATTAGCTGAAATCCACCGTGTGATTGCATAATTTATATTGCAAAAAATACTATCAATCACAAAAAGAGGTAAAATTCAAGCGAATTCTACCTCTTTTTATTATCTTTGAGGAATAAATGTTGAATATAGTTTAAATAAATGATATAATAATAATTGATCATTGGCTTAGTGCGAATGAGGTAGTACATTTAGGAGAGGATTTAGAGTATGTCAAACGAATTTGAACAAAATCAAAATAATGAAGAAATTCCATCAATGGAAGAGATTCTTGCAGAATCAGTAGAAGTAAAAATTGGTGATACAGTAACAGGTGAAGTATTATCAATCGACGATAACCAAGTAATTGTTGGTATCGAAGGCGCAGGTGTTGAAGGGGTTATTCCTTTCAAAGAATTATCTGCTCAACCAATTGACTCAATCGAAGAAGTTGCTAAAGTTGGCGACACTTTAGAGTTAGTTGTTATTAAACAAATCAAAGAAAAAGAAAATGGTTCATTCTTACTTTCTCGCCGTCGTATCGAAGCGAAAAAAGTATGGGCTGAATTAGAAGTTAAAGCTGAAAATGGTGAAATTATCACTGTTCCAGTTAAGAGCGTAGTTAAAGGTGGATTAGTTGTTGATGCGGGTGTACGTGGTTTCATCCCAGCTTCAATGGTTGAAGACTTTTTCGTTGACGATTTCTCTCCATACAAAGGCCAAGAATTAGAAGTTAAAATTGTTGAAATTGAACCTAGCGAAAATCGTTTAATCTTATCACACAAAGAAATCGCTGCTGAAAAACGCATCGCTGAACGTGCAGAAAAATTAAACTCATTCCAAGAAGGCGATAAAGTAACAGGTACAGTAGCTCGCTTGGCTAACTTCGGTGCATTTATTGATTTAGGTGGTATCGATGGTTTAGTACACATCTCTCAAATCGCTCAAGCACACGTTAACCATCCTTCAGATGTATTAAGCGAAGGCCAAGAAGTTGAAGTATTAGTTCTTTCAGTTGATGAAGAACGTGGACGTATTTCACTATCTATTAAAGCTTTACAACCAGGACCATGGGAAAACATTGAAGAAAAAGCGCCTAAAGGTGCTGAATTAGAAGGTACTGTACGTCGTTTAGTTGACTTTGGTGCATTCGTTGAAGTATTCCCAGGTGTTGAAGGTTTAGTACATATCTCTCAAATTTCTCACGACCACGTTGCTACACCAGGCGAGAAATTAACAGAAGGTCAAGCTATCCAAGTTAAAGTTTTAGACGTTGATGCTGAAAACGAACGTTTATCATTATCAATCAAAGCTCTAGAAGAAGCACCAGAAGTTGATGCATCTGCACAATCTGCTGCTCCTCGCGAAGAAAAACGTCAAAACAAACCTCGTAAACAAAACAACAACCGTCGTAACAATGCTGCTAATGCATCATCTGACGATGAATCAGGTTTCACTTTCGGTGACTTATTAGGTGACCAATTGAAAAACTTCGATTTCGGGGACGATAACGAATAATTTTATTAATAAACCATAAGTTTGGTTTGATGGTAGGTTGGGGAAACTCGCCTACCTTTTTTATTTCAATGTTTGCTATTGAAAGGAGGCAAAACGATGTCTAATTTAACAATTGCCATTGTCGGCCGTCCAAACGTAGGAAAATCTACCATTTTTAACCGCGTTGTTGGAGACCGAATTTCAATTGTCCAAGATGAACCTGGCGTTACCCGTGATAGAATTTATGCACAGGGTGAATGGTTAGGAAAACAACTAAATGTAATCGATACTGGTGGTATCGAATTTAACGACCAAGATTTCATGACACAAATTCGCTTGCAAGCTGAAATTGCCATGGAAGAAGCAGATGTTATCATCATGATGACTAATGTCCGTGAAGGTGTGACAAAGACAGACTCTCAAATCGCCAGCATGTTACGCAAGACAGATAAACCTGTCGTACTGGCTGTAAACAAGGTGGATAACCCTGAACAAAGAGCGGAAATTTATGATTTCTATTCATTAGGTTTAGGCGATCCATACCCAATTTCTGGATCTCACGGTTTAGGTATCGGGGACATACTAGAAGAAGTATTCCACTTGGCACCAGACGATATTGAAAATGATGATGACGATGATACTATTTCATTCGCCTTAATTGGCCGTCCAAACGTAGGTAAATCTTCTTTGGTCAATGCAATTCTAGGTGAGAACCGTGTAATCGTATCGAATGTAGCGGGGACAACTCGTGACGCAATCGATACATCTTTCGAGGATGACGGACAAGTTTATAAAATCATTGATACAGCTGGTATCCGTAAACGTGGTAAAGTATATGAAGCAACTGAGAAGTATTCAGTAATGCGTGCCATGCGTGCAATTGAAAGAGCTCAAGTGTGTTTAGTTGTTTTAAATGCTGAAGAAGGTATCCGTGATCAAGATAAAACGATCGCTGGTTATGCCCATGAAGCAGGACGCGGGATTATTATTGTGGTAAACAAATGGGATACTCTTGAAAAAGACAACCATACCATGAAGAAATTCACTGATGACATTCGTCGTGACTTCCAGTTTATCGACTATGCACCGATCATTTTCGTATCTGCAGAAACCAAACAACGTTTAGTGCAACTACCAGAAATGATTGCCCACGTTCACGGTAACTTCAATCGTCGTGTTCAATCATCATTATTGAATGAGGTATTGGTTGATGCGATCCGTATTAACCCAGCTCCATCTGACAAGGGTAGAAAATTACGTATTTACTACCTAACACAGGTCAAATCTGCACCGCCAACTTTTGTGGTATTTGTCAATGATGAAGAGCTAATGCACTTCTCATATGAGCGCTTTCTTTCAAATCAAATCAGAAAATCTTTCGATTTTTTAGGTACACCTATCCAAATCATCACAAGAAACAGAAAATAACAAAAAAAGGTATAAAACACGCGTATTTTTAACCAAAAACGTTGTTATATAGCGGTTTGTATGGTATTCTATAAAAGGATTATCTGAGAGACATTTCGATTATCCCGTATATTTATCTTTGAATAAATATATCCGAAAGAATTTCGGAGGAGGTGAAATTAGAATGGCAAATAAAGCAGAATTAGTACAAAACGTTGCAAATGCAGTAGGTGATTCTAAAAAAAGTGTAGCACCAGTTGTAGATGCAGTTTTCGAACAAATCGAAGCATTTTTAGCTGACGGAGAAAAAGTTCAATTAATCGGTTTTGGTAGCTTTGAAGTTCGTGACCGCGCTGCGCGTAAAGGTCGCAACCCTCAAACTGGCGATGAAATCGAAATCCCTGCAAGCAAAGTACCAGCTTTCAAACCTGGTAAAGCATTGAAAGATGCAGTTAAATAAGATTACAAAGAACGTCGTTGATGTCATAGACATCAGCGGCTTTTTTATTTGTAATTTTTTGCCAAATAGACCGGCTCTTCGTCAAATAGGACTGATGAGTAATATCTGCCAGGTAATCATTAGATTACCTGGTTTTTTTATACTCTTTTCCATTATTCATTTTTTA
>NZ_JBSEYI010000003.1:0-158986 GCF_053627715.1 Aerococcus sp. 150760013-2
AATCGGGTATGACCAAAGGTCATATGAATTAACTGACGCTGTTTTTCGTTAGGATAGATTTTACACTCAATTCCTTGATACATGTTTTCACCCCCTTGCGTTTATAGATATATTATACCATACGTATGACTGTTGTTTATAGCGATAACAATTGCTATAATGTAGTTAAAGAGGTGTTTACATATGATAGTGAAAACAAGGACAAATGTCTATGATTTTAATTTCCATTTGGTTTGGGTAACAAAGTATCGTAAAGAAATATTTACAACCATTGAAAAACAAAACGCCATGCAAGATATATTGACGCATATTTGTGATGAACACGATATTGTCATCCAATCGCTCCAAGTTATGCCTGACCATATCCATATGTTGATTTCGTTCAACCCTAAACATGCCGCAAGTAGTATCGTCAAAACACTTAAAGGGAAATCTGCGCGTCTATGGTTCAAAGCATATCCAGAAACAAAAGCAATGTTATGGGGTGGCCATTTATGGACACCTAGTTATTTCATGTCAACAGTAGGCAGTATGTCTAAAGAAACCGTTAAAAAGTATATAGAAAATCAATTAACGGAATACAATGACGGTCGCCCTAGAACTTGATTCATCCATGTAATGAATTACACGGTTTTTTCAAGGGGTGACTTTAAATAAAAAGGAGAACACTATGCAAATTGAATTTTTCCACGATGTGATTTGCTCATTTTGTTTCCCCATGTCTAATCGCATGCGGAACATCACTAGTAAATATAATAACATCGACGTGGTCCACCGACCTTTCGCTTTAGGTTGGGAACCAGATCACTTTATCCAAATGTTTGGCTCACGTGAAGCCGTTAAACCTGAATTGTTAACGCACTGGGAACAAGCTAATCAAAATGATGATGACCACCGCTTTAATATAGAGGGAATGCGTGAAACGGACTTCAACTTTCCAACTTCAAAAAATGGTTTAAAAGCAGCAAAAGCAGCTGGTATTATAGGCGGGCAAGATGCTTACTGGGATGCTTTTGATGCTATCCAAAATGCACTATTCATTGAAAATAAAAATATTGAAGAATTTGAAATTTTAAAGGCAGCTATAGCAACTACTGACATTGATATTGACCAATGGATAGCACAATATAAAAAAGCTGAAACAGAAGAAGCTGTTTTACAAGATTTCGCAGTCAGTCAAGCTTATGGCATCCAAGAGGCACCAGCTTTAGTGATCAACCAAAAATATTTAATTTCTGGCGCACAACCAACTGAAGACATTGAAAACCAACTAAAACAAATCGCTGAAGAAGAAGGTCAACCACTCATACCAAAACTACAAACCCTTGGTGGTACTGGGATGGCTTGTAATTTCGCAGATGGTCAATGGATCTGTGACTAAACTTTCTTTCAATGAGATGCAGTATGAAATTAACAGAATATGCTTGGAACGACCATGAGCGTCAATTAAAAGCAGATGGACTGGAGAAAATCCCATCTCCTTATAAGGTAAAAATTGTGGATGACTTAGCAAAACGCACACAATTGGAAGAAGCTTTAGCACAGCTATCCCAAGCAGACTTAGCCAAGTGGGCCATTTAGAATGCGGAAAGATTTATTCAAGATATTGATATCCATAATCCCAAGAAAAAAACTGCGATTATTACAACTGCAAAGTCAGTGCTTTTAAAACGGATTGATGGCCAAGCTTCTGCTTATGAATTAAGACAGGCAGGATTTTTAGCTAACACCTTAGCGAAAGAAGCAGTTTCTGAAACTGGTAAGTTTGCGGGGCGGATATTTGCCCAAGCAATCGCTACAGGCCATATGCGCGGACATGCAATCGTATCTGCCGTCTATGCAATCAAAGTAGTAAATCTAAAGCATCCGAATGATATGGATGCAGTTATCGCAGAACGTAAACAACAAATACAATTAGTATCAAAAATATAGAAAAACAGCCTTTGTGAACGATAAATTCACAAAGGCTGTTTTGAGTTAGATAGAATTTTATTGGTTTTTAGGTTTTCTAAACATCAACCCTAAAAACATACCTATTGTCACAACTATCAGTCCCATAAATCCATTACTTTCAAGGTTCAGTATATCCAACACAAAGAGATAACTACATACTAAAAGGATGCCTATAATCAATAGTTTAAGCCACTCTGGCATTTTATAATAAAGAATATTTTGAATTCTTTCCTCCTGCATTATTTTAAAAGCTAAAAATAAATATAATGCTAAGATGACTAATCCTACGAAAAAAGCGATTAGCATAAAACTCTCCTCTTTCTGTAAAATATTATCCCGATTCACTTATAAGTTTTCAAGATGAGCTACAGAATTCAAATAGTATTATCTATAAAATTAATAGATTTGCAGGTCTAACACCGTTTTAGAAATAGAAGCAAAAAAAGAGAGCCAGAAGCATCCGACTCTCCTAAGTGTGCACCGAAGTAAGCACCCCCAATTCGTTGAGATTATAATTTTATTATTTATTTAACGCAATCATTATTTATCTAATTGGTTTAATGGTAAAATTTGTTCTTCAATAATTTCTTGATATTGATTTTTTATTTTTTTCCAATAATTTAATCGACTGAATCCCTTATCCCGATATTGATCTAAAAACTTATCAATATCCATATTATCTCTTAGGTTTTGTTCACCAATTTGTCTACCTTCTTTTTCAGGTATATAGGAATCCACTAAATATCTAAAATCTTCTTTATTAAAATAATAGTCTAAGGCAATATCTGTTTCTATTTTGTCTTTACGGGCTTGAACCCTTTCTCTAATCTTTTTAGAAACGCTAAACTCATCTGTGGCACTCATCCCCATAAATAGTGCTTCCCGCCAAACTTCGTCTATTAGTTGTCCTAGTTTAGGATTACTTTCTTTGAATTTAGCAAGATATACTTCTACATCTTTTAAACGTTTATCCGTATTTTTAGCTGTAGGTTCATTTACAATGGATTGCATTAAGAGCATTAAATATTCATAATCAATTTGTTGCTTTCCAACTTCAGACAATTGATAATCAAAATCAATAACCACTGTATCCGGATCATCATCGATACTTTCTCGAATAATCTCTAATGCATTCTCATATTTCCCATGGTAATCTTCAACTTTATCAGGATTCAAACCAAATTTTTGTGAAAACTCCTCTTCATTATATTCCATATAGACTTGAATTGCGCCGTAGGTTTTATCAAATTGCTGATAGGCATTCACAAATAGTTTTAATTTATCTACATCATCATTCATATCAACACTGTCAGGGTTTGGTGCTACTTCATTTAATTTATGAAATGCCTCAATAAATCGTTCATAGCTTTCATGCCAATCTGGTGCTTGAATTTCATTTTCTCCACCATTTGAATACAAGAAAAAGGCCTCTTCCACCGCTGATTGGAATCTATTTGGATATTCAAATATTAAAACTTGACCATACCTCTTGTCTCTATCATAAATACGATTCGTTCTAGAGAATGCTTGTATAATCCCTTGAGGTGTCATTGGGGGGCGATCTATTAATAATAAGGCTGTAGATGGTGAATCAAATCCTGTTAACAATCTATCTACGACAATCACAATATCAATCTGTTCGCTACGAGATTGATAGATATCTCTTTTTCGAGCTAGACGATTATTGACATCATGATTAAATGTACCTATTTGTCCTAAATCAAATTTGGTATTGAACATTTCATTATAATCTTGCATCACTTTTTTGAACTGTTCCTGGCGCTCAAATGATGTTTCTTCAGTTTCTTGCAGTGAGTATGTAACCGTTACTTTAGGAAAATCAGCAACGTGTCGCTTAGTTTTTTCCGAAATTTTAACTGAACTTTCTCCTCGGATAACTTGTTGAAACAGTTCGTAGTAGCGTTGTGCATCCGGTATTGATTTAGTCGTTAATATAGCGCTATATGTCTTACCAGGACCTCTATTTAATTTAAATTTATGCCTTGAATTATTGATGATTTTATCAATAACATGAAGTTTATGCTCATCACTCTCGTAGGCTTCTTTGGGTAAATATTTCTCTATTTCTTGATCACTTAAACCTGCTTCTTCAATTCCTTGTTGGTTCACGTAATCAATCATAGAGTCTCTATCAACTGTATCGATATACTCCACTTGAAATCCTAAAACAGCATTATCATGGATAGCTTCTTTTACAGTATATTCATGCAACCTAGGCCCATATTGCTCCTCAGTTGTTCGAGCTAGGTTACCCTTTTCGTCTCTTGCATTTTCAGCAAATATCGGTGTTCCAGTAAATCCGTACCAAAGCGATTTAGGGAAGAATTTAATGATTTCTTGCTGTTTTTCTGGTGATACAGCTCGGTGACATTCATCTACTACAAATCCAACGGTTAAGTTACGAAGTAACCTTGCGTTCCGATTATCTTCTTTATTAGCATATCTTTTCATAACATGGTTTAACTTTTGAATAGTCGTTACGATGAGATTGCGCTCACTAGAAAGTAATTTTGTTACTAAATCTCTGACACTATCCGTTTGATCAACTGATACGACGTCATTCTCAGCATATGATTGAAATGATGTACCAGTTTGTTGGTCTAAATCTTTTCGGTCAACGATAAAAATTGTTTTATTTAAAGAAGACCCTTTTCTTAACAAATTACGAGCTACTTTATATGACGTTAAGGTCTTACCTGATCCCGTAGTATGCCATACATAACCAGATTGTCTTTTAGCTACTGCACCCTCAACTGCTTGTATCGCATGAATTTGATAAGGTCGCAAAATGATAATTGCTTTTTTATCTCTATCTAATACTAAAAACTCAGTTACCATTTTATGAGCTTGCGGTATTGATAAGACCTCTTTAGCAAACTCTAAATATCCATTCACACGCTTATTATCTTTATCAACCCAAGAAGTAAGGAATTCTCTATTTAAGTGCTGTGCATCAGCAGCTGCAATATACTTCGTATCTACTCCGTTAGAAACAATAAACATTTGAATCGTTGAAAATATACCTCTATATTTACCTTCTTCAGAGTATTTTCTTATTTGTTCAAAAGCAGCCATATAGCCGACAGTCTTTTTCTTTAATTCAATTTGAATCATCGGCAATCCATTAATTAATAATGTAACGTCAAAACGACGATCACGATCCATTTCAGCTTCTCGGTCCACACGGAATTGATTAATTACTTCATAAACAGAAGTTCCTCCTGAAATGTTATCACTTCTAAATACTTCTAACTGAACCATACCTAATGCTGCATCTTCCCTCTGCACATCAACCTTAGCTATACCGTTTTCTCCTCTTAACCAAACTGCTGCTTGATAAGGTGAAGAGAAATTTAACTGAGATTTGATTTGTTCGAATTCTAAATCTGTTAAAGGATTATCAACTAAATATTTTTTATTATTCATAAACAAAATATTTTTAAAATTTCCCCATAACTGTGTCTCAGTCCTGATGTCTTTTCTATAGCTCCATTGTGATTCTCCATTGATCAATTGGTCAATTAATCGTTCTTCCATCTCTAACTCAGAAAGTCCCATACCCTCACTCCTACACTGGTTTATCATTACTGATAATATAACATATTTATATATCAAAAAGACCATTCACGATTGGGAACAGCGTAAGTTTGGAAATTTCATCGAGGAGTATGTAGAAAAGACCACAAGTCAAAATCAATACCCAGTTTTAACCTCATCGCAACAAGTGGGAATAGTTCTTCAAGAGGATTATTTTTCCAATCGCCAAGTGACGACTAGTAAAAATATTGGATATTTTGTCTTACCAAAAGGGTATTTTACATATCGTAGTCGCAGTGACAATGGTGTTTTTGTATTTAACCGCAACGACTCGATAGACAAAGGTATTATTAGTTATTTTTATCCTGTTTTTCGAGTTATTAATGCTGATTCCGATTTTTTCTTACGGCGTATAAATTTTGGTGTTGGACATCAAATTGCAATTGCTGCTGAAGGTACTGGACAACATGTTTTATCACTGAAAAAATTCAAGGATATTAGGGCGATGTTCCCGGTTATACAAGAACAAGTTAAAATTGGTAACCTATTCTCCCAACTTGATATTATTATCACTCTTCATCAGCGTAAGTTAGAGCAATTAGAGAAGCTCAAACAGGCGTTATTACAACAGATGTTTTCTCAAAAGGATGAAACTGTCCCAAAATTAAGGTTTGCTAACTTTGATGATGAATGGGAGCAGCATAAGTTGGGGGATTCAGTGAGATTTATAAATGGACGTGCTTATAGACAGGCGGAATTATTAGATAAAGGGAAATATAGAGTGTTGCGTGTAGGGAATTTTAATACGAATACTAGTTGGTATTATTCCAATTTAGAATTAGAAGATGATAAATACGCAAACAAAGGAGACTTACTATATTTGTGGGCAACTAGCTTTGGTCCAGAAATTTGGGAGCGAGAGCGTGTAATCTATCATTATCATATTTGGAAGGTAGAAATGCTTGATGAAAATATAGATAAGCAGTATCTATATACTTGGTTGGAAACTGACAAAGAGCGAATTAAACAAATGACTAATGGAACTACCATGGTTCATGTTACTAAAGGATTAATAGAGGAAAGAAGCTTTCAATTCCCAATATATAAACAAGAGCAAAGGCAAATTGGAGCCCTTTTTAAAAATCTCGACAATCTCATCACACTTCATCAGAAAAAGTTAGAGCATTTGAAGTTAATTAAACAATCATTATTACAAAATCTGTTCATCTAAAAATAGCTGTAACCTCTAAAAATTCATTAGATAGGTTACAGCCATTGTATTAATTATACTAATGAAGATAAGTGCCTCATGATCTTATCGTTATCCTGATTTTCAAGTTCATGAATAATATGTAAGTATGTTTCTTGGGTTGTTGACATGCTAGAATGTCCTAATCTTCTTGCTACAGTAGCTATTGATACTCCTGCAAATAATAGCAAAGATGCATGTGTATGTCGTAAGCCATGAATAGAAATTTTAGTTATATTAGCACCTTGACATAAGGTTTGAAGTCTATTATTAACAGTTGAATTGTATACTCGTTTCTTTACAAAAATTAAAGTTTCGTCATCCATGTTTCTAGTTAACTGTGAAAATTGCATAGCAGTTTGCCAATCTAATTGAAGTTTTCTTTTAGAAGAAGTATTTTTAGTTTCTTGAAATGATCCTTTAGGCGACTTATAATCCCATGTTTTATTTACAGTTAGTTTTTGAGTAGTAAAATCAAAATCTTTTGGGGTTAAAGCGAGGGCTTCAGAAAAACGAAGACCAGTTTTGATAATTAGTAAAATAAACCAATCCCAATTAATGTCTCCTGATAAATCCATCTGCCTAATTAAAGCTTGAACTTCAAATTGATTAAGATATTTTGGCCTTTTATTACGTGGTTTTATACCTTTTATAACTATTTTTCTAGTTGGATTTATTGCGAGTAAACCTTCCTCCATTGCATCCATAATAGAACTTTTAATTTGATGATGAAAATCCATTGTTGTTTGCTTTTCATGAGTTAATGCGAAATCATTAAGTAAGGATTGATACGATTTTCTACTTAAATCAGCAATTTTTAAATTGGGTGCAAGTTGTTCTAAATGTTTTTGACTATTATAATATTTACTTAACGTTATTGGACGAATAGCACCAACTTTGTAGAGCTCAATCCATTCAAGAAAGTACTCGGATAATAGTATCTTATTTCTATTTGTTTTCATTATAAAACCTCCATAATATAGTGACGACCTATCGTCCTAAATATTATGGAGGTTATTTATTCTCTTATACAAACATTAATTGTAATAGGGTTTGTTTAAACAATTTATAATAATTCAATTTTTGTTGATGAATAGTAATAAGGTTGTCCAGAGCTTTGAAGAATACACCAATTTTTTCTTGTTCGTTTTTATTGGGAACAAAAATTTTTATGCTGTTAATATCGGACCCATTATATGAAGGTAAGGCTCCTACCTGTGCATACCTAGGTAGATAAATAGTTTCAAATAATACTTTACCAAAATCTGAATTCCAAGAATCATCAAATATATACGCCATAGTATTGTTATCAAGTAAAAATGGAATTCTAACAATTCGTTTTCTGTTCAGCATAATTGCTGCACCAACTTTTGCAAAGATAATAGCTGGAACATTCATTATAGGTTTCCAATTTCTTTTTTTTAGTTGTTCTTCATCAACATAATTATTTGAATTTTTCAATTCATGTTCATTTCCAATATTATTCATATCAGAAACTTTAAAAAATGGAATCCCTTTTTCCCCACCTTGTTCATCATCGGGAAACCCAGTTCCAGATTTTGTTTTACCTAATTCACCCAACTTATGTTGCTCCCATTCATCATTGAAGTTAGCAAACCTTAATTTAGGTACAGTTTCGTCATTTTGAGGAAACATTTGCTGTAATAGCGCCTGTTTAAGCTTCTCTAATTGCTCTAACTTACGCTGATGAAGAGCGATAACGTTCTCTACATAATTTATAAACTTTCCAATTTCGTCTTGCTCAAGCAGATTAGGATACGGTATTGGCATGGTATTAAATACAGAATCTTTTATAGCAAAACGGTCAGATCTAGCTCCCGAATCCCCGTTAAGTTTCATGAATTTGTGCCATTTACTACTATTAAAGTAATTTTCAAGATAAGCTTTATTAATATCATGGGTTCTAAAAACGTAGTATAACGGTGACATTACACCAGTTTTATTCAATTTATTTCTATTTATTGGCCCTACTGGGGCAAAATTAGAAATCCTAGGATTATAGACAAAATCATCATTTCTAACAATATAATATGTATTTAAATTTTTCTCATTAGAAATATCTTTATCAAAATAATCTCGTTGATTGATTATTCCAAATTCAGCAGAATTGGTAAAAGTTTCTACAAACATATTATCTTTATTTTTTTCTGTAATTTTTATAGATACTTCATTTAACTTACGCTGTTCCCAATCGTCAGTAAAGCCTTTAAATCGCAGTTTCGGAACTCTTTTTTCATTCTCTTTAGTCATTATTTCAACACCTCTTTCAAGGCATAAATAATGTCTTTTGTATCTTCTGTAACCTGTAACTCATCAACCATTGATAATAGCTCTTTAGATACTAATGAAATTTCTTGATCTGTTTGTTTGATTTCATCTTTTAAAGCTACTACATCAATCGGCTCAGGCTCTTCAAAAGTATCCACATATCGAGGAATATTTAAATTAAAATCGTTTTCTACAATCTCATCATAGGTCGCAACATAAGCATATTTTTCAACTTCTTCACGCTTCAAATATGTCTCATAAATTTTATCTATATGCTTTTCTTCCAATAGATTTTTATTTTTAGCTTTAGTGAACTCCTGGGAAGCGTCAATGAATAATACATCACGTGTTTCACGATTTTTCTTCAAAATAATGACGGTAGTTGGAATACTTGTATTAAAGAAAATGTTGGATGGTAACCCAATTACTGTATCAATAGCACCATTTTCTAGTAATGCTTTTCGAATCTTCCCCTCAGCAGCGCCTCTGAACAAGACTCCATGTGGCAATACGATTGCCATTACACCATCATTTTTTAAATGGTAATAGCCATGTAATAAGAAAGCAAAGTCTGCTTTAGACTTCGGAGGTAATACTCCATACGGTGAAAATCTTGGGTCGTCTAAAAAACCTTTTACCGCAGACCATTTAGCAGAATAGGGTGGATTCATTAGAACACCATCAAAGTTTGTTGGTTCATCTTGCGGCCAGTCTTCATCTAGGGTATCCCCATTTCGCAATAGCTGATTCTCTGGCGCCACCTCATGCAAGAACATGTTCATACGTGCTAAGTTAAATGTTGAAGTGTTTAATTCCTGACCAAAATACCGAATAGTCTTAGGTTCATTAGAATATTTAGATGCATTTAATAATAATGAGCCAGAACCCATGGTAGGGTCATATACAGTAAACCCTTTTTGGTTCTCTTGGCCTGCCATGACTATTCTGGTCATTAATGATGCCACAGGTTGAGGTGTGTAAAACTCCCCAGCTTTCTTGCCAGAATCTTCTGCAAATTGGCCGATAAGATATTCATAAGCATCACCTAAAACATCACCATTGTACTCATTCAAGTTTAAATCAGCTAATGCTTTCATCACAGCAGCTATTGTTTCATTTTGTTTTTGCGGTATTGCACCTAGTTTTTTTGAATTCAAATCAATATCTTCAAATAAGTCTTCAAAAATTTTATCTGATTGCTCAATATCCCGTAAACCTTGCTGTAAGTGTTCGCGTTGAAAAGTATGTTCATCAATTTCATCAACTAAAGCAGAAAAAGTTAGCTCTGGTTTAATTTCGTAAGCCATATCATATTTTAATGCACCTTTTAAATCTTCTTGCATATCTTCATCTTGATAGGCTTCTGCATAAATCTTTTGGGCTTCATCCAAATCATTTGATTCATGTTCTAGTAATTCTGTAGAGTAAACTAGCATTCTATCTGATAAGTATTTATAAAAAATTAGTCCTAACAAATATGATTTATATTCATTTGCATCCATTTTTGATCTTAAAATATCAGCTGAGTTCCATAATGCTTGATAAAGCTTTTGTGCAGTTTCATTCGCCATTTGTAGTCTTCCTCCATACTTGAAAATCACGCTGTAATACAGCGTAAGTTATACTATTTTAGTATATCAAATAAAACATTAAAGATAGAATATAATCTTATATGATAGCATTTTTATTTATGTAATAAACTTTCCTATTATTATATGCAGAAAAATAGAGCCAAATAAATCTGACTCTATAAGATACACATATAAATTAAAAATGCTATTTCTCAGCAATTAATTTAATACTCATGTAATTCCCAAACTTAATTAAACAGGCCCGAAGGCTGGAACTTACCTAGCATACCTTTGCAGTGAAAAAGGATGACTGACCCATATCAGAGAGTTGGCATTTATGCCCTACTCTCTGAATCGTCAGGCAAGGAATTAGACCTTGGCTAATTCCGGTCCCACTGCACCTAAGGTAATGATAGGTAAAAGTGAAAGCCGAAGGCTACCCCATAGAATATTACATTTACTTTGAAGTTAAGCCCTTTCTTAGCGTCGGCTCTCGCATCCTATTTCCACCATTCATCATAAACGGTGATTGGTAATTCACGTTTGTGTTGGGTTTTTAGGTACCAGTTTTCGATTTTTTCAGCTGCTTCTTCGGATACTTCTTTACCTTCTAAGTAGTCATCTATGTCTTGGTAAGTAACACCTAGGGCTACTTCATCGGCTAAGCCAGGACGGTCTTCTTCTAAGTCAGCCGTTGGCACCTTAACGTATAAATGTTCTGGGGCATCTAAATATTCAAGGATAGCACGTCCTTGATGTTTATTTAACCGCCAGATAGGTAGGATATCTGCTGCGCCATCACCGAACTTGGTGTAGAAGCCTGTCACTGATTCAGCAGCATGGTCTGTCCCTACCACGACACCTGCATTTTCACCTGCGATCGCATATTGTACCAACATTCGTTGGCGTGCTTTGATATTTCCTTTATTGAAGTCAGAAATGGTAAGGCCACCCTTTTCCAATTCTTCAACGGTGACATCAACAGCTGGTTTGATGTTGACGCGTACAGTTTGGTCCGCAGCCATGAAATCTATAGCGTCCATAGCATCAGCTTCATCGGCTTGGTTGCCGTAAGGAAGACGGACTGCGATGAATTGATACTTGTCGTCACCAGTTTCTTCGCGTATTTCAGTTATGGCCATTTGGCATAATTTACCGGCTAGGGTTGAATCTTGCCCACCAGAAATGCCTAATACTAAGCTTTTTAGAAATGGATACTTGTGAAAGTATGCCTTGATGAAATCGATGGTACGTCTGATTTCTGCTTCTGGATTAATACTAGGTGCTACTTTTAAGGCATTTATAATTTCTTCTTGTAATGAACGCATGGTATTCTCCCCTTTTATTGCTTTATTCATCAACTTAGTCTTCGTTGTCACCGTTTAACTCGGATTCTTTAAACTCTTCATTGATACGTTCACGAATTTCAGCGATTGAATTCATCTTTAAATCATACAGTTCTTGCGATAAGTCCACTGGATATGGCTCTGGATTCAACATACGGCGGTATTCTGACCATAAGGCATCCAAGTGCTCGCGTGAAAAATCACGAACGGTTTCAAGCGTTGGCAGATCGTAAACCAATTCACCCTTGTCGATGATGGTTTTTAATAATGGACGAGCGTTGAAACGACGAACTGTTTTATTGATATAAGTATAAATTGGATGGAACATGAAGATAGACTCAGCGTCATTAGGATTTTCATTCATGGTTGTAATATAGTCCCCTTCAGATTTACCATCTTTCTTGCTGGTAATACGCCAAATTTGTTTCTCACCTGGTGTAGTAATTTTCTCTGGAGATGACGAAATTTTCATTGTAGGAACCATATCACCATTTTCATCTTCGATAGCACATAATTTGTAAACAGCGCCTAAAGCTGGCTGGTCAAAGGCAGTAATCAGCTGAGTACCTACACCCCAAGCGTCAATTTTAGCGCCTTGCATTTTCAAGTTTAAGATTGTTTTTTCATCTAAATCGTTTGAGGCAGAAATGATTGCATCAGGATAGCCCGCTTCATCCAACATCTTGCGGATACTTGATGATAAGTAAGAAATATCGCCAGAGTCGATACGAACGCCGACAAAACGAGATTTATCTTCCATCTCATTGGCCACTTTAATCGCATTTGGCACTCCTGAACGAAGGGTATCATAAGTATCTACTAAGAATGTACATTTTTCATGGGCATTTGCATAAGCTTTAAAGGCCTCATAGTCACTTTGGTAAGCTTGTACCATAGCATGCGCATGGGTTCCTGAAATTGGAATGTTGAATAATTTACCTGCGCGTACGTTTGAGGTTGAATCAAATCCACCGATGTAAGCAGCGCGCGAACCCCAAATTGCTGCATCCATTTCTTGGGCACGACGGGCACCGAATTCAGCTAGTGCGTCGTCGCCAGCTACGTTACGAACGCGTGAAGCTTTGGTTGCAATTAGGGTTTGATAGTTGATGATATTTAAAACAGCCGTTTCGATCAAAGTACAGTCAGCTAGTGACCCCTTAATTTGCATCAATGGTTCGTTCGAAAAGGCAATTTCCCCTTCTTCCATTGAACGAATTGTTGCATCGAAGTGGTAGTTTTTCAAATAGTCTAAGAAATCTTCGGGATAGTCTTGTGTTTCCCGTAAGTAGGCGATATCGTCGTCGGTAAATTTTAAGTTTTGTATATATTGAATGACACGTTCTAGGCCTGCGAAAATGGCGTAGCCACTTTCAAACGGATTTTTACGGAAGTACACTTCAAAAACCGCTTGTTGGTCAGCTTTTCCAGCGTCCCAATAAGTCTTCATCATATTGATTTCATATAAATCTGTGTGAAGCGCCAGGCTATCGTTGGTCGTTGTCTTCATATTCTTATTCCCTCCAAGAATTGCGATTTGACTTTCCTTATTATACCACTATTCCTCAGCTAGTTGTCACCTCTAGACGCTTATATCCTTGTTTTAGTAAGCAAAAAAGCGTTAGCTACCAGTACACATGACTGTCGCTAACGCTTAAATGACTTTTCATTTATAAAAATTTGAACAAACAACTCATCTGTTTAGACATCAGCGGTCTCACATCCTATTTAGTTGGGTTCGCTTTGGCAGTCCGGTCTCCACTTCAGGAATATTTGCTGCAAGTAAACTTGCTACGGCATATTCCTTCCAGTGTTACCTGCCTGATCGCCAAAGCTCACACCCTGTTTAGTCGGGTTCGAGTCTCCAGAAAGAACTGCGTTTCAGATTAAGTTGTAGCTGACTTCGCTATCTACTGCCTTAATCTTCCAACGTTCCTTTCTTGACGTCGACTCTCACACCATGTAGTTGAGCTCGCCAGGGCAGACAGGTGTCCGCTTCAGATTAGTTGGCGACACACCTTGTGTGTCACGGCACTAATCTTCCATCGTCTCCTGTCTAAACGCCCTGTCTCACATCCTATCCTATGACGTCGATGTTCATTTCTTCTGCTTCTTCTCTTGTGACTGTTGGTTTTTCGTCTTCGTCAATTCCTGATGAGGATACTTTGTCGAAGAGAATTTTAATAGTTTGCAATAAGATCTTGAAGTCCAAGAACATTGAGTATTGCTTGATGTAGATCAAGTCAAAGTTCAATTTAGAGTTAAAGTCAGTGGCATATTTACCGTAGACTTGTGCGTAACCCGTTATTCCTGCTTGTACGTTGTGACGTAAGTAGTAGTGCGGGTTTTCTTCTTGGAATTGGTTCACGAAGAATGGTCGCTCTGGACGTGGTCCAATCATGGACATATCTCCGCTTAGCACATTCAACAACTGTGGTAATTCATCGATACGCAAGGCACGGATATATTTACCAACTGTTGTGACACGTGCGTCATTTTTCGTTGCAATCATTGGGCCAGATTTCACTTCAGCGTCCGTTGTCATCGAACGGAATTTCAAGATATCAAACTCTTCGCCACCTTTAGTAATACGTACTTGGCGGTAGAAGACTGGCCCTTTGGAGGTTAATTTAATAATAATCGCTGTAATCAACATGATTGGTGACGTTAAGATTAAACCAACTAAGGCTATCATGATATCTAAACCACGTTTGATTAAGGCTTGGTCTGCTGGAATCGCAAAGTCTGAGGTTTCAATAATAGATTCATCTTCAAAATTCATAATATTTGGATTTACCATGACCAGGTTTTCAAATTTAGAATTTAAGAACAGTTTTTTATTGGCCCGCATCAACAAGTCATAAATTTTCAATTTTTCGCTTTCATCAATTTGCGATGCAAGATATACAATATCATACTCATCTAAACGACTCTTCACATTGCGGTAGTAATCTTCTAATACCACATGTGTTACGATATGACGAGTACTTTTCGAATTCTTGAAATTATATATTGCCGGAAAAACAGCTTCTTCAGATCCAACGATCATTACCCGTTTCGTAGACGCATAGCGTCGGTAAATATCGAAGACTAAGGCTCTAAAAGTGTAGAGCATCACAACACTTACCACAAAGTCGATCAAGACGACTGAACGCGGAAAGGCTAACCATCTACCAGCAAAACTTAAGACCATAGCAACTACTGCTAAGATTCCTTGACTGATGATGGTGATGAAGAAGAGGTCGCCTTTGGTTTTATCATATAGGATATAAACCCCAAATAAAATATTGATAAATACAAAGATAATTAATATCCAACCAATTGCCCCTTGGAAAGCTTCATAGTTTTTCAAAGGTACATATCGACCATACCGCAAAAAGAATGAAACAAGATAAGAAAGGAACAAGATTAACGCTTCTGTTGCCACGATAACCACGCGGTACCAGTTCGTCCATTCTCCGTTTTTTTGCATTTTTTCACCCATTTCATTATATATATACTATAAGTAAGCACCTATAATCCCTAATATTCTACCATAACCCAACTGCAATTTAATCCTATTCTAGTTAAAAATCCTTTAAATTGTAGTAGAAAATAAGAAAAAGCAGCTAGCTTTTACCCTAACTGCTTGAAACCATTTTGATTACTCTGGTGATCCGTATGGAATTGGACTAGATTCAGTAACTGAATCACTTGCAACAGATGACCGAGGTCGTTCTGTTGTATCTGATTCAACCGCTGATTGCTCTTGTGAGCTAGATGATGTCGCACTATCCTCTATAACTGAACCATTGCTTGAGGAAGATGATGATTCATCCATCTGACTTGAGTCACTTGCAGTACCATCTTCAATATCTGAGTCATCACTTGATGATTCGGATACACTCGATGATGAAGAATCGCTTGAAGTGGATGTTGATGCACTATCACTCGAACTACTAGTTGACGAGCTACTTGAATCACTTGAGCTTGCAACACTAGAACTTGAACTAGATGCACTTGATACACCACTCGATGATGAACTTGCTGAAGAAGAGATTTCTTCACTTGAACTGTCATCAGTTGACGAATCACTAGAAGGAGTTGATTCAACATCACTTGATGAGATAGAAGAGTTAGTATCTGAACTTGATGCAACGACCCTCGATGAGCTAGATACACTACCACGACTTGATGAACTTGATGCATTGCCCCGACTTGATGACCGTGAAGTACTTTGTTCAAATTGTTTGGATGCTAATACACCAGAAGCTACATTAGTATTCACACCAAATGATGGCCGATCTGCAATTTGACGCAGTGTTATGGTAGCTGATGCGCCATTTGAAGCCAAAATTTCTTCTCGTTTAGCTTCTAAATCAGCAATGCGACTTTTTGAGTCTTTAATGGCAGCTTGCCCTTCCTTACGAATTTGAGCTAATGCTTCATCTGATTTGTTGGTTGCTTCAGCTTCTTCTATCAAGCGGTTAAAGATATTTTGTGTCGCTTCCTCATCACTTGTAGCAATCATCTCTAACAATTTATCTTGTAGATAAGGATTTTCAATTTCATTGACCCGTTCAATGATCTTTGTAAGTTTGTCCACCAAACTAATGTAAGTAAGCGCACTATCTTTTTCAATTGCTAGTAAATCACTTTTATATTCTTCAATTATATCAACTTGATATTCGGCTTCGTCAATCAACGTTACGGCTGTGCTATAGAACCCATCATCTTCAAGGTTTAGTTGACTAGCATAGTTATCACGAAGTAAATCCAGTTTATCAACGGTTACCTCATCATCTACAAGAACGTATTCTATAATCGTCGCCCCATTGATGACTAATTCGTTATTACCAAGTTTATCTTTATCAAATAAATCATTTAACTGGCTTTGTAAATCAAACCGTTGCTGTACAGAATGAATTCGGTCAACGATGATATCTTTATCAGCACTGTCTCTTAAACTGTTTACTTCTTTAGTTAAGGTAGAAATCTCATCTTGTTGGATGTCTGCTTTTAGAAAGGTATAGGAGTTATCAAAATAAAGTGCATTTACTGCTGATGCCACTGCTTCTGTTTTTTCTTCTGCAGACGTGCGATTCGTATTTATAAACGCACGAATGATGAAAAAGGCTGTCAAGCATATCACTACACCCGATAGAACATAGGCAATTTGTCGATTATCTTTAAAAAAACGCTTGCGCACTTTTTCTCCCTCCCTTTTCTCTTTTCCTGAGTTTCTTAGCCTTAAGATTATCATGCAATTGGACAAAAAAAGCCAACTGTTGCACTTTATCATATAATTTTTATATTAGTCATACATGTGTAATCAATTTGTAACAGCGTAAACATAGGGTGTGAGTGTCGACGCTCAGAAAGGGAACGTTGGAAGATTAGAGCAGTGACTGACGAAGTCAGGTACAATCTAATCTGAAACGCAGTCCTTTCTGGAGACACGAACCCGACTAAAAAGGATGCGAGACAGGGCGTTTAGACAGGAGGCAATGGCATAATAGTGCCGTATTACACAAAGTGTGATGCAAACTATTCTAAAGGGGATACTTGTCTACCCTGGCGCGCTCAACTTCACAGGGGTTAAGCGTCTACGTAAATGAGTAGATTAAGTTAAACAATTTCTCTACATTTTACCGTATATTACTTTTTGCCGATTAGAAGCTTTATATGTAACTTAATGATAACTGAGATTGCCATAAAGCTGAAATAATACCAATCAGAATTAAAAAAGCATCGCAACTAAGTGTTGCGACGCCAGTTCGTATAATTATTGAGCATATTTTTCATTCATTCGCCGTTCATAAACATTTAATAATTTTGTTAGGGTGAAGGTTAACATAAAGTAGATAGCCATTGAGATGATTAGTGGAATGATACCATTAAAGGTAATCGTTGATACATTACGGGTTTGGAAGGTTAATTCCGCTACACCGATTGTAGATACGATAGATGATTCTTTAATTAAGGATACGAACTCATTCCCTAGTGATGGCCAGATAGATCTTAATGATTGTGGGAAGATAACCTTCCGCATCGTCGTCCAGTAGCCTAAACCAAGTGAGCGAGCAGCTTCAGCCTGCCCTTTATCTACAGAACTGATACCTCCACGGATAATTTCTGCAATATAAGCACCTGAGTTTAGAGATACCGCAACCAAACCTGATGTCATGGTTGACCAACCAAACATACCAGCAAAACCGAGGTAAACAAATAATACTTGAATCATTAGTGGTGTCCCACGAACTACTTCGATGTAAGCTTGAGCTATCAAATCGACTAATTTATTTTCCGATAAACGCATTAACGCTAGCGCTGCACCAATAATTAAACCAAAGAAAATAGCTGTCGCTGAAATGACTAAAGTTGTTTTTAAACCATTCACGAAATAAGGCGCATAAGCTGCCCAAGTCGATTGACGATTGTCCTCAATAATTTGGTAGGATTCCTCCAACCATTGGTCAATTAAACCTTGTTCCTGAGCGTCCGCAATGGATTTGTTGACTGCTGCTTGTAATGTAGGTTGGTCTTTTGGCATTGCTGCTGCCTTACCAGGATCTTGGATTGGTAAATTCGCTTCAATAACTGTTAAACTAGGATTTTCCGCCGCATACGCTCCGGCTACGTCCTCATCTAATAATACCCCGTCAACTAACCCCGAATCTAAAGCTGAAATGGAATCAGTCGTCGTACGCATTACTTGTACTTCTGAATTAGGGTAATATTCTCCAACTAATAACTGTTGTGTGGTCCCTTCACCAATAGAAATTTTTCCACCATTTGAAAAGTAGCTATCATCTGTAATTTCACTCACTTTGCTTTCTTGAATAACAAATGATTGACCAGAAACTTGGTAGATATCAGAAAAATCTACTGATTTAGCGCGCTCTTCAGTGGAAGTCATTCCTGCTAATACAATATCAATTTGACCAGTATCCAATGATGTTAATAAATTCGAAAACTCCATATCAACAACTTCAAGGTCTACGCCTAAGTCATCTGCGATTTTTTGTGCTAAGAAGATATCTAGTCCAACAACTTGATTTTTGCCATCTTTCAAAATAGAGAATTCAAAAGGTGCATACGTTGAGTTAGTCCCAACCCGCAATACCCCTCGGTCTTTGATGTCTTGGTATAAAGTGTCCTCTCCAGGTGCTGTTGCTTCACTGGCATCGATGGTAGATGCCGCTGATTGACCCTCTTCAGTTGCCAAAACGGGACTTTGACTCAACCCAACCATGGCTAGGACAAGTGTCATACAAACCAAGATAATTTGTTTCATATATTTCATCATTTTCCTCCTCTAAGATATTTTTCTTAATATATTTCCATACAACTTTACTATTTTTGGCAATAAAAAATCTCCCCCTCTATAACAGAGGCGGAGATCCACGGTACCACTCTAATTTTAGGGGTAGTTTATACTGCCCCTCACTTGAAATGGTAACGTCATTAGCGAAATGACCTACTATCTATCGTTCAGTCATTTTTCTCAACAATGCGGTTCAATTATCTATTCTGTAAGGCCTCACACCAACACCTCTCGCTACACCAGTCGATAATTTACTCTTTGTTTCATTGAATTTTTATTAAAATAGTATGTGGTTATACCACGTCCACTACATTATATTGACATGACCATGTATTTGTCAATCACTCTTAGGAGAAAATATTAGCATAAAGTAATATAAAAAAGAATCTGACATATATGCCAGATCCCCTTTCATTTATCTATTTAAATAAATTAGCCAATGAACTACAACGCCATTAAAATGGCGTGTTTCTAGGAACGCTCATGACTTGTTCCACTTATTTCAAAGCAAAACAGCGGTCTAAGCTATTTAACTAAGGCCTGTTCCAGGCCAATATTTAATATATTTTTAGCTGCGTTGATATCTCTATCGTGATGCATATTACACTTCATACAAGTCCAATGACGTATATTTAACGCTTTTTTACCGCTATCATACCCGCAATTGGAACATTTTTGGGACGTCTTGTACGGATTAATAGCCACAAATGTCTTATCGTACATTTCGCACTTTGCCTCTAGGATTGTTCTAAACATCCGCCAGGATTGGCCAGCGATTGAACGGGCTAATTGATGATTTTTCATCATACTAGTCGTCTTTAAATCCTCTAGAACGATAACGTCATAACTTTTAACCATATCGGTTGTGATTTTATGCATGTAATCCTTGCGGATGTTTTTGATACGTTGATGAATACGGGCCACTTGGCGTTTGGCTTGCTGGTAGTTTTTCGCATCCACTAAATCCACACCGTTCTTTTTGGCTTGTAAACGTCTACGGGCCATTCGCTTTTCCCAATAATGTAATTGCTTCTTATAAGACAAATGTAGTCGCTGACTTTGATATTTTTGACCATCAGACGTAATAGCTAAATCACTTACACCTAAATCGACACCGACTACATTTCCTGTTTTGGGCATTGCTTGATTATCGCTTGTGACCAAAAGGGAGATATAGTAGTCGCCACTAGGTGTATATTTTACGGTGACAGATTTTATGCGTTCATTCTCAATATGAAGCACACTTGACTTACATTTTATCCAACCTAATTTGGGTAATTTGATATACCGCTGATTATCATTAAAACGAATGTTGTTGCCACGTATGGTACTTAAATACGACTGTCTGGTGTTCTTCTTTGATTTGAATTTTGGGTATCTTGAATAACCTTTAAAAAAACGAACAAAAGTTTCGGATAATTGTTTAACACTACATTGAACAGCTACGCTATCAACTTCACGCAACCAGGGATATTCCTTCTTCATTTGTGGAATAAGAGAGGACAACGCATTATAAGATAGCATTTGAAGGTCAGGATTATTTTCGTACCGCGCATTCAACATGGCCAACATTTCGTTCCAGATGAATCGGGTATGACCAAAGGTCATATGAATTAACTGACGCTGTTTTTCATTAGGATAGATTTTACACTCAATTCCTTGATACATGTTTTCACCCCCTTGCGTTTATAGATATATTATACCATACGTATGAATGTTGTTTATATCGATAACAATTGCTATAATGTAGTTAAAGAGGTGTTTACATATGATAGTGAAAACAAGGACAAATGTCTATGATTTTAATTTCCATTTGGTTTGGGTAACAAAGTATCGTAAAGAAATATTTACAACCATTGAAAAACAAAACGCCATGCAAGATATATTGACGCATATTTGTGATGAACACGATATTGTCATCCAATCGCTCCAAGTAATGCCTGACCATATCCATATGTTGATTTCGTTCAACCCTAAACATGCCGCAAGTAGTATCGTCAAAACACTTAAAGGGAAATCTGCCCGTCTATGGTTCAAAGCATATCCAGAAACAAAAGCAATGTTATGGGGTGGCCATTTATGGACACCTAGTTATTTCATGTCAACAGTAGGCAGTATGTCTAAAGAAACGGTCAAAAAGTATATAGAAAATCAATTAACGGAATACAATGACGGTCGCCCTAGAACTTGATTCATCCATGTAATGAATTACACGGTTTTCTCAAGGGGCGACTTTAAATAAATTTAGCTGCGTATTCAGCGAATTGCGCACCAACGCTTGCTAAGAATTGTTTAGAGTCTTCGTTAGTTACTTCACCAGTCTCCATGTCAGAAGTTTCAGATGTGTTGATGTAAAGTTCTGGTTGAGCCATAGTTTGTAAGTCTAAGAATACTAATGATTGACGTAATGAGTGATGAGCTAAAGTACCAGCAATACCAGAGATAGATTGAGATGCTACTAAAGCAGGTTTACCAGCCCATACGTTTTGACCCCAAGGTCGAGAAGCGACGTCTAAAGCATTTTTCAATGCAGCTGGGATATTACGGTTGTGTTCAGGTGTTACAAAGATGATCGCATCTTGAGCTGCAACTTGTGCACGGAACTCTTCGTATTCTGCTGGAGAGTTAGCGTCTAAGTCTTGGTTATATAAAGGTAAGTTTGCGATTTCTAAAAAGTTAACTTCTGAACCTTCTGGTAAACCAGCAACGATAGCTTTCGCTACACCTTCAGACAAAGAGTTTTGACGGATAGAACCTACTACTACACCAAATTTTGTCATGTTAAAAATCTCCTTTTCAAATGTTCTTAATTTTTTTATCTTACAAGATATATCATAACACCTCGAATTCGAAATATCAAAAGTTAGTGCTTCGTATAACAAGTTTTTTATTGCGAAATGAAGATTTGTTACCCTTGTGATATGAATATCCCCACTATATCAAGGATTTTACTTACAAAATGTAAGTTGTATAAAATGGACTATTTGCTCAAAGAGTACAATCTTTGTGTTTTATAATCTTTATCTTATTTAACAACTCACTTATTTTGCGCAAAAGTACACGAGCTCCCTCCACATAAAAAGCCAGAATGTGAACATGAATTCCGCAGCAAAATCCTGTTCAGACTACCATTTCTTTGGATGCTCATTTTTATCTATATACAGGAAAAAGGACTGCACCAAAAGTACAGCCCCTCAATTCGGAAGAATATATGCATTTTAAGCTACGGACCGTTTCGCACTTAGCGGATATCGGGCTCGCCAAATTAGACTTGTCACGTACTTAGTTATCTTAACCATTCATTATTTCTTGCAACATCCGAAAAGGCACCTGGTTCTGTTGTTTCACCTTTGGCCCAAATTTGCTCAGCCATTGTACGTGCTGATTGTGGTAAACCAAATAGTTTGATGAAGCCTTCTGCATCATTTTGGTTGTAGATATCATCTTCACCAAAGGTTGCTAATTCATCTGAATATAATGAGTAAGGACTTGTCATACCTGCGTCGATGATATTCCCTTTATACAGAATCATTGTCACTGACCCGGTCACAGTTTTTTGTGTTTCGTCTACAAATACTTGTAGTGCTTTACGTAATGGGCTGAACCATAAACCGTTGTAAACTAGGTCAGCGTATTTCAAGGCTACGCTTTGTTTGTAGTGTTGTGTGTCACGGTCTAAAGCGATTTGCTCTAATTTCTCGTGAGCGTGGTAAAGAATAGTGCCACCTGGTGTTTCATATACCCCACGTGATTTCATCCCTACTAAACGGTTTTCAACGACATCTAAGATACCGATCCCATTGGCGCCACCAATTTCATTTAATTTTTCTAGTAAAGCGATTGGTGCTAATTTTTCCCCGTTTACAGCAATGGGTATACCTGATTCAAAGGTCACCGTAACTTCAACTTCTTGGTCAGGTGCAGATTGTGGTGATACCCCTAATTCCAAGATTTCTTCGTAGTTTGGTTTGTTGGTTGGGTCTTCTAAGTCTAACCCTTCATGTGACAAGTGGAATATGTTTTCGTCTTTAGAGTAGTTGGTTTCACGTGTAATTGGTAGTGGCACGTTATGCGCTTCTGCGTAGTCAAAGGCTTGCTCACGAGACAAGATATCCCATTCACGCCATGGGGCGATGATCGTCATTGTTGGATCGAATTCACGGATGCCTAACTCGAAACGCACTTGGTCGTTTCCTTTCCCAGTACAACCGTGAACAATAGCGTCACAGCCTTCTAAATGCGCAATTTCAACCATACGTTTAGCTATTAATGGACGCGCGTAGGCAGTCCCTAATAAATAAGTTGACTCGTATTTAGCCCCTGCTTGGATCGCTGGGAAAATGTAATCCGTAATGAATTCCTCACGCAAGTCTTCTACATATAATTTCGTCGCCCCGCAGGCTACCGCTTTTTCTTTCAAGAATTCAAAGTCTTCTTCTTGACCAACGTTACCAGTCATTCCGATAACTTCACAGTCGTTATAGTTTTCCTTTAACCAAGGAATAATCACTGAAGTATCTAAACCACCAGAGTATGCTAGTAAAACCTTTTTAATTTCTTTATTTGTTTTTGCCATGAATAATGCCTCCTAAATTTCTATCTAAAATTTTCCAATTAAAATCGTTAAGCGTATTTTTGGTTCATCTTTCTTTCATATACATTCAAGACTTGCGACAAAGCATAAGTCATGATGAAGTAGATGATCATTGAAATAAATAATGGGACCACTGCTTGGTAAGTAATACTTGTTACCGCACGTGTTTGGAAGGTTAATTCTGCCACCCCAATGGTCGATACAATAGAAGATTCCTTGATCAAGGTGATAAATTCATTCCCCAGTGACGGCCAAATCGATCTTAATGATTGCGGAAAAATGACTTTCCGCATGGTTTGCCAGTAGCCAAGCCCTAGTGAACGCGCAGCCTCAGCTTGCCCCTTATCAACGGATTGAATACCCCCACGGATAATCTCCGCGATATATGCACCCGAGTTCATGGATACAGACACCAAACCGGCAGTCATTGTAGACCAGCCAAAGATCGACCCTACACCAAGGAACATAAACAAGACTTGGATCATTAATGGTGTCCCACGTACAAACTCGATATAAGCTGTCGCTAAGAATTTTAAAACTGGGTTATTAGTCAAACGCATAAGGGCTAAGAAAATCCCCAAGATCATACCGAAGAAGATGGATACCCCTGCAATAATCAAGGTTGTTTTAATCCCGTCCCAAAAATATGGCCAGTAGGTTGTCCAACCTGTTCCCGCGTTTTCACCAGCGATAATATCAAATGAGGCTTCTGTCCAAGTTTCGATTAAGCCTTGGTCATTCACATCTTCTAGAATATCGTTGATAGCTGTTTGTAAGGATGGTTGGTTTTCCGGGATACCAATTGATTTCCCTTGATCTTCAACCATGCCGTCTAAGTTAGAGTCAATAACGGTTAACCCTTCATTTTCAGCTGCATTGGCACCGGCAACCGCGTCATCTAGTAACACCCCATCTGCTTGGCCAGAAATTAAGGCCGCAATGGCATCCCCTGATTTACGCATGATTAACAAGTCCGGATTTTCAAAGAAGTCTCTCACATAACCCTCTTGTAATGTCGCTTCAGATACCGCAATGGTATGCGCGCCATTTTCAAATGAGGTATAATCTACAATTTCATCTTCTTCGCCTTCACGGATAACGATGGATTGACCAGATAATTCATAAGCATTTGAGAAGTCTATGGATTGGTCACGTTCTTCAGTTGCCCCCATACCAGCGATGATCATGTCGATACCTCCCGTTTCAAGCGAAGCGATCAACGACCCAAACTCCATATCAACAACTTCCAGTTCAACCCCTAATTGGTCTGCAATATATTCTCCTAGGAAAACATCAATCCCGACGACTTCGTTTTGACCGTCTCTTAAAACGGTAAACTCATAAGGTGAGTAACCAGAAGCAGTCCCCATTCTAAGCACACCACGTTCTTGAATCTCCGATAGTAATGTATCTTCACCTTCAACCTCAGCCGCTGCTTCAGGACCCGTCCAAGACGATGCGGAAACACTTTTGGCTGGTACAACAAGACTGATCAAAATGGCCAAAATAACCATCAAATTTAAACCCTTCAACTGCCATCCCACTTGATTTTTCTTCTTCAGCTGACTAAACATTTTCTTCATCCTCCTAGATTTTTCCTATAAAAAAAGCCCACCTCTCCTAAAAAGAAGAGGCGGACGAATATCCACGGTACCACTCTACTGTCGCGATTTTTGTCTATGAGTTTCCCCTTGTCAAAACTAGACTTTCATCCAATCTTTAAAAACAAGCTTTCATTTGTCGGCCCGGAAAATAAAAAAATCCGCCCCTTCAAATGAAGAGGCGGTTAATATCCACGGTACCACTCTACTGCTGACAAAAATACATCAACGCTTGATGACTTAACGCGCCTAACGAATTGAGCTACTTTTATATCTGATTAACTTACTTCACTCAATTATCTCAGCAATGCGGTTCACAATTCTCCTGCCATAGACCTTCCACCAATCGTCTACTCGCTTTAGTCAGTACCCTTGTTACTCTTTGCTTCTATGATTTAATATTCAATTCTCATAAAAAAATAACATCTATCATTTATTTTTAAGTTTTTATCATTTTCTTTTAATTATTCTAATCGGTAATTTATAGAAAGTCAACCGGAAAAGTAAAATTCTTTTTACAAAATTTTTAACCTAGGAAATATTCGCTCGAACCCTTACGATTGCTGCAGTCACAGCTTCTGGCGCTGGCCCCCCAGCAACATTCCGGCGGTAAACACAATTCTTCAAATCGATGGCGTCATAAATATCGGCATCAAATAAATCAGAGAATTCTTGGTACTCAGCTAAGCTTAATTCTTCCAAGCTCTTTCGGTTTTCCGTACAATAACCTACTAAATCTCCGGATACCTGGTAGGCATCTCTAAAGGCCATCCCTTTGTTGGTCAAGTAGTCCGCACAATCCGTAGCATTTAAAAAGCCAGTACCACATGCTGCATACATCACATCCTTATTGACGATTGTTGCTTCTAGCATACCTGGTAACAGAGTTAACATTGCTTTTACATGGTCAATCCCGTCAAAAAGCTGTTCCTTAATTTCTTGCAAGTCTTTATTGTAAGCAAGCGGCAGGCCTTTCATGATCGTTAACACACTCATCAGGTTGCCGTAAACCCGACCCGTTTTCCCACGCATTAATTCATGGATATCCGCATTCTTCTTCTGAGGCATGATCGATGAACCAGTTGAGAATGAATCCTTCAGGCTGATGAAACGGAATTCTTGGCTGGACCACATGATCGTTTCTTCTGCGTAACGGGACATGTGCATGGACATCACGGCTAAATCTGACAGGAATTCGATGGCATAATCGTTGTTGGATACCGCATCGATTGAGTTAACATATGGTGCTGTGAAACCTGCCACCTGGCCAGTTGTATAGAAAGGGTCAATTGGGTAAGTGGACGTCGCTAAGGCCCCCGCACCCAGCGGCATATCGTCCGCTACCCGGTCTGAAAGGTCCGCAAACCGCGATAAGTCACGGCTAAACATCTGCGCATAAGCCAATAAATAGTGGGCATAAGTGATTGGTTGCGCCCGTTGTAAGTGGGTGTAGCCTGGCATAATCGTATCCAAGTGTTCCTCTGCTTTTGTCAAAATAGCCTCAATTGCTACTTGGGTTTTCTCGATAAAATCTTGCAATTCATCCAACACATAAATCCGCATAGCCGTCGCTACCTGGTCATTACGAGACCGACCAGTATGGACCTTCTTCCCAATTGTGCCAAGACGTTTAGTCAACTCAGCCTCGATGAAAGAGTGAACATCTTCCGTTGTAAAATCAACGGCTAAAGTCCCATCCGCATAATCTTGACGCATTTGCTCAAGCTCTGTTACCAAGCTGTCCGACTCCTCTAAACCAAGAATCCCTTGGTGACCTAACATGGCCGCATGGGCTTTTGACCCACGAAGGTCAGCGTCCAACAAGCGATAATCTACTTGGATAGACTGGTTGAATTGATAAGCATCTTGTGACATTTCCTCGTGAAATTTATTAGACCAGATGGCCATAGTAATACACTCCTTTGATACATTGACAAATTTTTGTCTTTTCTAGTATTCGTTAATGAGAATGTTAACAAATAATGAGAAAATAACAAGTGTTTTTTATTTTTTAAAAATAAAGGTAGCTAAGCTAACAAAAATAAAAAGAGCTAGATAAATAGTAACTAGCTCTACGTGAATAGCATTTAAATGGCTGATAGGTTTTTACAAATTGACAATAGCTGTATCTAATAATTGTTGGTCTTCAAATTGTTTGGCTAATTGTAATAGTAAATAATCATTTCCTTTTTGCGCAACAAATTGTATACCCACCGGCAAATGATCCGTATTTTTATATAAGGGTAAGGAAATAGCTGGTTGACCTAACATGTTAATTAAAGATGTATAAGGCATATGGGCAACACTCTTGGCGAAATGTTCCCAGATAATGCCTTGCTGGTCGGCCATTTCATAATCATCAAAGTGTTTCTCCTTTTCGATTATTTCATTTAGATTATCTGGGTAAAATTGGCCATGGATAGGTGCTGGACCATTAGTTGTTGGCGTTAATAACAGGTCAACCTCTTCTTCAAACATTGCTTCAGACTGAGCCGTCCACTTGTCCCATTCGGTTAGTAATTGGCTATAGCGATAAGACGGTACTTTTAAGCCCGCCCGGTAGATGGCCCAGGTTAACGGTTCAACATCCGAAAAGGTTACTGGGTGACCGCTTGCTTGTTCAATATCCTTCATCATAGCCGCTGTTTCAACACTATTCATCACAAAGTAATTACGCATGGTTTCAGCTCTGTCAAAAGGTTCCGTTACTTTGAAAACTTCATGTCCTAGCTTTCTAAGTACTTGTATCGTTTGGTTTAAGGCTTCTTTAGCATCCTCATTTATTGGCCAAGCTTGGTTTAATTGGTCCAGGTAGCCAATCTTTAAAGGTTTATTTAAAGGTTTTAAGCTAGTTTCATTTATTATAGGCATAATGAATGGTGCCTCTAACTGCTCTACTTGAAGATTTCGTAATAAAGTCCAGGTATCATCCACACTTTTCGTTAAAGCAAAATTGATAGATGCCCCTTGCCAACCGCGATATGATCCAGGTCCAACAGTTACTCGCCCTCTAGATGGCTTTAACCCGATTAAGCCTGAAAAAGATGCCGGAATACGAATAGAGCCACCACCATCTGATCCAAAGGCTAATGGCACTATACCTGCTTTTAAAGCAGCAGCCGCACCACCACTAGAACCACCCGGATTGCGGTTTAAATCAATTGGATTATTTACTTGGCCAAAAGCTTTTGAATCACTGATTCCTTTAAAACCAAATTCTGGTACATTGGTGCGACCAATAATCACAAAACCAGCACTAACGATATTTTCAACAAAATACTCGGTTACCTGCATAGTCGTATCTTTCGTTAAATTGGATCCACTTGCTGTAAGATGCCCTGCTTGATGTTGCCCCAAATCTTTCAGCAGGGTTGGGACACCGAAGAAATCAGGCAAGCTATCTATTTCCTCCTCCGTTAACTGATCTAAATAACCATCGTATTCTTTCGCTTGAGCTCGTGCAGTGCTTGCTTGCACATATACAATGGCATTCAATCTAGGATTCAACGCTTCAATATTCGCCAAGGCTTGGTCCACTAACGCCAAGACCGTAACCTTCCGCTCCTTGACTTGCTGTGCATAATAACCTGCATCTTCTGTAAACAACATGGTAAATCTCCCTTCAATCAGCTACTAACTCTCTTACCTTTTCAACTCATAACCCCATTATAGTGAAAACGCCTTTATGATAGAAAGAGTTTACCCATATTAACAAAGTTTATAAAAAAATAGGAGATGTGAACTTGATTTCACACCTCCTATCAATCGTTATTATAATGGGTTCGGCCAATAACTGACTTTTATCCCCACGTGATTTTTTGGTCGTTTTCTTTATAAAAGACCTACTTAACTTTTTTTATTAATACATACCTGCACTTGGATCCATTGCTGGCATTTGTGGTTCAGGTTGCGGTTGGCTTGCAACAGCTGCTTCAGTAGATAAGATTAATCCAGCTACTGAACCTGCATTTTGCAATGCTGAGCGAGATACTTTTGTTGGGTCAACAATACCTTCTTCAATCATGTTTACCCATTCAGAAGTTGCTGCATTAAATCCGACACCTTCTGCTTGCTCTTTCAATTTCTCAACAATTACAGAACCTTCTAAACCAGCATTCTCAGCGATTTGACGTACTGGAGCTTCTAAAGCACGTAAGACGATTTGTGCACCAGTTTGTTCATCACCAGCTAATGTTTCAGCTAATTCAGCAACTGCTTTTTTAGCATTGATAAAGGCAGTACCACCACCAGCTACGATACCTTGGTCAACAGCCGCACGTGTTGCGTTTAAAGCATCTTCGATACGTAATTTACGTTCTTTTAATTCTGATTCAGTAGCTGCACCAACTTTAACAACAGCTACACCACCAGCTAATTTAGCTAAGCGTTCTAATAATTTCTCACGGTCATATTCAGAAGTTGTTTCTTCAATTTGACTACGGATTTGGGCAACACGTTGTGCTAATTGCTCTTTATCGCCCGCACCCTCAACAATAGTTGTTTCATCTTTTGTGATTACAACGCGGTTAGCAGAACCTAATTGATCAATTGTCGTATCTTTTAATTCAAGTCCTAAATCTTCAGTAATTACTTGACCACCTGTTAGGATAGATAAATCTTCTAACATTGCTTTACGACGGTCACCAAAGGCTGGTGCTTTTACTCCAACGACGTTGAAAGTACCACGGATTTTATTCAAGACTAATGTAGGTAATGCTTCACCATCAATATCATCAGCCACTAATAACAATGCACGACCTTCTTGAACAACTTGTTCTAAAACTGGCAAGATGTCTTGGATATTAGAAATCTTTTTGTCTGTTAATAGAATATAAGGATTTTCTAAAACGGCTTCCATCTTGTCATTGTCAGTTACCATATATTGAGATAGGTAACCGCGGTCAAATTGCATGCCTTCAACAACATCTAGAGAGGTATCAATTGATTGAGATTCTTCAATAGTGATGACGCCATCTTGGCCAACTTTTTCCATTGCTTCTGCAATTAAGTCACCAACTTCGCTGTCGCCTGATGAAATTGATGCAACGTTAGCGATTGCGCCTTTAGAATCTACAGGAACTGAAATTTCAGATAACCGATCTGACGCTACGCGAATTGCTTTGTCAATCCCGCGACGAACACCTACTGGGTTAGCACCAGCAGTAACGTTTTTCATACCTTCAGTTACAATTGCTTGAGTTAGAACAGTGGCAGTTGTTGTACCGTCACCGGCAATATCATTTGTTTTTGAAGCTACTTCAGCAACTAGTTTTGCACCCATATCTTCAAATTTATCTTCTAATTCAATTTCTTTAGCGATGGTTACACCATCGTTAGTGATTAGCGGTGAACCATAACTTTGGTCTAAAACAACATTACGACCTTTTGGTCCTAAAGTTACTTTCACCGTATCAGCTAATATATCAATCCCACGAACCATTGATTGACGTGCATCTTCTGAAAATTTAATATCTTTTGCCATTTATTCATTCACCTCATAAAATTTCATATTGTTATTAATCTGTAAATATTGATAAATTGACTAATCTACAATTGCGATAATATCGCTTTCTTTAATAATTAATAATTCTTGACCATCATATTCAAATGTTGAACCTGCATATTTTTCAAATAGAACGCGGTCGCCTTCTTTCAATTGTGATGTGAAATCTTCCGTATTCTCAGCAACTGCTTCAACAACACCTACTTGTTGTTTCTCTTTAGCAGCTGACGGTAATACGATACCTGAAACTGTTTGCTCTTTAGCCTCTTCAACTCTCACAACTGCGCGTCCGTTTAATGGTTTAATCATTTACATGTCCCTCCATTTATATAAAATATCTGTCAAACCCAAGCTAAATTACTTGGTTATTTTAGAGATTAGCACTCTCTATGTCTGACTGCTAACCTCTACATTTCTTATCTTAAAACAATCAAATATGAATTGCAAGAGAAAGATTGACTTTTTTTGACCTATTTTTCCTTATAAGTCGAAAACCTTGATTTTATGCGGAATTTAAGTTATTTTTAGTAGTTGAAGAATGTGGTAAATTTTGATAAAAGTCAAAATGTGTTATATAAGAGAGGAATGTCAGTTTTTTTATGTTAAAAGGACCAGTAATATTTTTATTACTATTCAAACTAGTATTTATTTTCCTAGCCGTTACCTTCGCCATCGGCAGTGTGGAAGGTTCTGGATGGAATTGGACAGTATACTTAGCGCTAGCTGTTGCAGCGTATGAAATAGTTGACTTGCTAAAGACGCTAAACGTACTACGCCAATTTAAATCGAAATCATAATCTTTTTAATTATTGTAATTTAGTAAAAATTGCAAAAAATTTAAGGTTTCATATGTGAAATTCAACAAACTTTCCCTGCAATTAAGTTAAAAAAAGGCCGAGACTAAAGATCTCGGCTTATTCGCTTGCTAGCGTATAGGTAGCACATATATTATGAATTTGTTGAGATGAAGTAGATTAAGGTTTGCAGTTCGTTCGTGAAGTCTACATCCTGCACCCGGATACTATCCGGTACATCTAATCTCACTGGCGTAAAGTTCAAGATGCCTTTGATACCTGCTTGTTCTAACGATGGTATCATATCTTGAGCAACTGCTTCAGGTACCGAGAGGATGACCACTTCTATATCCATTAATTTTAATTGTTGCGTCAAATCCTTCATATCATAAACAGGCACACCATTGTGGACCGTACCAATGATATCCTGATTGATATCAAAAGCAGCACCAATTCGTATGTTGTTTGACTTTTTAAAGTTATAGTTCAATAAGGCATTACCAAGATTACCTACACCAACTAATGCAACTGTTGTTAAACGATCTTGGCTTAGTGTCTTACCAAAGAAGTCTAATAAAGCATCAATATCATAGCCATACCCTCGTTTACCTAAGGCACCAAAGTATGAAAAGTCACGTCTAATCGTTGCACTTTCAACTTTCACTGCTTCACTTAATTCTGTAGAAGAAACACGTGTTTTCCCCATATTTTTAAATACACGTAGGTAACGGTGGTAGAGCGGTAATCTTTTGGCGGTTGCTTTGGGTATTTTACGCATGTTCAGTCCTCTTTCTAATTTAGAAAATAATTTCTTAAACAGTATAACAAGTTTGTGAAAATAACACAAGGGTGTTTCATTCGTGATTTTTAGTATATGTTAAATAATGCAATTTTTTATAAAATGTTTCCAGTGATTACTCAAATTTTTTTGTGGTAAAATAATAAGACTATCTAATGAAAGGATCATGCCTACTATGATCATATTACAAGGTTCAAATCTAGCTAGACGCTATGGCGTAGAAGTTATTTTTGAAAACGTACAAATGACAATCCAACACAACAGTCGCATCGCGCTAGTTGGCCGTAATGGTGCCGGTAAGTCAACATTATTGAAAATGTTGGCCAACATTCAAGCACCTGATGACGGTCAAGTTTCCTTAACTAAAGGAACAACCATCGCCTATATGGACCAACACACAGCCGTCTCTGGTGATCGAACAATTTATGAAGAAATGGTTTCCGTATTTGAACCTGTAATTAAATTAATAAAGGAATCAGAAATCGCGGCTCTTGCCTTAGCAGATGAAGAACTTATGCAAGATACAGAGGCATATGAAGTTGCGCTCAATCGCTATGACAAACTTCAAGAAGACTTGATTCGCTTTAATGCGTACGGATATGAATCTGAAATCCGCATGGTATTACACGGTTTCCAATTTTTTGACGAAGACTATAGCCGTAAGATTTCAACACTTTCTGGAGGTCAACGAACGCGTCTTGCTTTAGCGAAAATCCTACTCGAGAAGAAAGATTTACTCATTCTAGATGAGCCAACTAACCACCTAGATATCGAGACTTTGACTTGGCTTGAAAACTATCTACCAAAGTATCCTGGTGCCTTATTGATCGTATCCCATGACCGGTATTTTTTAGATGCCGTTACCAATGAGACTTATGAAATGGCGCACCAAGGTATCCATTATTATAAAGGGAATTATTCATTCTACCTGAAAGAACGGGCACAGCGTCTCACCATGCAAATGAAAGCTTACGAAAAGCAACAAGAAGAGATCGCCAAATTAGAAGACTATGTAGCACGTAATATTGTGCGCGCCTCAACGACAAAAATGGCACAGTCACGTCGTAAGCAATTAGAGAAAATGACCAAAATTGAAAAGCCATTAAACGATGAAAAATCCGCACGCATTCAGTTCTCCGTTGCTGAAAGTTCTGGGAATGATGTTTTACAAACCAATAAGTTAGCCGTCGGGTATAGTCCAGATAAAGTTTTGGCTGAACCTATCTCATTCCAGCTACGCAAACAGGAAGCAATTGCAATTGTTGGACCAAATGGTGTAGGTAAATCAACCTTACTCAAGACAATTATTAAACAAATTCCAGCTATACGCGGCACTATCGAATATGGCGCTCACTTACAGATTGGTTACTATGACCAAGAATTAGGCAATTTAAATTCAAAAAAAGATGTACTTCATGAGTTATGGGATGAACATCCATCCATGATGGAACGAGATGTTCGCACTATTCTTGGCTCCTTCTTATTTACTGGAAATGATGTGACCAAGTCTGTAGCAACACTTTCTGGTGGGGAAAAAGCCCGACTTGAATTGGCGAAACTCGCTTTGGAACATGATAATTTCCTGATTCTCGATGAACCAACCAACCATTTGGATATTGATTCTAAAGAAGTATTAGAGAATGCCTTGATCGAATATGATGGTACCCTATTATTTGTCAGCCATGATAGGTACTTCATCAACCGGATTGCTACCTCTGTTTTAGAAATTAATCCTGATGGTTCCACGCTTTATCTTGGTGACTATGATTATTATGTGGCTAAAAAAGCGTCAGAAGAAGAACGTCTTGCTTTACTAGCAGCTGAAAGCAACGATGAAAAGGTAGAAAAAACAACTACTCAACCCACCTCCGAGACGAAACAGGCTTTTCAACTATCTAAAGAGAAACAAAGAGAACAACGAAAATTACAGCGTGAAATTACCCAACATGAAGAGGTAATGGCTGATTTAGAAGGAAAAATTGAAGAAATCCAATTGGATATGACAAAACCTGAATTTCTTGATGATTTTGAGAAATTAAACGAATTAAATCAATCCCTTCAAGAAGCAGAAAAAGCCTTAGACCAAGTGATGACCGCTTGGGAAGAAGCTGCAACGAAATTAGAAAACTTATAAAAGCAAAAACAAGGTAAGCCCTTTAAAGAAAATATGGCTTACCTTGTTTTTTTATCAACTATACCAAATAGCTGTTATTTTAAAAATACCGCATCATCTACTTGGTATTTATCTCCTTCTACCCCTTTTCGAACGTCATCAATTCTTGCTTTGGTTGCTTGACGAAAGAAGGCCAAGTCGTTCAATACCGTGACGAATTGGAATCCTTGTTCAATTCGGTTGATTGCATCTTGTGCATTAGCTGTAAAGATGCCTGGAATTTTACCTGCTTCTTTACATGCTTTAAGGACTTTTTGAATATTGGCTTCAAGTTCTGGACTTGTTGATGGGTCTTCAACACCCATGGCATGCGCTAGGTCAAGACGACCGATGTACACACAGTCAATTCCTTCAACACTCACGATCTCTTCAACGTTTTCAACTGCTTCTGGGGTTTCACATTGGACGATAACCATCGATTTTTCGTCTACTTCACCCTTGTTGTAGTTTTCATAGGCACCCCAAAGTGGTCCACGCCCAATCCCTTTACCGCGGATCCCGATTGGAGGCATTTTAGTGTTTTGAATCACGAATTCCGCTTGTGCTTTGGTATTGACCATTGGAATCATCAATCCATGTAAACCGATATCCAACATTCGCCCCATCATTGGACCATCTTCGGGGTTGTAAACACGGGCATATGGGGCAGTACCGTATAATTCGGCTGCACGCACCATATCTAAGGCTGTTTCTAAGCTTGTTTGAGCATGTTCGAAGTCAATCATAGCAAAGTCGAAGCCATTGACCCCTAAAATTTCCGTATTTAACGAAGAGCTTGATGCCACAAAAGCACCGATAGCATAGCCTTTTTCAGCAATTTTTTCTTTTACAAGGTTGCGCATTTCCATTTATATCATCCTTTTCCCGTCTTTAGTCCTATTCAAGTCAGTCCTAATGTCTCTACTTTTAATTAGTCAATTATGTTAAAGCCTTGGTAGCCTTGTTCTTTCAAGAATTGGCTGTAAGCTTCGTTGTAGTCTTCACGCGCTGGGGCGAAAATATCCACATTCACCACTGTTTCTGGTGAATCGTACACATGAATATAATGTTCAACACCCTTCGGCACGACTACCCATGAGCCTGCCTTCATGCGGAACGGCTCACCGTCAACGTAATAGTCACATTCACCTTGTAATATCCAGGCGATTTGTTGGTGGTCATCATGCGTATGTGGGCGTAAGTCGTTGCCATTCTCTACTCGGTTAACTGTTACATTGACGCCGTCACCTGACATGGCGAACACGGCTTGATCGATTCCAGGGCGTAATGGACGGTAGGGAATTTCATTGATGTTTCCAAAATCTACATTTTCTAGTGCCATGATGCATTCCTCCAATATGGATACTTTTTATTAAAACTTTATGAGTTTTTTTGATTGGTGTCACCTTACCATCACATTTTATTAAAAGCAACAAGAGAAAGTATTTGCCAACGAATCCTTTTGATATTGTCCTGGGGATCTCTGGAAAAATGGTTGACCAACTTTTTCTAGCCTTCTATGAAGGAAATGACATCTTTTGGTCAAATTTAGGGGCATATTATGTCAAAATAAGCATCTTTCAAGATGTACAATTTTTGTTTTCAACTCGTTTTCAGCTGACAAAATGGTCCAGCTCACCCTCATAAAGCTCACCGTTTTCTCATTTACAAAAATATTACAATTGACCAAATCCCTTGATACATATAAGGATACCCTATGTTGATATTTCAAATATAGGATTAGATTAAAAATAAATGTGGGAAAGACTTGTTAAAATGAAAATATGATGATAATATAGCACTAACTTAAATCAAAGGAGTGAGACCAATATGGCAATGCATACAGATTTTACAAATATGACCAACACCTCTTGGTCAATGACCTCTACTGATCACCAGACACATACATCTTTATTATTATTATTAGCTAACTAGGATTGTTCCAACATATGGAAGAGTCCTATTTCTCGTGAATGCGGGCTCTTAGCTAGTAAGACTGCGGGCCGCATAAATGGTTTGCAGTCTTTTTTTGTTTCTGATGATCGGCTTTTAAGTGAATTTGATTAATATGACTCACAATATCTGGTTCCAAAAGTCAAAATTATCCGACGCTTTCCAAAATACCTTAATTACCTACAGTAATAGTTCTACTCTTGGTCTAGCGCGTATATTCTAAGCGACTTTTGTCTCACCTCAACTTAACCCTCGAAAGGAGTTTTTCAAATGCAAGATGTCGTAATCGTAGCTGCACAAAGAACCCCCATCGGATCATTCGGTGGCGTATTTAAAAATGTTTCCGCTGTTGACTTAGGTAAGGTAGCCGTTCAAGGAGCCATGGCTAAGGCCAACATTGATCCAACCCTAGTAGATGAGGTCATCTTCGGTAACGTCTTAAGCGCAGGTTTAGGTCAAAACGTTGCCCGCCAAGTTGCAGTCGCTGCCGGAATACCTGTAGAAAAACCAGCCTTCGCTGTCAACAAGGTTTGCGGTTCAGGTTTGAAAGCTGTCGCCCTTGGCGCGCAAAGTATTATGGTGGGCGAATCGGACGTCGTGGTTGCTGGCGGGACCGAAAATATGAGCCAAGCGCCTTACATTGTTGAAGATGCACGTTGGGGTATGCGAATGGGCGACCAGAAAGTGGTCGACACCATGATTAAAGACGGTTTAACCGACGCCTTCAACAACTACCATATGGGGATTACCGCAGAAAACATTGTTGAAAAATATGGATTCACTAGAGAAGATCAAGATGCCCTAGCCGCTTCCAGCCAACAAAAGGCGGAAGCTGCCATCAATAACAACAAATTCCAAGATGAAATTACACCCGTTGCCGTTCCGCAAAGACGCGGCGACGATATCCAAATCGAAGCGGATGAATATCCAAGAGCTGGTGTTACCCAAGAATCTTTAGCTAAATTAAGACCAGCCTTCAAGCGTGATGGTGGATCTGTTACAGCAGCCAACTCTTCAGATATTAACGACGGGGCTGCAGCCATCGTTTTAATGTCCAAGGAAAAAGCCGAAGCGATTGGCGCTAAACCTTTAGCTACCATTAAAGCCTTCGCAAGCGCCGGCGTTGACCCTTCAATCATGGGAACAGGTCCAATTCCAGCTACCAGAAAAGCACTGGATAAAGCCCAATTGACTATAAAAGACATCGATTTAATTGAAGCCAACGAAGCTTTTGCTGCCCAAGCCTTGTGTGTATTGCAAGATCTTGATGCAGATATGGACAAGGTCAACGTGAACGGCGGTGCCATCGCCTTGGGTCACCCGATTGGCGCATCCGGCGCCCGCATCTTAGTCACCCTGGTCCACGAAATGATCAAACGGCAGTCTACTTATGGCCTAGCTACCTTGTGTATCGGGGGTGGCCAAGGAATATCCATGATTATCGAAGGTAAATATTAATCGGCTGTGACACCAGCTAAGGGCTAAACCCCTTTTGACAATTGAAAAATGACTCGTATTTAGAAACCCAAGCATACATATAAAGGAGATTTTTATTATGATTGACACATATACTTTCCACGACATGACCCTATCTTGGTTGAACGGCGCGATGATTGGCACTGACGGCGGGACAATTTTCGGTCCTGTACCACGAGCACTTTGGGGTCGCTACTATCCATATAATGATAAAAACCAAGTGACTGAGGTTTGTGACCCGATTGTCATCCAATACCAGGGGAAAAACTACATCATTGATGCATCCTTTAACTTGGATAAATTCAATGAAAAAGGGAAACGAAATGTTGGGCTTCAACAAGAAGGTAGTATCCAAGAAGACTTTGAAACGCTTGGGATTACGCCTGAAGATATTGACGTTGTGATGATGACTCATATGCATAACGACCACGCCAGCGGTTTGACTTACTTTGAAGACGATCAATGGCAATCAACCTTCCCTAATGCTACGATTTATATCTCTGATTTCGAGTGGGATGCGGTAAGACATCCAAATGCACGGACTAAGAATACTTATCCGAAAGAAAATTGGGAAGCCATCCAAGGACAAGTAGCAACCTTTACGGATAGCATTACCATTGCTGAAGGGATTACCATGGAAGTGACAGGTGGTCACAGTCCTGGTCATACCATTATACGTCTTGAACAAGCTGGCGAAACTATGCTACATATGGCAGATATCCTACTTACATTCGTTCACACAAACCCACTTTGGGTCGGTGGTCTAGACGATTACCCAATGGATTCTATTTCAGCTAAACAAGAATTGATGCCAGAAGCCCTAGCCAACAACTACCGCTTTATCTTCTACCATGACCCATACTACCGTGTGGTTGAATACACTGAAGACGGGAAAAACATCCAATACGCTATGGCGTCATCGCGCGATGTCTTTATCCCATTCACTGACCAACAAGACCGGGTCCCAAAACAAGTTGAAGCAGCAGTCATTAAATAAAATATTATTGCAGCTATCAAATGAGCCAGATAAGTTAAAATATCAATCATCCCTGAGCAAGTTTCTTCTATATAAGAGGTGTCATTTAATTGCCCTATTATATAGAAGAAACTTGCTTTTTTAGGTGCGCGAAAAGTCGCTGAGCATTGACGCGTCTAACGCATTTAGGCGCGTAAACACCAAAGCATAAACGCGCCCATAAGCTGGACCAAAATTGGGTTTAAATTCCTAAAATCAACCACAAAAAAACAGCTAGATTAGGCGCTTTTCGTCCCCTACTAGCTGGTTTTTATTTTGCCATTAGTTGGCCTTTAGTCTGCTTATTCGACTACTTCAAAAGAAATGTCGTCCATGGTATCGAATTTCACTTCGACCTTGTCCCCAATTTCAATCTTGTTCGCCTTGGTCATGCCACCGGTCATAATTGGCACGCCGGCCTCTAATTTCACACCCCGCTTATACAAGGCGTTGGCTAGGAAGACCACCGCATTGGCTGGATGGTTGGCTACATCCTTCCCAATCCCTTCATCAATCTTCTCACCATTAATATAAACAACAGCTTTTTCGTTCAAGATATCCACTTGGTCTAAGCTGAAGTGGGTATTTGAATAAACTGCCCCCTGGCAAGAAGTGTTGTCAGCAACCACATCTTCCAAGGAGAAACGGAAACCGTGATAGCGAGAGTCTACTATCTCAACAGAAGAATAGACATAGTCAATCTTATCCATGACTTCTTCAAAAGTTACATTCTCTTGGTAGATATCCTCCTTCAAGACAATAGTCACTTCCGGCTCAATACGGGGGTGGATAAACCGTTCCATCGACAAAGGTTCGCCGTCATAAGAAATCATATACTCAAAAATGTGGGCATAAACTGGCTGATCAATATTCAACTGTTTAATCTTAGCCGGTGACGTCAAACCAATCTTATAGGCCGCCGTCTTCCCGTCTGTTTCTTTCTTCAAAGCTACGACCAAATCTTGGATATCATAGGCTTCTTGCTCATCGAAGGAAACATTAAACACCTCCGTCACATTATCAATCGCCGTCTTATTCTTCTCCGCATCATACAAATACTGCGCAATCTCCTGCATCTTCGACTCTTCCATACCTGTCAGCTCCTTTTAATTCATTAAAAAATAATGATAAATATTAACCCCATTGTATCAAAACTGACAAATAAAGCAATCTGAACTCTCATATATTTCTAATGAAAAAGGGCATTTGCCCCGATTGCTGGCAAACACCCTAAATCACTCCCCTCAATAAAATCACGAAACTTTAGTCTTCCAAGCTGATGATGATTTTACCTAAGTTTTTATTGTCTTCCATATATTCATGGGCCTCTGGCAAGCGGTCAAAAGCCATGACAGTGTCAATCACTGGTTGAATAGTACCGTCTGCAATTAAAGGCACGACTTCTTTATTGACGTCTGCTACTAGGCGCGCCTTGTAGTCGTCTGAGCGTGTTGACAGCAAGGTCCCTTGGAGTTTCACCCGCTTAAAGAGCAATTGCCCCATATCAAAGTCCGGAACCTCTGTGCTCCCAAGAACACCGATTAAAACCCAGCGGCCGTCTTGGCCGATAGCTGACGCATTTTTATTAGCATAGGACGCCCCAATGAAATCTAGAATGACATCGACTCCCCTCTTGTCAGTGGCTTCAGAAATCACGTCGGCGAAATTTTCTTCCTTATAATTAATGGTGGTCTGGGCGCCTAATTCTTTAGCTAGGTCTAATTTATCTTGACGGCCTGCGGTGGCAAAGATTTCTACCTGCGACAGGTGGTTGGCCAATTGGATAGCTGCAGTCCCAACGCTAGAACCCGCTGCATGAACAAGGATCCGTTCACCTTGATGCAAGTCGCCGATCCAATACATAGTCTGGTAGGCGGTCATGAAGGCTTCTGGAATGGCGGCAGCGGTAGTAAAAGGCGTGTCTTTAGGGAAAACCATGGCACGACTTAGGGGGATGCGGGCGTATTCGGCATATGCGCCGTGGGTAATAATCCCCGCTACGTGGTCGCCAATAGCAACATGACTGGATTCCGTCCCGTCTGTATGAATATCTACCACTTCACCAGCAATCTCAATCCCCATCACCCGGTCTTCAAGGCTGGCATCCGGCTTCAAACTGTTCCTCGACATGACATCATGGCGGTTAAGCCCAATTGCCTTGACCTTGACTAGAGCCTCACCCGCTTGTGCCATCGGCCTGTCGATTTCTTGCAGTTCAAAATTCTCTGGGCCACCTGCTTGATTGAGTATCCATGCTTTCATCCAATCCACTCCTTTTGTATATGTGTTCGTCCCTTACATCATAAACCATTTGCGGACAATTGATAAGTAAAGCAGCTTATGATCTTTCTTATTTAATGAGGGTCCGGTAAAATGATCTATATATTCTAGGTGCGAGACAAACCGTTAACAGATGAACGTTGGAAGTTTAGGGCAGTGGCTGACAATGTCAGCACAACCTAAACTGAAACGCAGTCATCTATGGTTTGTCCAACCCGATTTTAATGATAGTAAAAAAACGATTGAAAGGTGATATGGATGAAAGATATTTATGTTGTTGGGGCGATTTTGATTAAAGACCAGCGAATTTTATGTGCCCAACGCGGGGGCGCGAAGTCTTTAGCCTACTTGTGGGAGTTTCCTGGTGGGAAGATAGAAGCTGGCGAAACTGCGCAAGGAGCCCTGAAACGTGAATTGGAAGAGGAGTTAAAGATCCAGGTTCAAGTATCCCCAGAGATATTTGATACATCAGCCTACGAATATGATTTCGGACGCGTTCATCTCACAACAATTATCTGCCAGCTTGAGCAAGGTGAGCCCTTCTTGACGGAACATAAGGCCATCAAGTGGTTGAAGCCTAGCGAATTGAAGTCTTTAGACTGGGCGCCAGCGGACCTGCCTGCTGTAGATAAGTTATCACAAATGACGCTATAGATTGATTTGTAGACTGAATTTTAGGATTTTTTGGAGGTATATATGGATTTATTAGCACAATCTTTGCGGCATGCTTTTATTGATCAACGGCAGTTGGGGCATGCCCAGTATGACCCTGAGTTGATTATTAATCAACCTGATGAGAATATCTTCCTATTAAATACCTTGCAGGAAGAATTGGATACCAGCGAAACTTTTACATTTTCTGTGGCATTTGTGACGGAGAGCGGTCTCAATACGCTGAAAACCCACCTCTTTGATTTACACCAACGAGGGATAAAAGGTCGGTTAATCACCTCGAACTATTTGGACTTTAACTCACCAGATATTTTCAAGGCCTTGCTGAAAGTTCCTAATTTGGAAATCCGCATTTCTGACAAAGAAGCTTTTCACGCTAAAGGGTATTTATTTGAACACAAGGACCACGCTTCCTTTATTATTGGGTCGTCAAACTTGACCAACCATGCCTTGAAAACCAATTACGAGTGGAACGTTAAACTGACAACCTACCACCACGGGGCCATTATCCATCAAATGCAGGCCCATTTAGACAAGGAATGGGCGAGTGCGCAGCCTTTAACTGAAGACTGGATTGAAGCATATGCCAAATCCTTCCAACCGCCTAAATACCGTGATACTAGTATCTTACTGGACCCAGCAAAGAACTTTATCGTGCCTAATAAGATGCAACAGCCAGCCTTAGATAGTCTTATTGAATTACGGCAAAATGGCGCCGACCGTGGCTTAGTAATCGCGGCTACCGGGACTGGTAAAACCTACCTAGCGGCTTTTGATGTGTTAGAAACCAAACCCGAAAAAGTCCTTTTTATCGTCCACAGGGAACAAATCTTACATTCCGCAATGGCCTCTTTTAAAAGGGTGATGCATACAGAACCAGATGATTTATTTGGCTTTTATACAGGTAATAAAAAGGATAGCCAAGCCAAGTATATTTTCGCCACTCAACAGACCATTACCCGCGACCAACATTTACACCAATTTGACCCAGAAGAATTCGATTATATCTTAGTAGATGAAGTCCACCGGGCTGGATCAGCGTCTTACCAGCGGATTTTTGACTACTTTAAACCCAAATTCCTACTTGGTTTAACGGCTACACCTGAGCGTACAGATGGCTATAATTTATATGAACTCTTTGACTACAATATCGCCTATGAAATCCGCCTGCAAGATGCTCTTGAAGCTGATTTACTAGCCCCCTTCCATTACTTTGGGGTGACCGACTACGAAAAAGACGGCGAATTGATTTCTGAAACCACCCAATTGAAAAACCTAATCCTAGATGAACGAGTCGATTATGTTATGGACAAGTTGACCTACTATGGTTTAGATAAAGACAAGGTCAAAGGTCTGGTCTTCTGTAGCCGTAACGAGGAAGCCAAGTCCCTATCCGACAAATTCAACGCCCGTGGTTATAAAACTGTCGCCCTATCTGGTAGCGACAGCCAAGAAGTGCGAACCAAGCAAGTCAATCGGTTAACTTCAGGTCTCTTAGACTATATTTTTACAGTGGATATTTTTAATGAAGGGATTGATATTCCGGAAATCAACCAGGTGGTCATGTTGCGTAACACCCAATCCAGCATCATCTTCGTCCAACAAATGGGGCGTGGGCTTCGTAAGCATGATGGTAAGGAATTCGTGAATATCATCGACTTCATCGGCAACTACAAGAACAACTACTTGATCCCCGTTGCCCTGTCTGGTAATTCAAACCGTAGTAAGGATGCCATGCGGAAAACGGCCGTCAACACCAACTTTATTTCCGGTTTATCCAATATCAATTTCGAAAGCATCGCTAAAGAGCGGATCTTTGATTCTATAAATGCTGTGAAACTAGACTCAATGAAAGAATTGAAAGAAGCTTACCTAGGCTTGAAAAATGAACTGGGGCGCGTGCCACTGTTGATTGATTTTGAAGCAACCAACAGTTTCGACCCTTGTCTATTAGCCAATAAAAAGGACAATTACCATGCTTTCTTGGCCAGTATTAAGGAAAGTGACAGTACACTTTCTAAAGCAGCCAATGATATCTTGAAGTTTTTATCGCGAGAAATCTTACCAGGCAAACGAGCGCATGAACTAGTCTTATTGAGCGAGCTCGCTAAAGAAAGTGTAGATACTTTAAGCTTGGCCAAGATTCAAACCATTTTGACCAAACATGACTTAAGCCATGACCCTATTACTGTGCAGTCAGTGGTGCGAACCTTGTCCACCGATTATTACGCCGGTAGTTCAAAGAAAACTTACCAACCGGGGCAAGTCGTGACCATAGTAGACGAGGGGATTAGCTTAAGCCCTGGCTTCCAGTCAGCAAAGAAAAATTCGACCTTTTTGCATCATTTAAATGACTTAATCACTACGGCCACCTTATTAAATGACGGTTATGACAAATCGTCAGATTTAACCTTGTACCAAAAATACGGCCGTCGTGACGCCCTACGTCTGCTAAAATGGGAAACGCAATTGGTGGACCAAAATATCGGAGGCTATACTCAGGATAAGGAACGGAAAATTTTTACAATTTTTGTGACACTGGATAAAGGCGACGACTTTACTGGTGCCCAAGTCGCTTATGAAGATGCCTTGTTAGACCCACAGACGATGACTTGGTTCACGAAAGCGCCGAGGACACTGGCTTCTCCTGAAGTGAAAATATTACAGGATGCGGACGACTGGCAAATTCATATGTTCATTAAAAAGGACGATGATGAAGGAACCGAGTTTTATTATTTGGGTGAAGTGACACCTGATGTTTCGACGATTACCCAACTTGAAAAGCCGAGTGGTGATGGTGAAACCCGGAACGTTGTGGAGATGAACTTGCATTTTAAAGAAACTATTCCAAGAAATCTCTTTAACTATCTACAGTAAACTACCCTTGCCAACCTATCCCCGTTTTGATAGGATAGTGACTCATAAATAAAAACAACTATCGCCGGATAGGTATTCTAGTGCACATAGGCCCTTCAAATTGAAGGTGTGCTGCTTGGATGTCTATCCGGTTTTTTTAGGAGGAAAATCATGTTTGTAGTCTTTACAACGACCTTAATTGCTGGCTTAATTGCTGGCTTAATCGATAGCATTAATCCCTTTGCGCTCACCCAGCAATTCATTCTACAATCTAAAATTAAATCCCCATATCATATTTTGTATTTTATCTTCCCCATTGGTCTGGGAAACTTTTTAATCGGTTTAGCCTTCTACTTTGGTTTCTCTGATTGGATTTTCCAAGCCTTCAATTGGGTAAACCATCACCACCCATATACTTGGCACTATCTAGCAATCGCAGCCAGCATTTTAATAGTAGCTGATTTAAGCTACTATTTTTTTAAAAAAGACCAGCCTACCGCAAGTCAGGGCGAGGTTCAAAAGAAATCCGTAACGCAAACAGAAAAAACGCACTTATCAGCTGGTGCATTATTCATGCTTGGTATCGCCTCTTGTCTAGCCGAAATCTCTTCAATAGCGCCATATTTAGCCTTATTAAGTTACTATGCAACTATATCGATTACCAATCTACAAGCAACGTTACTCCTGGCCTTTTATTCCTTTGTCTTGTTTGTATTACCTATGTACGGCTTATTTTTAATGTCCCTATTCTTTAAAAGCCACTTAACGACTATTTATAGACGAATTGCGGGCTGGATGGACTTTTTTATCACACGCATTTTGCCAGTTATCCTCTTTCTGATTGCAGTTGCCTTATTTGGGTACGGCATACAAATTTTCTAAAATTGGCCATAAAAAAACGCCAAGCGTGAATGGACACACTTGGCGTTTGGCGTTTAGCCGTTTAAATTTATACTAACTTACAGCACAGGATAGACAATGCTTAGAGCTGCTTGGTTCCCCATCTGACCCGGTTCACATCTCTACCCTTGCCGCAAGGCCTTTCGGCAAATTTAATTATACCATTTTTAAGGAAGGTTTGTAAAGGACTTCTTCCCTATTCTTAAACCCCAACATCAACTAACCGTATGAGGTATACTTGCGACAAGACAGCATAAACGTGTCTTGGACGAAAACTAATAAAATCGACATTGAAACATAGGAAGCTGATGACTAGTATAGCGGTCATCGGCTTTTTTGCTGTATAAAAAAGAGACCAAACCAATTGTTTTAATTGATTTGATCTCTCACTTTGAAAACTATTTTGAATGATAAGTAAGTGCAAGTCGAAAGCTGCATAAGGTTACAATTAGACTAGCTAACATTGCTTACATAGCGCCTTACACCCTTAGTCGGGTTCGCTCGCACCCTGTGAAGTTGAGCTCGAGTCTCCAGAAAGGACTGCGTTTCAGATTAGCTTGCAGATGACTGCGTCATCTTCATCGCTAATCTTCCAACGTTTCCTTTCTTGGCGTCGACTCTCACATCCTATTATTAACCCATGTCTTTCACTTTTATCATACGAGTAATAGATGCACGCTCGTTTTCGTCTAGTTTCATTTGGATATACTTGATGGTTTCCTTGATGTTTGGAATCATCCGGTATTCTAAGGCGTTTACTCGACGTCTTGTAGATTCAATTTCCGTTGCCATTAATTGACACGTTTTTTCAATTTCGCTCAATTTTAACAGCTTAGGCATGACATCGTTCAAGACTTCGATGGCATCGTCTAATTCACTAGATGTGTTTAGGTAACCGTATTTCACTTCGTTGTCGCTCTTTTGATTATCATCATCGTATGAAAATGACATCTTAGGTACGTCAACGCTCATGATATTTTTCTTGGCAATTTCTAAGTTGACTTGTTTGCTTGGTAAGGCCACGATTTCTTCCATAAAGGCGTCATTCATTGATGATGAGGCCAATACGAAGTTACCTAAGGCACCCGACAATTCGTCTTCTACTTCATTGCGCAGTTGGTTATTTTCTTTGATTAGTTCGATAAACTGGCGCATTAATTCATCTTGCTTATCTTTTAGTAAGTCATAACCATTTTGAGCAACTTTTAAACGGTCTTTTAATGTGCTCAGTTCCATCCGTGTTGGTTTGACATTTAGCGCATTCGCCATTTAAAATCACTCTCCTTCAGTTGAAGGCATGTATGTATCGATTAAATCATCTTTAATACGTGTTAATTCTGTACGAGGCAAGATCGCTAGTAATTCCCAAGCAAGGTCTAAGGTTTCTTCAATCGTACGGTTGTACTCAAAACCTTGGTCAACGTATTTGTCTTCAAATGCTGTGGTAAATTCTACGTATTTCTTATCTGTTTCAGATAGGGCTGATTCACCCAATACTTGAGATAATTCTTTAGCTTGTTTACCTTTCGCATAGGCAGCAAATAGTTGGTTCATGGTTGCAGCGTGGTCTTTACGTGTTTTACCTTCACCGGTACCTTTATCTTTTAGACGAGAAAGTGATGGCAATACGTTGATTGGTGGCTCAATACCACGTGCATCAAGGTCACGGTCTAAGATAATTTGCCCTTCGGTAATATAACCTGTTAAGTCAGGAATTGGATGGGTAATGTCATCCTCTGGCATAGACAGGATTGGAATCTGCGTTACAGAACCTTTAGACCCTTTGATACGGCCAGCACGTTCATATAGTGTAGACAGGTTGGTATATAGGTAACCTGGATAACCACGACGTCCTGGTACTTCACGGCGGGCTGCAGATACTTCACGTAAGGCTTCACAGTAGTTAGTCATGTCAGTCATGATAACCAATACTTGCATGTCTTTTTCGTAAGCTAAGTATTCTGCTGCTGTTAAGGCAATTTTTGGTGTTGCTAAACGTTCGATTGAAGGGTCATCCGCTAAGTTAATAAACAATACAGAGCGGTCGATGGCACCTGTTTCACGGAATGATTCCATGAAGTATTCAGCCTCTTCAAAAGTTACCCCCATTGCTGCAAAGACAACGGCGAATTGATCGTCGTCACCTAGCACAGTGGCTTGACGTGCGATTTGGGCAGCAAGCTCTTTATGCGGTAAACCTGAACCAGAGAATACGGGTAGTTTTTGTCCACGAACTAAGGTGTTTAAGTGGTCAATTGTTGAGATTCCAGTTTGAATAAACTCATCCGGGTAGTCACGAGCCATTGGGTTAATGGCTTGACCATTGATGTCACGGCTTTCGTCAGCGATGATTTCTGGGCCGTTATCGTTGATGTTACCAAGTCCATCGAATACACGACCAATCATGTCTTCAGACACGCCGAATTCAAGTGGATGTCCTTGGAAGCGCACTTTAGTGTCTTGTAAGTTAATACCAGAACCACCACCATAGATCTGTACGACTGCGCGACTTTCTTCTACTTGAAGCACTTGTCCTAGACGTTTTTCACCAGTTTGTAATTGTACTTCTACTAACTCATCAAAACTAATGCCTTCAACGTCTTCTACAATCATTAGGGGACCATAAACGTCGGAGATAGATTTATACTCTTTTAACATTATGCGTAGCTGCCTCCTTTCAATATTTCTGTCATAGCTTCTTTAATTTCATTGTTGATAGCGTCAATGCGGTCTAATTGATCTTCTGGGATAAATTTAGAACGCACGATTTTTTCGCGTAAGTCGACAGTGTTGTCAGCAATTTCTTGGTAGTAAGTACCTTTTTCCATTGCTTGTCGCGCTTCTTGGTCGAAGGTTAAAATGTTGAATAACATTTTCTCTTGTTTCTTCGCTGAAGTCGTTGTATCTACGTCATCAAAGGCATTTTGTTGTAAGTAACCTTCACGAATCATGGCTGCAATTAGTAGGGTCATTTTATCTTTTTCAGACAAGGCATCAATACCAACTAATTGTACAACTTCTTGTAAGCTGTCTTCTTCAGTTAGGATATTCATGGCTTTTTGTACCCATTGACCCCATTCAACGCCTAATTCTTCCGCTACACCCTTATAGATTTCTGAATCATACAATGAGTATGAACTTAACCAGTTAATGGCTGGGAAGTGACGTTGACGAGATAGGTTGGCATCTAATGACCAGAATACTTTTACAACTCGTAAGGTATTTTGTGTAACCGGCTCAGATGTATCCCCACCTGGAGGCGACACGGCACCTACCGCTGTAACTGAACCTGTACGGCCTTCGCTACCTAGTGTACGGACGATACCTGCACGCTCATAGTATTCTGCAATACGAGAACCTAGGTAAGCTGGGTAACCTTCGTCACCAGGCATCTCTTCTAGACGACCAGACATTTCACGAAGTGCTTCCGCCCAACGAGAAGTTGAATCGGCCATAATCGCTACTGAGTAACCCATGTCACGGAAGTATTCAGCAATTGTGATCCCTGTATAAACAGAGGCTTCACGGGCTGCTACCGGCATGTTTGAAGTGTTGGCAATTAACACAGTACGTTCCATGATTGATTCACCAGTTTTCGGGTCAACCAATTCAGGGAACTCGTTAATTACGTCCGTCATTTCGTTACCACGTTCACCACAACCAACGTAAACCACGATATCTACATCCGCATATTTAGCAATTTGGTGTTGCACAACTGTCTTACCGGCACCGAATGGCCCTGGAACTGCTGCTGCCCCACCTTTTGAAATTGGGAAGAAAGTATCGATAACACGTTGACCTGTTGTCATAATTTTATTTGGTGAGTATTTTTCGGCAAAAGGACGACCTTGACGAACTGGCCATGTTTGCATCATGGTGAATGATTTCTCGCCTTGCTCAGTGTCTAAGACGTACACATTATCTTCTAAAGTGTAGTCGCCTTCTTGAATTGATTTCACTGTACCTGAAACGCCAACCGGCACCATGATACGGTGTTCAATTACGGGACCTTCTTGAACAGTACCCACAATGTCACCACCTGTAACTTGTGTGCCTGCTTCAACAGTTGGGGTAAAATGCCATACTGCTGAACGGTCTAGGGGCGCTACTTGCACACCACGTACTAAGTAGTTTGAGTCGGTTGAATCCATGAACTCTTGTAGAGGTCGTTGGATACCGTCAAACATTTTCGTTAACATACCAGGTCCAAGTTCAACTGATAATGGTTGACCAGTTGTTTTTACTACTTGGCCAGGTTTAAGACCAGAAGTTTCCTCGTATACCTGAATTGAAGCAACATCGCCGTGCATTTCAAGGATTTCCCCTGTTAATTGTAGGTCACCTACTAAACAAATATCACGAACAGCAGCTTCTTCCATGCCACTTGCTTTAATCAGTGGACCGGAAACTTCAATGATTTTTCCGTCTTTCAAGACTGTTCCTCCCTCTTATCGTTTTCTATGATTTTTAATTTGTGTATTTTGATTTCTTATAGAATATTTTGACCAACCGCTTTTTCAACGTTGTCATTTACACGAGACTGCCCGATACCCAAGCTCCCTTTGTGTGAAGGAATCAGAATGATTGCTGGGGTAACTTGTGTGTCGTAAAAGGCAATGGTGTCTGGAATTTGCTGTGCGATTGTTTCGGTCAAATAGATCACACCATAGTGGTTGTCAGCCATTTCCCGGATTGTTTCACGGGCTTGTTGGCCTGAAATCACTGGATAGGCGTCGAAACCAATCAATTGGAAAGGAACAACGACGTCTTTTTCACCGACTACACCGATTTTATAAGCCATAAATAGGTCGCATCCTTTCTTCCACACTTTTTTGATCTAAATCGTATTCTTTGGCATTTAAAATTAACCTCAAATTGGCTACTTCGTTCTCTTTAAAATAAATATATGCCAATACAGGCATTGGTCCAAATGGTACCCAAGCTGCCTGGCGAATTTCTTCAGCCTCGATTGTTTTGATTTTCTTATCTAATTTCACCACGTCGATTGGATCGTTGGCGCTGATGCGGTCATTGATTTTACCAGCGAATGGTAAGCTGGCAAATTTATCCAATACGCGGTTATAGTCTTTACTAGTTGCTAAATTAACTAGTTCCACTTCTTCAAAAGTACCATCATCAGATAAGACTGCTTCTAAGAACCCACGAGAACGGCCTTGCTTCATCCCACGAACAACCATAGATAAATTTTCTAAATCAATCATCATCAATAGGGTCTTCGCCATATCTTGATCATCAGATTTGTCAGCGATGTCTCTTAAGTGGCCTAGATAAGACTGGTCCAATAGGATCGAAATACCGTCTAGGTCATGGTATTCTTCGTAATAATCGCGTGCATATTGGACGCCTTCTTTCATGATTTCTGGGAATTGGCTACCTTCACCAGTTTGCATTAAGGTCCGTAAGGCTTCGATTGAAAAACGGCCGATGTTTATATACATGTGCGAGAAATCTTGTTCTGTATACCATTCTTTGAATAATACTTTCAAATTGTGGTAGCTGTAACGCAAGGCAAATACGTCTACCACTTCATCTACAGGCGTTTCTTCATATAAACCAGCATACATTTCACGTAAATCACGGGTTAGGAACCCTTCGAAATCATGTGTTTCTCCGATATTTTCTGGGACATGATAGTTGGTTTTGCGTAGAGCAGCAAATACATCTTCAAGGGAGTTGGCACGTAAAAGTGCGTCATAGTCTTCTTTTGCTAGCAAACTACTTTCTTTTACACGAATGGTTGTATCCAGTTGTGCATATGTAGCGTTTGGCATTGCTGTCACTCCCCTCTCTTAGAATGCTTGTTTCACTAATTTTGGCGCTAATGTTTTTTTCTTTTGGTCAATGATTGATTCAAAAGTAAAGTTATAGTCCACTTCTTCGTTACTTAAAACAAAACCTGAACGCTTAGGAAGGAAAGTGTCATCTAATTGGATAGATGGGTTTAAGGCTTTCACTTGGTCAGCGTCGAATTGGTGTTGGCTGAATTCACCTACTGTTAACGTAAGGTTCTCAGTGCCTGCTACTTGGTCTAAAGCGCCTTTGATAAAACTAGTAAACGCTTCGCTTGATAATTGTTGTAATTCAACAATAGCTTGATCATAGACTTTTTCTAGTAAGGCTTGCTTGGCTTGTAATTTGTCATTACGTAAGACGTTTAAGTAGCTTTGTTTTTGTGTTTGTAATTTTCTAGCTTCAGCGTTTTCGATGTGTTGCTTTTCAGTCACAATTTGGTCATCGTTTTGTGCTTTGGCTTTGTTGATTTCTTCATTCATTTCAGCTTCAAATGCGGCTAATGCTGCTTTTTCTTCTTTTTCAGCATTGGCTAGCACTTGATCGACTAAAGTTTGAATATCTGCCATTCGACTTATCCTCCTTCTTTTGGTTTTTCTACTTGATTAGTGATTAACCAACAGAAAGTACTAATAATAGAGAAATAACGAATGCTAAGATTGCGTAAGTTTCAACCATGATAGAGTAGATGATTGCGTTAGATACGTTTTCAGGACGTTTTGCTAAAATTTGTACACCTGCTGTTGCAGTATGCCCTTGCCAACGTGCTGAAATTAAACCTACTAAACCAATAGGGATACCTGCTACAAAGTATTGTAGTCCTTGAGTTAAGTCTAATCCTGTACCTAATTGTAAGTAAATCATGATACCGATAACGAAACCATACAAACCTTGCGTACCAGGTAATAGTTGTAAGATTAATGTTTGCGCAAATTTTTCAGGTTGGTCTTTAACCAAGGCAGCTGCAGCCGCACCAGTTTCACCAACACCACGTGCAGAACCCATACCAGAGAAAATTACGGCAATTGCAATTCCGACCATCGCAAAGATTTGGCCACCGTTTTCCACAAAAAATTCAAACCATGTATTCATTATTTAAAAACCTCCATTTTGTTGTCTTCTTAATTATTAATTTTCTTCTACGTCTTTTAGAGAAACAAACTCCTGTAGTGTACGGATAGGCTTAAAGGCACGCCCCCCACCTTCATAAAATTTACCAAAGAACTCAACGAATACTAAGCGCATACTATGAACGTAGGCAGATAGTAATGATAAGAACATGTTAAATAATTGTAAGGCGATAATCATCAAAATACCCACTGAAAATCGAACAGGCACTGGCAAGATAGTAAACAAGATATTAAAGGACATGGCGATTGCTCCACCTGAAATACCTAAAGCCATTAGTCGTGTATAAGAAACGAAATCTCCTACATACGAAGACACACCGTATAAGTTATACAACCCAACAACACCACCAACTGCTTTATTATTACTCGTGAACATAGGAACCACGATAATTCCTGCAGCTGCAATAATGGCAAACCATTTTGCGATAGGAATCAACATATCCATACCGGTCATAAAGCCAGTGATACCGATAGCTAGCGCTATTAACAGTGCTAACCAGCCAATACCGTCATTATAGGCTGATGCATAGTCTTTACGACTAAGCTGTAATCTGATATTTAAGCATAAACCTACAAAGATGTGAATGTAACCAATCACTAAAGAGATAATCATTAGCGTTAAGGCATCTTCAGTTGGATTGATCAAACCGAATGGTAAAGCTTCACCAAATAGGGATCCATAAGCTAAACCAATTAACATCGTTGGGTAGGATAGAATATGTCCAAATTTCACAAAACGTTTAGTACTCTTCCGTAAATCCATTACCTTCATGGCAAAGAGTGTACCAATCCAAAGGAGGATACCGTAACCGAAGTCCCCCATCATCATAGCGAAGAATAACATGTAGAAACCAGCTACCCAGTTGGTCGGGTCTTTCTCCCGGTAATTTGGCAATGAGTACATTTCAGTAATCATTTCAAAAGGTTCTACTATAGAAGCATTATGTAATTTGATTGGCACTTCATCTTCTTTAACTTCTTGTTCGGTTGTTTCTTCTAAAATAATAGCAAACGTGTGCACATCAAAGGCTTCTTCTAAAGCGCTTTGCAAGTTTTCAACTTGCGCTTCTTCAATCCAACCACTGAATAAAGATAACTGTTGGTTATCATATGAAAGCTGTGCTGCGTTGGCACGTTGACTACGGTTAAAGAATTCTTCTACTGCTAATTGAATAGTAGCTTTAGATTCTTGCATGTTTTTAATGTCTTTAACAACGGCCTCCTCATCTTTGATGAGTTGTTTCCGTTCACTTTCCAATGTTTGGAAGGTCTCTTCTGGGGTTTGTCCGTAATTAAACTCTACTTCAGAGAAATAATTTTCTGCAAGTTTTGCTTGCAGGTTGTCGTTTTGACCTGGTAAGGCAACGACTGCGACACCAATTTCATTCTCGTTAGCAAACACTTCTTCAACGGCCACATCTTCAATGGCTTTTAATTGTTGCCAGTGGTGACGGTTTTCATCATTTGGAATCGTTCCTAGACGAACATCGAATAGTTTTAACTCTTGTAGAGATTTTGGATCAACATCTAGGGCCCGCCATTTAGCGATGGTTGTTTGTTCATCTTCAACCCGTTGGCGTTGGTCTTGAATGTCGTTACGCTTTTGTCTTAAGGCTTCGACTTTTTCAATCAATTGTAAAGCTGCTGCTTCATCCACAGTTTGATGTAGTTCATCCATGGTCATTTGTGGGCGTTTGGTCGTAATTTTATCTTTTAAAGATACCTTCTGTTGGTATTGACTTAGATAATGTAATACTTCGCGTCCGCGTTCATAAACGACTTGGTCATCTTGATCACTTTGGTAATTATTGTTGAAGGTAAAGTCTTGGCCGGTTACCTTTAAGGAAAGGTCACTAACTTGTATATTCTGCATCGTTTGTAAGGTGTATAACAAGTGGTCTTTGTTACTTGGCGCCGTTACAATCGATACTTTTTGCATCTTAGCGATTGCCATAGCTATTTTTCACCTCCTCAATTACAAGTGAGACTAAAGATGGCAAAGCGCCTTGGAATTGATTCTCAATTTCCTCAATCTCTTGATCGTTCTTCGCTTTTTCTTCAGATTTGTACGCTTGTAAAGCTTTTTCATTCTCGGCACGCTGCGCTTCTTGATAATCTTTCAAGATTGCTTCTTTTTCAGACGCCATTTGGCTTAATTTGCGATTTTTGTCTTCTAATAAACTTTCTCGCTTACTTGCATATTTATCACTTAGTGCTTGCGTTGCTTTCTCAGTATCGACAATTTTTGCTAAAGTTTTGCTGGACACCCAATTCACCCCCTAAAAGCGTTATAACAACTTAATTATAACAAAAAAACACTTTATTTTAAATGAAAACGCTAAGTAAATCACAATGTCTTATTTTTTAGTATTTTGACATTTCGCTTAGTTTTCTACTTTTGGTTTACGACTTGAATTTTTGCGTTTCTTGCGTAATTCAATAAAAAAATCTTGTAAAAGTGCCTTACATTCTTCATGCATGACACCATCAATGACTTCAACTTGATGGTTAAACCGACTATCATTCAGTATATTCATCAATGTTCCTGCCGTGCCACCCTTTTGATCATAAGCGCCATAATAGAGACGTTTGATACGGCTTTGTATCATGGCACCCGAACACATAGGACAGGGTTCTAACGTCACATACAAATCTGCATCCGCTAGTCGCCAAGATGCCCGATTACGGTTGGCTTCTTGGATAGCGAGGATTTCCGCATGGGTTGTTGCATCCTGACTGGTCTCACGCAAGTTATGGCCACGCCCGATGATTTCCCCCTGGTAGACGACAACTGCCCCAATTGGCACTTCACCAATAGCTGCTGCCTTCTTTGCTTCTTCAATCGCTGCCTCCATAAAAGCAATTTGGTCCACGTCAAGTGTATTGAATTTTGTATCCTTTTCTTCTGACATTCCACACCTCATTTCGGTCTAAAACATGCCATAATCATACCACTACCAAGGCTTACAACCAACTGATAAGTGGGGCTCACCGGACTTTTTAATCACTTTCTTCCTATTAACTATAGGCCTATAAAAAATTTTTTGATTGAGTGATTTCACTTGATTTGAAACCGTTATCATTATATAATAACCTCGTAGATAACTTGTATAGACAAGTTTACAATTATTATTTGGATATCATATGGCATTTTCTTTATAGAGGAGGAAGAAAAATGAGTGATTTTAAACAGGATGCTAAATCCTTACTGGATGACATTGGGGGTAAGGAGAATATCAATGCCGTTACACACTGTGCGACGCGTATGCGGTTTGTATTAAATGATCCTAAACAAGCGGATGTTAAAGCTATTGAAGAGATCCCTTCTGTTAAAGGGACATTTACCCAATCTGGTCAATTCCAGGTTATTATTGGGAACAAGGTGGCAGATTTTTATAATGAATTTGAAGCGGTTTCTGGTGTTTCTGGTACGTCAAAAGAAGCGGTGAAAGCTGCAGCAGCTGACCAACAACAAAACTGGCTTCAAAAAGCCATGACATTCTTGGCTGAAGTATTTGCACCAATTATTCCAGCAATTATCGTCGGGGGTCTTATTTTAGGTTTCCGTAACGTGCTTGAAGGGGTGCCAATGGAGTTCCTAGGGCAAAAAATTGTTGATGGCGTAGCGCAAACGATGGGTGACGGTACACCTCAATACAACACGATTGTTGATGTTTCAACATTCTGGGCCGGGGTGAACAGCTTCCTTTGGTTACCGGGTGAAGCCATTTTCCACTTCTTACCAGTTGGGATTACATGGTCTGTAACACGTAAAATGGGTACCACTCAAATTCTTGGTATCGTATTAGGTATCACATTAGTTTCACCACAATTACTAAATGCTTATGCTGCACCAGATGCTATCTTAGCTGGTGAAGTACCACAATGGGACTTCGGCTTCTTCCAATTAGATATGATTGGTTACCAAGCCCAAGTATTACCGGCCATGTTCGCAGGTCTATCACTTGCTTGGCTTGAAAAATTCTGGCGTAAATACATCCCAGAGATGATTTCTATGATTTTCGTGCCATTCTTATCATTAGTTCCTGCCATTATCTTGGCGCATACAGTTTTAGGCCCAATCGGTTGGACTGTAGGTACTTGGATTTCTAGTGTTGTGTACGCTGGTTTAACTGGACCTGTTTCTTGGTTGTTCGGTTTAATCTTCGGTGCCCTATACTCTCCACTTGTAATTACTGGTTTACACCATATGACCAACGCAATCGATACACAGTTAGTGGCTGACTTTGGTGGTACTGGTTTATGGCCAATGATCGCCCTATCAAATATTGCTCAAGCATCTGCGGTTATGGCGATTTGGTGGACAACTCGTCAAGATGAGAAAGAAAGTCAAATTACCATTCCATCAGCTGTATCAGCTTACTTAGGGGTAACTGAACCGGCAATGTTCGGTGTTACCATTAAATATGTTTACCCATTTATTGCAGCGATGATTGGTTCAGGTTTAGCTGGTTTACTTTCAACAAGTGTTGGCATTACAGCTAACTCTATCGGTGTTGGTGGTTTACCTGGTATCCTAGCGATTCAATTCCAATACTGGGGTTGGTTCTTACTAGCTATGGCCATCGCCATCGTTGTACCATTCGCATTGACAATTGTATTTAAGAAAACTGGTTTCCTAGCTAATAACAAAATCGATTTCAATATCAAGTTCTAGCATTAGCCAGATAGATTCAAGTTTCACGCTCGCCTTGGATACCCCTGGGCGAGCTTTTTTCTAAAAAGGAGGAAGACACAATGACAAATAATTTAGGGAAAAAGGTAATATATCAGATTTATCCAAAGTCTTTTAATGATACAGATGGGGACGGTTTTGGTGATCTTAGAGGCATCATTGAAAAATTAGACTATCTAGAAAAGTTAGGCATCGATATGATTTGGATGAACCCCTTCTACCCATCGCCTCAAAATGATAATGGTTATGACATTTCAGACTACACAGCCATTGACCCACGTTTTGGGACTATGGATGATTTTGAAGAATTAGCCCGTGAAGGAAAAAAACGTGGCATCGACCTGATGCTGGATATGCCTTTAAACCACTCTTCTACTGAACACGAGTGGTTCCAAAAAGCCCTAGCTGGCGACGAATACTACCAAGACTTCTATTACATTCTCCCCGCTCAAGAAGACGGGTCTTTGCCAACAAACTGGGAATCTAAATTCGGCGGCCCTGCTTGGGAACCATTTGGCGACACTGGCAATTACTATATGCACCTCTTCGACGTGACCCAGGCTGACCTAAATTGGCATAATCCAAAAGTGCGCGAAGCCCTATTCGATGTTATCCGCTTCTGGATCGACAAGGGGGTTTCCGGTATCCGCTTCGACGTTATGAACGTGATTGGTAAGAGCGAGGTCCTAGAAGACTCTACTGGCGGCCCAAGTTCTACCCAAGAGAAACGTTTGTATACAGATACAGAAAATTCACACGCTTGGATTCGAGAAATGGCCCAATCTACCTTTGGCGATATTGAAGGCTTTGTCACAGTGGGTGAAATGTCTTCTACCACAGTTGAAGATGGTGTCCGCTATACCAATCCTGATGAAGAGAAATTAGCCATGATCTTCTCCTTCCACCATTTAAAAGTCGATTACAAAGACGGCGAGAAATGGTCTAAAGTTGATTTCGACTTCCAATCTTTAAAAGACATTTTAAACGAATGGCAAAAAGGCATGTCAGATGGCAACGGGTGGAATGCCCTATTCTGGAACAACCATGACCAACCACGCGCTAACTCTCGTTTCGGCGACACCGAAAACTATCCATACGAAACAACTACCATGCTTGCCCAAACTATTCACATGATGCGCGGTACCCCCTACATCTTTGAAGGGGAAGAAATTGGTATGACCAACCCAGATTTCGACGACATCAACGACTACAACGATATCGAAACCTTCAACAACTACCAAATCTTATTAGATAAAGGTGTTTCAGAAGAAGAAGCGATGGAAATTATTAAATTTAAGTCCCGCGATACTAGCCGGACCCCAATGCAATGGGATGATTCAGAAAATGCTGGTTTCACTACCGGTACACCATGGTTAAAAGTTGCCGACAATTACAAGGACATCAATGTTGCGAAGGAATTAGAGAACGGTAAAATATTCCCTTACTACCAAAAGTTAATTGCCTTACGTCATAAACTACCTATCATCCAAGACGGTGCTTACCACGAATTATTGGCTGACCACCCAGAAGTATTGGCTTACTACCGGACTTACGGCGACCAAATCTTGTATGTCTTCTCACACTTCTACCCAGGTACCAGTCAAGTTGACCTACCTGAAAGTGTTGATTTAACCCGTAACTATGACAAGTTATTAGGGAACGGTGATTTAGGCAAAATGACAGCCTCATTCGAGCTAGGACCATATGAAACAGTTGCATTCCTTTCGAAATAGGGTACATAACATCCCTTTAAAATGGGTAAATGAAAAGGAGTTGGATTTTTCCAGCTCCTTTTTTGCGACGACCATTACATGTATACTTTTATCTGCTTTTGAGCGTTTTCTGTGGCAAAATGGCAAATAGACGTGAGCATACTGTACATCATCATTCAAGTAGAGACGATGGCAATCAATAGCCTAAACTGGCATCATCTAAACATTCGCTATCGAAGAAAAACACCCTCAACTTGGCCAAACAAGGCTGGTTGAGGGTGTTTTTCCTATCTATCCCACATTAACGCACGGGTTATTGGGCTGTCCGGCGCGCAAATTCTGCAAATCTAAATTTATCGATACGGTGGTGGGATGAGGTATATTGAAAGAAGGTGGCATCTTCTAAGTACACATGGCTGTTGACCTGGATGATAAAATCATCCGGGCCAATGGCCATTTCTTTTTGATCTATATCATCCGCCTTTTTGGCCACAATTTCCTTATTGGCAAAGGATATTTGCAAGTCCAATTCTTGTTCAAAGTATTGATAAATGGACACTTCCGCAATTTCATCTGGCACCCCGTCTTGGATAACGGATACGCGGAGGTAGTCGTGGTCAACAATGACCGTTTCTCCTTCCATTTCACGGGACCGAATCAGGTGGATGAAGGGTTCGCCCGCTTCAACACCGTCTTCACCGACGAGAAAGTCAGGTGCCGGCACCCGTTTATTACTCAAAACTCGAGTTGCAGTATGAAACTGCTGCGACTCTTGCAATTCCTTGTAGGAAGTTAAACCGGATATGGGAAAAGAAAATCGAGCAAAGTCGAGCACAATCGCCCCTTTACCTTGTTTCTTCTGGATAAAGCCAGTGTCTTCCAATTTTTTCTGTGCTTTTCGAATAGTTTCGCGCGATACGTCGTAAGTCTTGGCCAAGTCATTTTCACTCGGAAGTAACCGGCCTACAGGGTAGATACCCTGGTGGATTTTATCTTGAATGTCTGCGGAAATAAATTCGAACTTGTACATTTCCGTCACCTACTTATCTAGCTTCATTTTGTGTGTCCTTTTCGCTAGAAGTTAATCCAGCATGTCTAGGTATTGATGGTATTTGTCTTCGCCAAATAGGGTTGAAATCACGTGGGCTTTATAAGCTTCAAGGTCGAGATCCATTGCGATGTAGACGTTTTTTGGTCGGTCAGTACGCTCGTCAAAGTCAATGACGGTCTGTCCGTAAGTATACTCACCTTTGGTTTCAATGACCAAGTTAGTATGGTAGACTTCGGTCAAAATTTCTGGGTGCAGGTAGCCAACAACTGCTACTAAGTCATGGATGACGATCCCGATTTTGCCTTCGTTTTCAAATGAGTTCAGGACATAATCATCAAACATTTCACGTATCATCCCGCCTAGTTCACCGCCTGCTTGACGTATAAATTCTAAGTCGTTCATATCTAGTAAGGATGGTCCGGTAACATCTAAACCAACCATTGTAATCGGGACAGATTCACCCAAAGCTTGATAGACGATATCGACTGAAACTGGGTCAAACCAGTAGTTAAATTCCGCTACCGGGTTGGTGTTCCCGTCAAAAGCAGCTCCACCCATAGACATGATTGACCGGACTTGTTTCATGGTCGCTAAGTCTTTTTCAACTGCCAAAGCAATATTCGTTAGTGGTCCTAAGGTAATCAAATCGATTTCACCAGGATATGCTTTAACTTGCTCAAGAATGAAGTCAACTGCATGTTGATCTTGAATCAAACTTTCATCATAAGGGAAATCAACGCCACCCATTCCGTTCGATCCATGGATATTCCCAGTCGCATTCTCTCTTGGTGGTTTGTTCTCTTTTAAAGAGGTATAATCGTTGTCAGCGCCTGGATAGATCTTCACGCGACCATCAAAATAAGTAGATACCCGAACCGCATTCGTGGTGGTCATATCCAATCCCTTATTCCCGGCAACCGTGGTGAAACCTAAAATTTCTAAGCTATCATCCGACAAAGCCGTCATCAAGGCCGCTGCATCGTCAATTCCTGGGTCCGTATCAATAATTACCTTACGTTTATCCATGAAAATTCCTCCTATATCCTATCTGTCTATACAAGTTTATTGTAACATGTAAGCGGTTTATTTTATAATGATATTCTTTTGGAAAAAGGAACTCGTGTCGTTAATCTAACGATTTTGTTTAAATTGCGCTACCACTTGAATGTGGGTTGATAATGCTTTTAAAATTTTCTCTAATGACTCTAAGTCCCCAATCATATTGCTTGGGTCTGCTTCAATAAAGAAGCCGTAACGGAAGGGTTTCATCGGAATTGGACGGGCATTTAATCCTTCCAAGTTGATCCGGTAAACATCTAATACCTGTAGTAACTTGGCCAAAGCACCTGGTTCATGCGGTGTTTCAATATATAACATGATTTTGTCATGGGTATTGGTCATATCGATATTGTCATATCGTTCAAAGACTAAAAACCGCGTCATATTCCCTGATTCGTCGTATGCTGCTGGTTCTAAAGCTTGCAAGCCGTGTAAGTCACCTGCTCGCGGACTGGCAATCGCTGCGATAGTAGGGTCATCTTCTTGCACAATAAATTCAGCAGAAACAGCTGTATCGATATAAGCTACGGGATCCATATTAGGATAGCGGTCAAATAATAATTTACATTGGGTCAAAGCTTCTGGATGAGAGTAAACTTTCGTCACTTGATGAATGTCAGCACCTGGTAACCCCCATAAGACATGGTTCACTGGTTGGTAATGTTCATATTTTGCTAGGACGGGTTGGTAACGGATAATATCCATTGTTCGAGCAATCAATCCTGTTGTCGAATTCTCAATTGGCATGACAATTCGGTCTACTTTTTCAGCCACTAAGTCATCTACCATGGGTTTAAAGTCATCGTAAGAGATGATTTCTAAACGTTCATCATCAATCTCAACATGCAACTGTTCGCGCACAAAAGCAATCGTTGCTGCCTCGCTATAAGCCCCCGGTATGCCTTGATAACCAATTCTCATCATTATTTCACCCTTCTTTTTGAAATCTCATATTTATAAGTGTACCAGTTTCGACAGTTAATGTCATTCTGGACAAAATAAAAAAATACCCCCAACCACTATTAATCATAGCAATTGGAGGTATTTATTTTCGCTTTATTTTGTAAATGATTTCGCTTGGCCTACAGCATAGTCGTAAGCGTCAGCTGCTGAATCTTTTACGCGATCACCGAGTGAACGGTTTGGTAAAAATGATACATCATCAGCACGACGAGCTAAGTCACGACCTGTATGGCGTAATTGGCGACCAGCATCATCGATGAAATCACTGACTACTGAGTTTTTATCTTCTTGGTATAATGCGACAGCGGCAATACCTGCGATTGCAGCAATTGCACCTAAAGCAATTAAACCTTTTTTAGTTGATTGTTCCATGATATCACTCCCCATAATTATTATATACATTATATCATATCCACTACACCAGCGAAAATAATATGGTTACTGGTCAAGCCAGTAAATTAGGCTAAATTTCATACAATTTTGGTGGCTACTCCTAATTCACGTTCATCAGGAGACATTCCAAAAGTATTTAAAAAAGCGGACTGTATCAACGTTACAGTCCGCTTCATACGACTTGTTGTGAAAGCTTATTGACCTGCACTAATCAAGTCTTTGACGTCGTTGCTTTCTTCTTGGCCATCTGGGTGTTGTACACGGATGTATAATTCACCTTGGCGGGCACCGACTGTGACAACGTCGCCTTCGCTTATTTTATCAGCGATTAACATTTCAGCGATTGGGTCTTCAACTTTTTGCTGGATTACACGGCGTAATGGACGTGCACCGTACTCTTTATCAAAGCCTTTACTTGCAATTTCTTTATTAGCACCTTGTGTCACACGTAGTTTCACACCTTGCTCTGCTAATAGTTTGGTTAAGGCTGTAGTAAATTTCTGTACGATTTCAACGATTTGCTCTTCCGCTAATGTATGGAAGACGATGATTTCATCCACACGGTTTAAGAATTCTGGTCTGAAGGCAGACTTCAATTCTTTACGGATACGACTATCCATTTCTTCATGACTATCTGTGGCTTGTTTGGCACCGAATCCGACGTTTTTATCGTCACGGATGGCAGTTGCTCCCAAGTTAGACGTCATAATCATAACTGTGTTACGGAAGTCTACTTTACGGCCTTTAGAGTCCGTAATATAACCATCATCTAAGACTTGTAGTAGCATATTGAAGACATCCGGGTGGGCTTTTTCAATCTCATCGAATAGTACCACTGAGTATGGGTGTTGACGAACTTGTTCAGTCAATTGACCACCTTCATCATAACCAACGTAACCTGGTGCTGAACCAATCATTCGACTTGTTGAGTATTTTTCCATGTATTCAGACATGTCTAAACGGATGATATTGTTGTCTGAACCAAACATTTCACCTGCTAGAGATTTGGCTAATTCAGTTTTACCAACACCTGTTGGTCCAAGGAACATAAATGAACCAATTGGACGGTTTGGATCTTTAATGCCAGACCGCGCACGACGAACTGCACGGGCAACACTTCTCACTGCTTCATCTTGACCTTTAACACGTTTGTGTAAATGGTCTTCTAGATTAATCAGCTGTTGGTTTTCAGTTTGCGTAAGCTGTTGCATTGGCACACCTGTCCACATAGCCACAATATCCGCTACGTTTTGGCCGTCAATTTCAATATCAAACAGCTCATCTTGAACAACTTGTGGGTTGTTTTGTAGGTCGAATAATTCTTGACTTAAACGTTGTTGTTGTTGGTGAACACCAGCAGCTTTTTCAAATTCTTGGGTATTTACATAGTGTTTCTTCAATTCTTCTAGATCAGTTAATTGCTTACGAATGCCTACAATGGTTTGTTGGGTAGTATCTTTATCACTATTGTCTAAACGCGCTGTAGCTGCAGCTTCATCCATAATATCAATTGCTTTATCTGGTAAGAAACGATCAGCAATATAACGGTTACCTAGACGAACAGCAGCTTCAATAGCCTCATCTTTAATCGTCACTCGATGGAATTTTTCATAATCTTTTCGGATACCTTTAAGAATTTCAATAGCATCCGCTTCGCTTGGTTCATCAACTAGGACTTTGGCGAAACGACGTTCTAAAGCAGCATCTTTTTCGATATATTTTTGGTACTCATTTAAGGTTGTAGCACCAATCACTTGTAGGTGACCACGGGCTAAGGCTGGTTTCATCAGGTTAGAAGCATCGATAGCCCCTTCTGCTGCACCGGCACCGATTAGACTATGCAACTCATCAATGAATAAGATGACATTACCAGCTTTTTCCGTTTCCTCTAGTAAGTTTTTCACTCGGTCTTCGAATTCCCCACGGTATTTAGTACCTGCAACAAGGGACCCAACATCAAGAGATACGACACGTTTATTGGCTAGGGTTGATACGACATCGTTGTTTGCAACTGCGATGGCAACTGCTTCAGCGATGGCTGTTTTCCCAACACCTGGTTCTCCTACTAATACAGGGTTATTTTTAGTTCGACGGCTAAGGACTTGCATGATGCGACGTAACTCTTTCTTACGGCCGATTACTTGGTCCAACTGCCCGTTACGTGCTTGCTCAGTTAGGTCTCTAGTTAGTGAGTCTAAGGTTGGCGTTGCACTTTGTGGGCGTTTGCTGCCGCGGTTTGATGGTTTATTATTATTCTCGTTGCTGCGGTTGCGCACTGGGGGACGCTGGCCAATTGAACGGTAGATGTCTTTACGTAATTTCTCGATATCCACGTCCAAGTTTTTCAGAATTCGAACAGCTAGTACTTGGTCAGCGATTAAAGATAGCAAAATGTGCTCTGTGCCGACTAAAGTGACTTGTTGGCGTTGCGCTTCTTCACCTGCAATATATAAAACTTTTCTTGAACGCGGTGAATACACCACGCGATTCAAGTCTACGGGGGCGTCTTGGACTTCATCCTTACCGTATCCGATGACAAATTCAACTTCTTCTTTCACAGCCTCGTAACTTGGCAAGTGGTCAACTAACACGTTATGCGCAACACCCTCGGGCTCACGGTAAAGTCCTAGCAGCAAATGTTCTGTTCCAATGGCTTTATGACGAAATTGTTTGGCTTCTTCGGCGGCGAACAATAAGGCCTGTTTTGCTTTCTCTGTATAAATTTCGTTCATAAGGTCCTCCTATCTGGTTACCTATATTTCAGCTTCACAAGCATCGATCTTAATATTAAGGACCGAACTTCATCAGCGTTAACAATTTTACCTAGGGCATCCTTGTCGACTGCTGAGTGCATGATTTGCGCTTCATTTTCGGTAACAATCTCGTTGACTAATAAATTTTGAATGATGGCAGTAGCATCTCGTAATGTCGTTTTTTGGTGGACAAGGTCAACCATAGCATCAATTAAATCTGCTTCTTCGACAATTTCCAATTTCATAATACGGATATAGCCACCGCCACCACGTTTACTTTCTACAATATAACCCTTTTGTGGGGTAAATCGTGTGTTGATAACATAATTAATTTGGGATGGTACACATTGAAATTGATCTGCTATTTCGCTACGACTAATCTCAACATGCTCTTCTTGTTGTAAGATTTGCTTTAAATAAGATTCAATAATATCAGACATATTTCTATTTTTCATATTCATCACCTCAAGCCTGATTCTTATTTTGACTAACTTTGACTAATTAACCATATCATACGATAACCGCAGTCAAATAGTCAATTCAAAAGCTTGGTAATTGGAGGTGTGACAAAAGTCGTTTAGACTCGACGCACTAGACCAAAAGCCGAATAAACACTGCAAGTGTTTAGCATATTTTGGGAAGTGTCGGAAGCGTTGGACTTTTGGAACCTGGTTTGAAGACGTATCTTAACGAGCGTTATACGCTGTAAAAGAAAAAATTTGAAATATCGCATCTTTATATAACAAAAAGGCAACGCAAAGGAATTGCTGGTCAACTCCTTTACGCCACCCTCAAGTCAAAGCGTGCTTATCTCATTATTCAAATCAAAATCATTAGACGGTTTTAAGATACGCCATCTTATGCTAAGGATGCGATAACCTTGTCGGTGAAGGCTGCTGTTGTTAAATCGCCGCCTAAGTCTCGGGTAAAGTTACCTGCATCGGACAAGACCGTATTCAAAGCGTCGCGCAAACGAATGGCATCCGTCTGTAAACTAATATGGTCTAGTAGGTCTGCAAAGGCTAATAAGATGGCTGTCGGGTTGGCAATACCTTGACCAGCAATATCTGGTGCTGAGCCATGAACGGCCTCAAATATCGCCACATCGTCGCCCAAATTGGCACCTGGCACCAATCCTAACCCACCGATTAAACCGGCCATCAAATCAGATAAAATATCGCCGTATAAGTTTTCGGTGACAACCACATCGTATTGTTGAGGACGCATAACCAATTGCATGGCCATATTGTCGACTAAAACTTCTGTCGCTTCAATTTGCGGATATTTAGCAGCAATTTCGCGAGCGACTTTTAGGAATAAGCCGTCCGATAATTTCATAATGTTGGCTTTAGTGACGATAGCGACCGTCTTGCGGTCATTAGCTACGGCATACTCAAAAGCTGCTGTAACAATCCGTTCTGTTGCCTTTCTAGTGATAATTTTGATGGAATGGGCTTCGTCAGGTGAAATCTGCTCTTCTACGCCCGCGTATAAATCTTCTGTATTCTCCCGGAATAAAACGATATCCACGTCCCGGTGAAGTGCAGGAATTTGGCCTAATACGCGGATTGGGCGGATGTTTGTATGTAATTGATAATGTTTTCTAAGTGATACGTTGACCGATCTAAAACCCTCACCAATTGGTGTTGCAATGGGTCCTTTCAAGGCAACCTTGTGTGTATCGATGGCGTCGTAAACGGCTTTGGGAATCAGTTCACCCGTTTCATCAATGGCGTCTTGGCCAGCGACCACTTCATCCCAAGCAATTGGACTGCCTAGGGCTTTTGCCACTTGTTTGACAACTTGTGTAATTTCTTTTCCAATCCCGTCCCCAGGAATTAAGGCGATTGTATGTGTATTCGTCATGAAACCACTCCTTTTAAAGTCGATAATATAATAGCTTTAATTGATTCATCATTATTGGAAAATGGGTAACAAACCAAAGATGGCAGCAGTAATCACGTAGACAATGAAAATCCCAAGTGATACGACCAAACCTTTTTTCTGCCAGTCGCCCCATTCCACGCCGGTTAAACCAAGTAGTACGTATGAGAAAGGTACTAATGGGCTGAACAAGTGGAAAGATTGACCGATTAGAGACGCAAATGTCAGTTGTAACGGGGTAAATCCGTAAGCATAGCCGGCTTCTGACAAGATAGGCATCATGCCGTAGTAGAAGGCATCGTTATGTAGGAAATAAGTACCTGGCGCTGAAATAATGGCTACGATTAGACCGTAGAAACCACTTAACGACTCAGGGATGATAGCGATTAGGGATGTGGCGATGGCATCTGACATACCGGTCGCGTTTAAAATCCCCATGAAAATACCGGCACCAAATACGGTCATAACCACCTGGTTGGCTTCAGATGCGTTGCTGTCAATTCGCGCTTTTTGGTCTTTAGGATTAGGATAGTTGACTAGTAAGGTGATCACTGTACCTAACATAAAGATAATCGCTGAAGGCACAGACCCTTCAACCAATAAGGCAATGGCTACAAGGACGATAATTGAGTTGATCCAGACATTTTTAGGTCGACGTAATTCAAGGGTTTCTGGGTCGTCGATGACCATCATGGCCTGCATTTCTTGTTCAGACAAGTTGACCACACCAAGCGTCTTCCGTTCTTGTAAACCAAAAACCCAAGCGATGATAAACATATAAATCAAACCAGCTACCATCATCGGCACTAGTCCGCGCATGACATCATTGGTTTCAACCCCCATAACAGCGATAGCACGGGCAGTTGGACCACCCCAAGGTAGTAAGTTGACGATTGAGTGCGACGTCATGGTTAAAACAGCTAGGTTTAGCATGGACATATTTAGTTTCTTGTAAATTGGCACCATAGCGGTACAGACAATGATCATAGTCGCCGTCCCGTCACCATTTAAGGAGACCGCGGCAGTTAAGGCAACAGTTGCCAAGGCGACTTTTAAGGGGTCCCCTTTGGCAAAACGAATCATCGCGTTAGACAAGGGATCGAATAGACCTGCGTCAATCATGATGGTAAACATATATATTGCGAAGAATAGCATAATCCCGGTAGATGATGTGGTCCCCAAGCCATCCATAGCCGCTTGACCAATATCAATTTGCCACAAATTAAGGACTTGTCCAATTATCGCCCATAACAGTGGCAAGAACACCAAACCAATGAAGGGTGACATCTTCTTACGCATAATAACAAACATGAAAATAACAATCAGGGCGTACCCCATAAATGCAATCATTAAAAAAACCTCTTACTTTCTCATCATTTTATATGTGTTTTATCATGTGCTAAATACAATCAATTGTCAATGAAATTTCCGCAAAAATACAAAACGTGTTACATTATCTTACATATTATGATAGTTATGTTTTATTAGGTGCCAAATAAAAAAGCCAACAAAATATAGGCTTTTGCTGGCTTTCTCAAAAATCGAATCGTTCACATCATTTTTTGTCTTTATAATAAATTAAAAACACTTTATTTCTTTAGGTATATTTTCTACCGAAATCCCTCACTCATATCAAGATACCTGACATGACAAGTTGGATTCTATAAATTCCCTAACAAAGTCCGCATTTCTAAGAAATCGTCTGTTGTACAGGTGGCTACTGTGTTTGGGACTTCTGTTTTACTGTAGTGAATGGCTTGCCATCCGGCTTGTATTGCCCCTTCGATATCATTTTGGTAGTCGTCACCGACGAACAAGATTTCTTGAGATGCAACATTTAAATCAGCAGCAATGGCGTCAAATACCTTGCGTTGTGGTTTTGACCCGCCCATACTTTCTGAAATATACCATTTGTCTCGGTCGATCAATTGGTCGACACCTAGGTTGGCCAATTTGTCGATTTGAGCCTCTGTCGTCCCGTTGGTTAAGACAAATAAGGTCATCCCTTTAGATAAGGCTGCTTCCATCAAGGCTACTAAGTCTTCGCTCAAACTTAATTGTTCTTGATAGTGGTTTTTCAGTTGGTTGAATTCTTTTGCAGTTGCTTGGTCAATTTCATGACCGAAATGGGCGTAGGTTTCAATGACCCGGTCGTTTTTGAAGGCAGCTTCTGTCTTTTTGCCAGCCATAAAGGCTTGATATTCTTGCTCGGAGAATTCAGCGTAGACTTGATTGAATGTTTCAAAATCAACGTCTAAATGGTGGTCTGTCGCCTGCATATCTCGGTAGGTTTCCTCATAGATTGTTAATCGGTTGTACAAGGTATCGTCTAAATCAAATCCAATTGCTTTCATATCTATCCCCTTTTCAATCATTTTCATATGATAACAAATGGTGGTCTTAAACGCACATATTACGAAAAAATACGACCCTTGCCTGAAGTTAGACTGGACCGTCAATTTATCTGCATTTTTTAGTAGATTTTGTCATTATATTTTAAAATTTGAAAAAAGGATTTTGCTGAGTTTCTTATCGCTTTGCTTTTCTACTTGGCAGGCACGGGCATATTGGTACTCATAAATGTACTGTTGGCCAATATTTTGAATACTTTTCAAGCTGGCTTGTTGGTAACCATTTTCACTAAGACTCGCTAAATCACCACCTAAAAGTCCTTCTAATTGCACTTTAAAATCTTCAAGTGCATTGGCTTTATAAACATCTCGGTCAGCTTTTAAATAATCAAAGACAGGTAAATCAGATACAATCGTGTTCACCTTGCTTGCTAATGCTTCAAGTAAGACGATCCCTTCTGTTTCCTCGTGGGTCATGAATAAATAGACATCTGCCATTTGATAAGCAACGCGGACCTGGTCACGCGGGATATAGCCGGCAAAAATTAAATTGGGCAACTTGGTGGCAATGGCCTTTTTAACATCTTTAGGTAAGGCGTAAGGATTTGAATAGCCAAACCAAATAAAGGTAACCTCTGGCATTTGCTTGGCCAACTCGACAAATTCGATAATCCCTTTACGCTCAATTTGTAGACCCACTGAAATGGCTACTTTCTGGTCCGGGCGCAGATTAAACCGCGCTCTCATGTTGGCCACTTCTTCTTGGCTAGCTTGCCAATAAGCTAGGTCAATTCCGTTTGAAATGACATGGATTGGTTTATCGATATCGTATTTTTCAAGCAAGTTTTTAGCATACTGACTTGGCGTCAGGATCAGGTCTGCCGAGTTGTAGCAGGTATTGAGCCAATATTTAAAACCGAGTGACGCTTGGTTAGAGAATGTGTAGGAATTCTTGAAATCTTCCATAGTTGAATGGGCATGGTAGATGACAGGTTTACCAGCGGCTTTTGCCTTTCTGGCAACGACAAGGGAATGCGGAAAGACGGTATTGATATGAACCATGTCGAAGTCATCCTTGTAGTTGGTTGTATAGGCAATGCCCGCAGATTCAAGGGCCATTTCCTGGTGCAACTGGGCGCGCCCTACCCCACTTTGTTGAATTGATTTCTTCATATCACTGTGCAATAAAATTTTCATCATAGACTCCTATATCCACTTACTCACTAATTCAACTAAAAAGATGGTTGAATAAGAGTAAATCAAAATGGTAATGGGTTTCCCTACTGCTAAGACTTGAACGAAACGCGACAGAGACAAATTGGTTAAACCAGCCACATAGCAAATCACATCAGCCGGCATAAAGGGCAAAATCAAACCTAAAATCAAGACCCGTTTAAAGCCCGACCGGTCATCCAGCCAACTTAAGGCCTTATTATAGTACTTGTCTCCCACTAGCATATGGACCAAACTTCGGCCATACTTGCGGGCTAAGTAGAAGTTGAATATGGACCCTAGAAAAATGGGCATCAAGTTCCAAATAAAGCCCCAGACATTCCCAAACATGTATACGCCAAGGGGGATGGTAATCGAACCAGGTATGACGGGCACAACCGTTTGGATAAATTGAATCACCACAAACATCAACGGTGCGGCAATCCCAAAGTGGCCCATAAACCTTAAAAAGGCCACCTTATCTATCAACAAACCATTCCGCCATGCCCAAACAATAAAGATTATAGTAGCAACCGTACCCACAATATTCAGTAAATGAATCAATCGCTGTACGAATTGTTTACGATGCATGTCCATAGCCAATCTCCCCTCAATAGTCTACACTATTGTCTGAAATTTTAATCACCTTTAGTATAACCTATTTCTTCAATTTTTATTGTAAACTTTTTATAAGGTAGAATCATAGGCCAAAAGTACTATTATAGATACAGAAAATGAAAAAAGGCGCAAGCATCGACGCCGAGATAGGAAGGTTAATCCCACTCCTGTCTGAACGCCATGTCTCGCACCTTTTTAAAAATACACGAAATTTAAAAATAAACAAAAAAGATAGCCCTATTGAGCTACCCCATTAGTCGGGAAAACAGGATTCGAACCTGCGACCCCTTGGTCCCAAACCAAGTGCTCTACCAAGCTGAGCTATTTCCCGTTATTAAAAAAATAAACATGCACCCAGCAGGATTCGAACCTGCAACCGCCTGATTCGTAGTCAGGTACTCTATCCAGTTGAGCCATGGGTGCATAAATATAAAATGCCGAGGACCGGGGTCGAACCGGTACGAGGTTAACCCTCGCAGGATTTTAAGTCCTGTGCGTCTGCCTGTTCCGCCACCCCGGCATATTATAAAAGTATTTAAATGTTTTGTCTTTGCAGACAAAGCGGAAAACGGGGTTCGAACCCGCGACCCCCACCTTGGCAAGGTGGTGCTCTACCACTGAGCTATTTCCGCGTGTTTTTGTTGTCATCAACTGACGACTAGATAAGAATATCATTTGATAGCAGAGAAGTCAATAACATTTCTGAAAAAAGTTTAAAAAACATGAAAATTTTTTTCTCTATCCGAAAACACACAAAAAAATGTGAACGATAAGAAGATTTCAGTTCGTCTTCTTTCAAGTTATCGCCTTGGAAATGGATTATTCCTCGATCATTTTGTATTTACTTGCTGTTAGATCTACCCTAGTAAACAGGTCTTCCCCTAACTCCTGTCGCACTTCCTCGCAATTGTGGTGGTGTGTATTGGATAAGGCCTTCTTGGAAATAAATTTACCACAATCCTTCAGCCCTTGAATATCCACAATTTAATTCACTTATGCTAAAAACCGAAATTCTTTATTCTATTATAGCAAATTCCTTGATAACGTTACCTTGGATGGTCATTATTCTTTTAAATTCATCCAAATTGTACTGTATTTATTTTTAATCCATATTAACCCCCCCCCGTTAAATCAGCATTTTATTGAGAATTCACATTTTCTTCAATATTTTATCTGAAATCTTCACGGGAAATTCAAAGGTACACGCTATTATATAAGCATACCCAATATAAAAACTTTTCTTCATAAATCTTTCTCCTCCCAAACGAAAGATTATAAAGTAAACCACCTACCGCCTCCCAACGGTAGGTGGTTTTTTTGTGTATAACAAAAAAACCTTTTGATTCATTTTTTGTGTTAAAATTTAGCCAATATAAGTTGATCTGATCAGTTAGCAACCCAATGCGATTCAGCCGCGGCCAAAGACCAGAATGATTTATGGTCTTTTTTCAAAATTGCGTGGCCAATGAATTCCTTAATCTCCTTCCAACAGATCAGCATTTCAACAAAGAAAGTGAATGGATATATGAATACTTTAACTGTTAAAAATCTATCAAAATCTTATGGCAAAATAACGCCCTTTCAAGCAGTCAAAGATGTTTCTTTCAACATTGCCCCGGGTGAAATTGTTTCACTTGTTGGACCAAATGGCGCTGGAAAAACAACCATCGTTTCAATGATCGGCGGTTATATCGAGAAAACTGCCGGGGAAATTTGGGTAAATGGTAAACAAGACCACTATAAGAATGATATTGGCGTTTCTTTTGGAGGCGATTTAGGTTTCTACGGAAATGTTTCGGCCTATGATAATTTAAACTTCTATGCTGATCTTGCAAATGTACCATTTCGACAGCGTAAACATGAGGTCCATAGAGTTTTAGATATCGTTTCGCTGACTGATGTAAAAAATAAACAAGTAAAATTTTTCTCTAAAGGAATGAATCAACGATTACATATCGCTAAATCGCTATTAAATAAACCCTCCTTACTCTTACTAGATGAACCTACTAACGGGTTAGATGTGGAAATCGCTAAAGAAATAAGAGATACAATCAAAAAATTAACTGTAGAAGAAAATGTGAGCATCTTATTGACAAGCCACATCATGGGGGAGATAGAAACCCTATCTAATCGCATTATACTTATTGGTGGTGGCAGCCTAAAATTTGAGGGTCCTGTAGCAGATATTATTCGCTATTCTGGCTTACCTAAAGGCTCCACCTTAGAAGACGCCTACTTATCTATTGCGCCAAGTTTAAGGAGGTCATAATGTTTCGATTTTTACGTTTATTTTTATTCCATATGAAAGTTTATATTAGAAATCAATATTTTTTATGGCTACCCATCATTTCAACAACGACCATCTTTCTCTTACAATATCTTACAGCACATGGCTATGACCGGTTAGATGATCCTTATTTATGGACACGAAGTGCAATATTTGGCTTATGGGCTTCTGCTACAACAGCAACGGGTTCAATCGGATTCCAGAGACACCAGGGTACCTTGACTTATTTAATCAATACGGGCATTAACGATTTTATGTCACTAACCGCGCTCATTTTACCTGCCTCAACTTTTGGATTGATTTCCTTCCCACTTTCTTATGGTTTAGCACGCATTTTCCATGTTCAGGTGACTGACTTAAATTTTGAATTTGTCCTTTTAGTATTGTTGCTATGGCTGAGTGTAGCTGTAATGGATATGTTGATCGCTGCTTTCTTTGTGTTAACACCTAATGCAATTGTCTACGAAGAGCTTATCCATATACCCCTTCTTTTATGCAGTGGTTTAATTGGACAAGGAAAATTTTTTGATCACCTATCCATGTATACTCAGTGGGGGCTCCCGCTAGTCTATCCTATTCGAAAATTACTCTCCAACAACGACGCCAGTTATAACTCGTGGAGCTATCTGCTGTCCTTAATGATCTGGCTAGCCCTTGCAGTTAGCCTAGGGAGCATTCTTTTACGTTGGGCGAAAAAAGACGGTCAAGGGAGGTTGGTATAAATTGCGTATTCAATTTTCATCATTAATCTACCTTCGTGATATCAAAACTTTTATCACTTACTTCTTTATCACACCCATTATTCAGATGATTTTGTTTGTACTCATTAACCAACAATATTCCAGCACCATTGACTATAACATTGCCTTGAGTTCAGTTTTTATTTCTGCCAACGCGAGCGCAATCAATACGATTAATCAACTATTGGTAACAGATAAAATATTAGGCATCCATACTGAAATGATTGTTCATAAGCCTTATGCCATAAAATATTGGTTTGACAAAATAGCGACCGTTTATTTTAGCTCGCTACTTTTATTTTTGATCAATATTTGTATTCTAGCGATATTTGGCGTAACGACCGATCAAATGTATAGCGCAATCGCGTTGTTACCTTTTAGCATTCTCTATAGTTTACTGATCGGAGTCATAGCTTTTTATCTGGCAATCAATATGAGTAATATTTATTTTTTCAATAATATCTTTATGAATATCCTGCCTATCATTTCTGGATTAGCGATTCCAATTGCCACCTATCCATCCATCTTTAAAAATTTCTCTATGCTATTTCCGTATGACCAATTGCTAACTGCTATCCACACCAATCAAGTTGTATTTGTTCCGTTGTTGACACATTTTGTAATTGTCGGGCTAATTAGTGCGCTACTTTATAGATACCGAATTGCCTTTCAGAAAAAGTAATCCGATAGCGCAACGCCTATAACCGTTTATATTAAACCAAAAAAACCGTCCATCGTAAGATAGGCGGTTTTTCAAATCTATTCTTCTATCAACAATTGATATACGGCTCCAATCAGGTTGGCTTCACTACCATATTTACACAAACCAATCTCAATCGGTTCAAATGAGTCGTTAAACCATGGTACGTCACGGCGTAGTGCATCATATTTGTCTTGGATCCCTTTTAACACCAGTGGTTGGGCTGAAATACCCCCACCCAAAACGACCCTGTCTAGGTCTAGCGATATCTGTAGGGTATGGACGATATAAACGATATCTTGGCAATATTGGTCAAATAAGGCTGTAACTTCAGGATTAGTCCCCTTTTCTAAGACTTGGAAAACTTCCTCACCGTCACCAGGCGCTAGCCCTAATAGTTCTCTAGATTTATTCACGAAAATAACCGCAGATCCTCGCCTACCCATAGCATTCTCTGTGGTCATATCGCTAGAAGACGCATACATATAGGACAATTCGCCCGCTTGGAAATGACTGCCTTGGTGCAGTTGCCCATTTAAGACAATCCCTCCACCGACACCTGTCCCCAATAGTAAAACTAAGCCGTTTTCAACATCTGTTAAGTGTCCTTGCCACAATTCAGCTTGAGCTGCTGCCTTGCCGTCGTTAATAGCCGCCGCTGGTAGGCCAAAATTTTCTTTAATAAAGTGTTTGAAATTTAAGCCATCGATAAAAGGAATTGCGCCCCCAACATGGACGACACCTGTTTCTGAAACCACCTGCCCTGGTGCAGAAAAGCCAACTCCTTTTAGCTGGTCGCCCACCTGTGCCTGTGCTTGATTAACAATATCAATGATAGCTAATTTTAAATCAGGCAAGTTCTGTGGCGTTTTCCGCTTATATTGGTTGGTAATCTGACCCGATTTGTCTACCAATCCGGATTTAATATTTGTCCCGCCAATATCAATGCCTAAATATAGTGCTTGTGCTGTCATTAACCCGCCTCCAAAAAATGTAAGTGCTTACGATATATTGCAACCATTTTACGCTAACATGCAGCAAAAAACCAGAAAATACATTCTGGTTATGATCACACACCTTTAAATATGCGCTTCTATCAGGTCTGCCAACATTTGCGTTTGATTGGGTAGTGGTACGTAAGCTTGGGGTGGGATTTTTACAATAGGTTTGGCCATCCGGTGGGCAAATTTGGCTAAGTTGTCAAAATACATCCGGGTCTGTGGGCTGACTAGATATAAATCAAATTGATCCTCTTCAACTGCCTTTTGTCCGGCATAGATGGAGGTGCGGCGACCTCGATGTCTTTACCCTGTGTTTGAAATAGTGCGGTTGCCTTCTTAGCGACTAGTGACGATGACATCCCACCTGCGCATACAATTAATGCTTTTTTCACTTATATACCCTCCAGTCCTACTTGTGGCAAAATAGGTTTTACCCTAAAATGAAAGCCTTTTTATCATTATCCACTTCCCACCCAGAGATACAAGAAAAACCGAGCATGGATATTTCCTACTCGGCTTCTTTTGATTATGCAAATGTGTTCAGTATTTGACAGACAGAATTATTGGTCTAAATGCCAAATATCTTTATTGTATTCTGCAATCGTACGGTCAGCTGAGAAGTAACCAGCGTTCGCGATATTGATTAATGAACGACGGGTCCAGTCGCGACGATCTTCATAGTCGTAGTAAACTTTTTCTTTCACATCAATAAATTCTTCTAAATCAATTAAAGCCATGAAGTAGTCCTTGTTGGTTATGTCGTTATATAGACGGTTCAGACGTTCAGGAATACCGTAAGCCATCAATTCATCTGAGATAATGAAATCAACGATTGGTTGAATACGTTCTTGTTTGTAGTAGTCTTGTGGGTCGTAACCATCTGTTGCGTATAGGTTTACGATTTCCTCACTTGATTTACCAAATGGATAAACGTTCTCTTCACCTACTTGTTCAGCGATTTCAACGTTGGCACCATCCCAAGTCATGATAGTTAATGCCCCATTTAACATGAATTTCATGTTACCAGTACCAGATGCTTCTTTGGAAGCTAATGAGATTTGCTCAGAGATATTGGCTGCTGGAATTAAGTATTCCGCTTCAGACACGTTGTAGTTGTCTACGAATACTACTTTCAAGTGTGGTGCCACGTCTAAGTCATTTTCAATTAATTCTGATAACGACAAGATTAAATGAATAATATCTTTAGCAATTGTGTATGCTGGTGCTGCTTTACCACCGAAAATAATGGTAATTGGCGTTCCAGGAATGTTCCCTGCTTTAATTTCATGATATTTGTAGATGATGTATAGGGCCAACATTTGTTGGCGCTTGTACTCATGAATACGTTTAATTTGAACATCTACAATTGAATGACGGTCAATATTAATGTCACGTGTACGTTGCAAGTGGTCTGCCAAGGCATTTTTATTTTCTCTCTTAATGCGACGTAATTCATCTAATGCCTTATCATCATTTTCGAATGCTAATAAGTCTGTTAAGTCAGCATCTTCACGCCATTTTGTCCCAATGTGTTCATCAATAAAGTTTGTTAACGACGGGTTAGATGCCATTAACCAACGACGGAAAGTAATCCCGTTTGTTTTATTTGAGAATTTTTCAGGATAAATCTCATAAAAATGGTTTAACTCGTTATTTTTCAATATTTCTGTATGTAAAGCGGCAACCCCGTTGATTGAGAATCCAAAGTGAATCGCAATCGATGCCATATGAACTGTACCCCATTTGTCAATAATTTGCACCGCTGGTTTATCCGGAAATTCATCTTTAATGATTTCGTCTAGCTTCGTAATGATTTTAGCAATCTCTGGTATAACTTCATGAATATCAGATAATGGCCATTTTTCTAAGGCCTCTGAAAGAATCGTATGGTTTGTGAAAGCTACTACGTTACGAGTGATTTCCACAGCTTCTTCAAAATCAATACCATGTTCTGTTGTTAATAAGCGAACAAACTCTGGAATAATAAATGTCGGATGCGTATCGTTAATTTGTACAACAACATATTCTGCTAAGTCATGGATGTTAGACCCACGCTCGATCGCTTCTTGAATGGCTAATTGAGCACCATTTGAGACCATGAAATATTGTTGATAGATACGTAATAAGTTCCCATTACGGTCAGAGTCATCTGGATATAAGAATAAGGTCAAGTTCTCTTCGATTTGAGTCTTGTCAAAATTAATAGAACTTTCTTCGATAATTTCTGGATTTACTGTGTCTAAATCAAATAAGCGTAATTTATTGACGTTTGGTTGGTTGTAACCAGGTACATCGATTTCATATAAAGTAGATTGTAAGGTAAATTTACCAAACGGCACCTTGTAAGAAATGTCCGATTTGTTTAGCCACGTTGGATGGTCTAACCACTCATCGGGTTTATAAGATTGTTTATTATCCTCAAAGTATTGGCGGAATAGCCCGAAGTGGTAGTTTAATCCTACCCCGTCACCGTTCAACCCTAAAGTGGCGATTGAGTCTAGGAAGCAAGCTGCTAGACGGCCCAAACCACCATTTCCTAGTGACGGCTCTGCTTCAGCTTCTTCAACTTCAGCAAGAGAAGTCCCATTTTCCGCTAATTCAGCGGCTACATCATCGTATAAACCTAAGTTTAATAAGTTATTTGATAGTAATTTACCAATTAAAAATTCGGCAGAGATATAATAAAGTTTACGTTTACCTTCATTTTGTGGCATTGCGGCTGTTTTTTCTTGAACAAGGTCTAATAAAATTTTGTAGATTTCCGCGTGTGACAACTCGCTTAGCGGTTGATTAAATTGCGCTTGAGCACGTTCGTTTAAATTTAACATGATTGTCTCCTTATCTTTAACTGTGTATCAGTAAGTTCAAAATTTTCCAATTATTACATTCAACTAATCATTGTCTTCAGGTAAAAAGGCCGCCTCCGCTGCTATGCTATTTATACCATTATTTTTATCATCTTGGCTAATGAAAGCTTGATTTACTCTAAAGTATGTTTCAGTGACTGAAAGCAAGCGTTCTTCAAGGTCGACCGTAAAGTCTTCTTGACGGACTCGCCAGTCCCAGTTGCCGCCAATTGTAGACGGGATATTAATCCGGCCTTCAGGTCCCAACCGTAACAAGTCGTTCATCATATAGATAGCTAATCTTGACGGCGATGCAGCGATTCCTCGAACAAAGGCGTCTGAAGGATGTTCGCCCACGCGTCGATTAAGATATTGGTCAGCCTGGTCTCTTTCCGCTTGTGTTGCCTGGTTCATATACCAATCATATGCTTGCATAGAATCATGTGTTGATGCATAGGCAACTGAGTTGACAGGGTAGTGGTGTGGTAAGTCTTCTGAATCTTGACCGTAAAATCCATTTTGCAAAACTTTCATACCAGGATACTCTGTATGATCGCGCATATCATGCACAGCTTGCGTCATAAACCCTAAGTCTTCCGCAATCACTTTGATATCGCCTAATTCTTGCTTGAATTGGTCGAAAATCTTATTGCCCGGCCCCTTTTGCCATGAACCTGAAGCAGCTGTTGGCGAACCAAACGGTACTGCCCAGTAGCTTTCAAAGCCACGGAAGTGGTCAATTCGCACCACATCGTACAACTTGAAGCTTTCTTTCATCCGCAAAATCCACCAAGCATAATCAGTTTCTGCCATATAATCCCAGTCATATATAGGATTACCCCAATACTGGCCAGTAATTGAATAGAAATCAGGTGGTACACCAGCAACCAAGGAAGGGTTCCTCTTCTCATCTGTTAGGAACAATTCTGGTTGGGTCCACATCTCAACAGAATCGCGGGCCACATAAATTGGAATGTCTCCAATGATTTCGATGTGGTTATCATTGGCATATTCTTTTAAAGCTTTATACTGTTGATTAAACCAAAATTGAGTGACTAGATGATAATCATACCGATCTGCATGCGCTTCACAAAATCGATTAATGACAGCTTCATCATAGTTACGTAGATTTGCTGGCCAATCGTACCAAGGTTTTTGCCCATTTTCTTCTTTAACAGTCATATATTGGGCAAAAGGTATCAACCAAAAGCTATTTTCCTCATAAAATTGAATAAATTCCGGATTACTGTAAGCATTTGTTGACACAAAGTTAGCTACAGCCTTTTCAAGTATAGGTCTTCTGTTTTTAAAAAGAATATTATAAGCTACCTTCTTCGGGTTATTACCAAAATTAACCCCTTGATAATCCGTTTTATCTAGGTAACCCTGTTTCGCTAACAGATCAAAATCAATAAAATGGGTGTTCCCAGCAAATGCTGAGAATGATTGGTAAGGCGAGTCTCCAAATGACGTTGTGGTCAATGGAAGGATTTGCCAATATTGTTGTTTGGTTGCGACAAGAAAGTCAACAAATTCATAAGCTGATGCACCAAATGAGCCGATACCAAATTGACTTGGTAGGGAAGATATGTGTAAAACGACACCGCTTGCTCTCTCCATGATGAAACCTCCTATTTTCACTATTTCTTCGTTAAGTCACTTACATTTTACATAAAGCGCTTCCACAATGCAACCGATTTCGTAAACTTTTTAAATAAATTTGAAAGCGGTCCCAATTTTCAGTATAATAAATGCAACAAGCAGAGAGGATAACACTTTATGGCAATTACAATTCGAGATGTTGCTAAAAGAGCGGGTGTAGCGCCTTCCACCGTTTCACGGGTGATCGCTGACAACCCTTCAATAAGCGATAAAACCAAAAATAAAGTGCGTACTGTGATGAAGGAAATGAATTATTTTCCAAACATTTATGCGCAAGGGCTTGCAAGTGCACACTCTAAAACATTCGGCCTTGTCCTACCCCTAGCCAGTGACGCCTTTTACCAAAACCCCTTCTTCCCGACCGTCTTACGTGGGATTAATTTTGAGATGGCCAAACATGATTACTCTATTCTGCTTTCCGTTGGTTTAGATGATGATCAACGGCAAAAGCACATTGAAAAAATCGTGAATGGCAAGCAAGTTGAGGGCCTGATTTTTCTATATGCTTCAAAAAAAGACCCCCTATTGCGCTTCGCTCAAGAGGTCAACTGTCCAGCCGTTGTCATCGGGTCGCCCGACAACACTAAAGTTCATTTCGTGGATAATGACAATGAACTGATTGGTTACCAAGCTACTAAGTCTCTGATTCAACAAGGGTGTGACCGGATTGCCTATATTGGTGGGGATATGAACCAGTTCTTTATCGCCGACCGTCACAAGGGCTACAAACGGGCTTTGGAAAGTGCGGGTATTATTTATGACCCTAGCTTGATTTATAACGATATCAACTTCTTACCAAGTGATGGTTATGAATTAGCTCAGCATAAAATTGATTTTAGCCAAATTGACGGATTAGTTATTTCCGATGAGTTGGTTGCTGAAGGGATTCGGAATTATCTGGATACCCAGGACATTCAAGATGTCCATCTGATTACTTTTTCAGCCTACCGCCAAGGCAATACCCAGTCGATGAATAAGACTTCTTATGTCAACCTGAATTCCCATATTATCGGTTCAAGGGCCGTGGATATTTTATTTGAAGCCTTAGATCCAGACCAAGCTAGCACACGATTCATTCATGAATATGTCGACGCTGACTCACATACAACTTAATCAAACAACGTTAAAGACTGTGATTACTTGCAGTCTTTTTATTATGGTTAGTGACTTAATACTTCGTATTTTTTGAACTTCCAAAATTATTAGATTTTAAGAATGTATTGCTAAGTTTCCTAATTATGGATGTCTTTAATAAAGCTATAACGCAAAAAAAGCCATGAAAACGAATCATGACTTCTTTCGAATTACCCTTATTTAAAACACTAATCTTTGAGTCTTTTTTCAAATGATAAGTTTAGAGGTTCTGTTGCAAAGTTTAAAAACAAATCATACTACTAAGTGTTTTACAATAAATCATGCTGGGATACCCATTAAAACTTTAATTTCAGTACAGACTGAAAAACCGAAGAGATTTCTTTCTTTTCGGCTTTCTTTATATATTCCTCGAATGGTTTCCATGCCCTTAATCGTGGTAGAGGCCGTACGGAGGCTTTGGTAAAATTTACTGCGATGTTTAATTGGACGATAATCTTGTTGAATGAGATTATTGAGATATTTAACCGTTCGATGTTCTGTTTTTAGATAGAATCCGTTTTTCTGTAGCTTTTTAAACGCACTACCTATAGATGGGGCTTTATCTGTAACGAGAACCTTTGGCTCTCCGAATTGCTTCTTTAATCGTTTTAAAAACGCATATGCTGCTTGTGTATTTCGACATTATGTCTACTAACTAATTAAATAACTAAAATATCTGAATTGTATTTTTATTTAAAGTATAAAAATTATGCATTTCTATTTAACTATCTTTAATACTCAATGTATTTGGTATAGAATAAAAGAAATAATAAAAAATCATTCAGGAGGTAGTAATGAGCAATATATCCGTTTCGTTTAAGAAAGATAAATCATATAATTTTATTCCACATTATTCTAGCGATGAAATAGATTATAAATATAAAGCGGGAGAAAAAAGACTTGTTACAGAACAAGGACGTTATCCGCTTGATAGCTTAGATACAATACTAAATAAAAGTATTCAACTTAATCCAGAATATCAGAGAAGTTTTGTTTGGGATAATTTACAAAAATCAAGATTAATAGAATCGTTTATTATGAATATTCCCATTCCACCAGTATTTTTATACGAAGTTGAATTTGCAAAATATGAAGTTATGGATGGTCGTCAAAGATTGACAACTATTAGAGATTTTTATTCAGATGCATTTGTTTTAGAGGGATTAGAAATTTGGAAAGAATTAAATGGTATGACATATAGTCAATTACCTGAAAATATTAAGTTAGGAATTGATCGTAGATATATTTCTACTATTGTAATTTTAAATGAAACTGCTCAAACTGAGGAAGAAGCGTTTGAATTAAAACAATATGTTTTCGAAAGATTAAATACAGGAGGAACTAAACTATCTGATCAGGAAATTAGAAATGCTATCATGAGAGGTCCAATGAATGATTTTTGTAAAAAAACCGCTTTAGAATCTGAAAAATTCCATTCTATTTGGAATATAAAAAAATTAGATGACTATTATTTAAAAGAAAATGAAAATGATAAATACATTCGTATGGAAGATGTTGAATTGATTTTAAGATTTTTTGCGTATCGACAACTTGATGAAAATCCTAGAACTACAGTTAAAGAAATCTTAGATTTATATTTGAAAGAGGCTAATGAACAAATTAATAAATCTGAACAATTTGATGAGATGAGATTATTATTTGAAAAAACTTTAGAACTGCAATTGAATATTTTTGGTGATAAATTATTTAAACTATATACGTATAAAAAGAATGTTGGTGAATTTACTTGGAACAATAAAATCACCAAATTACTGTATGATCCTATGAATATAATATTTAGTAGATATATTCAAGACAATAAGAATGTGTTGATTAAAGCTGATATAAACTTTGAGAAAGAACTTGAAAATTTATTTAGAGAAAATCAAGATACTTTTAACGGAAGGAATAATTCTAAATTAAATGTTCTTGATAGGGTAAAATTATTTGAAGATTTTTTCAAACTTACACTTCAGGTAACAACCAATGAATGATTTTAAAAAATTAAATGCAATAGTACAAGATTTTTATAGTTACTATAGTTTACTAAGGGAATATATAGATTTTAATTTTTCCAATTCTCAAAGTTGTAATTACAGCAAATATAGAAATATAATATATCCCTCTTTAATAAATTCTATGTATGTTGGTTTCGAACATCATGTAAAACAACTATATATATTAGTTTATCAGCATTTAAAGAGCACAAATACTTTTACTTTTAATCCAAAACATTTTAGTTTGAAAGATCTCCCTGCCTATACTGCAGAAGACTTTACTATACAAGATGATAAACTATTACTTAATATGACCGAATCTGTCGTTTCATATACAAAACAAAATATGGATAAAGAAACGATTAATTCGTTGTTCAAAAGGATAGGAATAGAAGATATATTTTCTAAAGTTTCTACATTGGATACTCAAAAATATAATTATATAGAATTTATTTCTGAGGATAATATAGAAAGTAGATTAAAATTTTTTATCAGACATAGAAATACTTGTGCTCACGGGTTAATTGAAGAATACATGGGAAAAGAAATATTAATTGAATGGATAATATTCCTTATCGATTGCTATAACAAAATTTTAAATTCAGTTACTTCAAAAATATTTTCTAATTCCACATGGAATTCATATTTTTTTATCAAAAAAATATATAAAAAAAATATTATCTGTTTTGATAATGATCATAATTTAGATATTACTACAAATTCTATTTTATGTTGTAAGAAAAATAGTAATTTTATGTTTTATCGAGTAAATAGTATTTCACATTTAAATTCAATGATAACTTCAACTAAAAATTATAAAGAGATAGGATTAGATATTAGTTCTTATTATGATAACGATCTTCCTAGAGAAAAAAATCAAATTTTTATCATAAATTAGTTTAGAAATATCAAAATTTTTAGGCTTATTATGTCAGAAAAACACATAGAGGGAAACAAGCGCATCAATTGACGCGCTTGTTTTTTTTGAGTACATACTATAACTCTAAATATAATAAATTAGGTTCTGTTGCAAAGTTTTCTGATAAACCCATTTTAGGATAAACTAGAGTAAAAAGATAGCTTGGAGGGAAGAAGCTGGATCACTTTAAAGGCAAACAATTTCAGAAAGATGTAATTATTGTCGCTGTAGGTTACTATCTTCGATATAATCTCAGTTATAGAGAAGTCCAAGAAATTCTTTATGACCGTGGGATCGATGTTTGTCATACAACCATTTACCGTTGGGTACAGGAATACGGTAAAGTCCTGTATCAAATTTGGAAAAGAAAAATAGACAGTCTTTTTATTCATGGAAAATGGACGAAACCTATATCAAAATCGAAGGAAAGTGGCACTATTTATACCGAGCGATTGATGCAGATGAGCTAACTTTAGATATTTGGTTACGAAAAAAACGAGATACACAAGCAGCTTATCCCTTTTTAAAAAGATTAAAGAAGCAATTCAGAGAACCAAAGGTTCTCGTTACGGATAAAGCCCCGTCTATAGGTAGTGCGTTTAAAAAGTTACAGAAAAACGGATTCTATCTGAAACAGAACATCGAACGGTTAAATATCTCAATAATCTCATTGAGCAAGATCATCGTCCGATTAAACGTCGCAGCAAATTTTATCGAAGTCTCCGTACTGCTTCTACCACGATTAAGGGCATGGAAACAATTCGAGGAATAGATAAGAAAAGCCGAAAAGAAGGAACTCTTCGGCTTTTCAGTCTGTACAGAAATTAAAGTTTTATGAGTATACCAGCATAGTCAAAATAGTACATTAGGCCTTTTATACTCTTTTTTTTAATTTTGCAACAGAACCAACAGTAGTAAAAAAACTATCTAAATACTTTAAAATCTGATTCAGTCAAGAATAAAAAAATTCAATTAGTTATACTGAAACCCTACCGTTAAACTGAACAAATAAAAAAGAGAGTTACGCTACCCACAAAAGATGATCCCGATAAGCTGTCGGGGTCATCTTTTTTAATTTTTTCTGATAGCGACGATTGTTGTAAAATTCAATATAATCTTCAACTGCATACCAAAGATCTTGTAGTGTTTCTGTTCTTTCAGATAATACAACGTCCTTCATATGACCAAAGAATGATTCCATAGGTGCATTGTCCCAACAGTTACCGCGCCTTGACATAGACTGAATTAGCCCCATATTCTCAACTTTTTCCTGGAAAACAGGGTAGGTATAATGAACCCCTTGATCTGAGTGGATATACCTTTCCATTACTGGCATATCCTTAATCACATTATTTAATTTATCTAGCGTTTCATAAACTAAATTCATTTTTAAGCTAGTTGAGAAGTGATGTGCAACAATCTCGCCGGTAGCACCATCCTTAACCGCTGAAAGATAGGCCCATTGTCCACTTCCATAAGGAAGATAAGTGATATCTGTGAGAAATACTTTGTACGGGATACCTTGATCAAACTGACGATTGACAAGGTTTTTCTTGGTAGCATTTTCTTGGGTTGCCTTCATCATTTTACGGTATGGTTTCGCTGCTCGTATTGATGATATGATGTTATTCTTGCGCAAAATTCTTCTGATTTTTTTATGATTCATTACTACATCGTGTTCAGTTTCTAACGCCATTTTTATTTCATCAATCCCACACTTCTTCTTATCCAGAAAAATTCTATATAACAATTGGAAATCTTCCCAATCATTTCGATCACGCTCAGCACGTTTATCGCTACTATTTAGCCAGTAATAGTAGCCACTTTTACTTACCCCTGCAAGGTCGCATAAATGATTCACCATTCCAGCAAGTTGATTCTCACGAATAATTTGGTTAATTAATCTAAAGCGTCCTTGTTTACTTAAGTCGTTTCTTTTGTCGTTTTTCACGCTCCTCTCGTGCTGTTCTAATTTTTTTACTAGTTCAAGATTCCCCTCTAGATAGGCTATACGGGCATTTGCTTTGTCTAGCGCCTCTTGTAACGATAATTGTTCTCTTGGTCCATAGGGACCATTATTTTTTGAACCACGAGTCTCTTGTAACAATACATCTTCTCCGTGATCTTTATATAATCTTTTCCAACGTGATAGTGATTGATCGGATTTTCCTTTTCCGATTAAATGAGAAGGAAGTCCAGCAAGTTCAAATATCTGAGTGGATTTCATGCCTTGTTTGCTTTGTTTAATGGCCTTTATTTTGAATTCTGATGAATAGGTAATACTTTTCTCTGTCACACTTTTCACATTAGGATTGTTTCTTAAAGCTTGAATCTCAGCTTGGCTATATATCTTTTTACTCATCCTGTCCACTCCCTTCCGTATAACTCAAATAGAGTATACCGAAAATTTTGCATAAAAATAACCCGAAAACTTACAACACTCTTTTTTTGAGTGTTCAGTTTTCGGGTTGAGATTCATACTTTGGTATCATTTTCTTTTATGAGTTTATAAAGATAAAGATAAATTTGGATGTAGTATGTAACTTGAGACAACTTTTTTTATTTACCTACTTTTAGTAATAACTGTTTTTCTAATTAGAATTTCGTTTGTCAAATTAAGTTAGATAAATCCTGTCCGTTTGCTTTTATTCTAGTTATTTACTCTATTTGAGAGCAGTATGTGCTGCGTGTTCCGTTTATTCTAAATTAGCATGTTTTCCGTACATTTTATCGCTGTCCAGTTCTTTTTTCTCCATGTAACTTAAAATGATGGCATCATAAAACAGCAACATGGTTTGTTCGAATAAAGATCCCATCGGCTGAACAGTTTGAATGGTTCCTTCACTGTTATCTTTTGTCACACCAGGGAGTTCGACAATGATGTCAGCCAATTCTCCGATAGTCGAAGCGGGTGAAATGGTAACAGCAGCTACTTTTCCACCAATGTCCTTTGCTTTTTGAGCGACTGGAACCAATGTCTTCGTTTCCCCTGATCCTGTTCCAATAATCAGCAAATCATTTTCTTCAAACGTACCGGTGACGGTTTCCCCTACAACATAGGCTTCAATCCCCATATGCATTAAGCGCATGACGAAACTTTTTCCTATCAAACCGGAACGTCCAGCGCCAGCCACAAATATTTTTCCAGCATCCATGATTTCATCGACCAGCTTTTCAGCTTCCTCATCTGAAATTCTAGATGGTGTTTTCTTTAACTCTTCAATGATTGTTGCTAGATGCTCTGTTGTATTCATACTACCACTTAACCTTGTTTGATAATTTCAGATATCTTGCGTGCAGCTTCTTTAGGGTTATCCGCGCTTGCAATTCCACCACCAACGATGATCAAGTCCGGTTTTTGTTCTACAGCATCTTTTAGCGTCTCTAATTTAATGCCGCCTGCAATAGCCGTTTTTGATTTTTTGACTACCTTTTTGACTTTCTTCAAGTCTTCAAATGGGCTCTTCCCTTGCGCCTGTAAATCATACCCTGTGTGTACACAAATATAATCTGCTCCCATTTCATCCAGTTCTTTTGCACGTGTTTCAACATCTCGTACTGCGATCATATCCACAAGAATTTCTTTTCCGTGTTTTTTCGCTTCCTCGACAGCCCCTTTAATCGAAGCGTCTTCCGAAACACCCAGAACTGTAATAATGTCTGCTTTATAATCAACTGCTTGGCCAACTTCAAAATCAGTAGCGTCAATTAATTTTTCATCCGCCAACACTTGTAAATCAGGGAAGGCTTCTTTGACTTCTTTAACTGCTTGAAGCCCTTCTCTGTTGAGGACAGGGGTACCAAGTTCCACTACATCGATATACTCTTTAACCTCTTCCACTAATTCAATGGCTTCTGGTATATCTTTAACAAGGTCAATTGCTAGCTGTAATTTCATTTCAATACATCCTTTCTGGAAAAAAATATTTTTTTTATTATTCATATTAGTGTAAAGCGTACATTTTTATAAATCAAACTTTTCGGCTTGGCGTGTAGTTCTCTAGAGAGGCCTTTGCATAAATAGCGAGATGAGAAAAAAAAACGGATTCTATCTAAAAACAGAACATCGAACGGTTAAATATCTCAATAATCTCATTGAACAAGATCATCGTCCAATTAAACGTCGCAGTAAATTTTACCAAGGCCTCCGTACGGCCTCTACCACGATTAAGGGCATGAAAACCATTCGAGGAATATATAAAGAAAGCCGAAAAGAAAGAAATCTCTTCGGCTTTTCAGTCTGTACTGAAATTAAAGTTTTAATGGGTATCCCAGCATAATTTATTGTAAAACAATTAGTAGTATGATTTGTTTTTAAACTTTGCAACAGAACCGCCGAGTTCTTCAGGGCAGACAGGAAATACATCCTAATTTTAGGAAATGCTAGGAAAAAGCATAGACCTATGGCCTATAAATTAATTCAATTAGTCATGTACTTATTTCAAGATACTATCAATCAATTGCATGACTTGGCGGACTTCTTCGTTTTTAACGATGGGTTCTGCGCCTACTGTGACAACGTCATAGAAGTTGCGGTAGAAGGAAACGTCTGCTGGCTTGCTCTCTGGTAAAGGCAAGGTCTCTGTGACGCCATCAACTGGTGGTGCCATTGTTTTGGTCAAACCGACGCCTGCCCTAATCGGTGATGGTTTATTTTCCACATCATTACCGGTTGCTTTCACAATGCGCCCGTTCATTTCCCAGTCTTCAATGATAGCTGTTCCTTGGTTACCTTTGATATACCAACGAGGCAGGCTAATGAAGTTAGATGTCCCAACTTCAACATGGGCGCGGATGCCGTTTTCAAAGGTGATATAAGCCATGAATCCGTCGTCTACTTCGTCGCCGAGGATATAAGATAAGTCTGAGTGAACGGACTTGATTGGTGAATCTACTAGCCACAATAGTTGATCAAATAAATGGATTCCCCAGTCTAAGACCATACCGCCACCGTGGGCTTTTAGATGGCGCCAGTCGCCTGGAATGCCATTAGCGCCGTGGACGCGTGATTCAATCTGGAAGACATCTCCAACGGCTTGACGTTTTGTGAATATGTCTTTGACTTGTAAGAAGTCTGGGTCCCAGCGACGGTTTTGGTGCACCATGAGTACGCGTCCTGTTTCTTCAGCTACGGTTATCATTTCGTCGAATTCTTCGGTATTCATGGCGACTGGTTTTTCACAAATCACATGCTTACCGGACTTCATGGCACGGATAGCTAGTTCTTTATGACTGTCGTTTGGTGTAGCGATTAAAATTGCATCGACTTCTGGGTCGTCTAAAATAGCTTCAAAGGCTGGGTAGACGTAGGTCCCCGTTTCTTCCGCCACGTCTTTTCGTTCTTGGTCAATGTCATAAATCCCCACGACTTGTAGGTAGTCGGCTTCGGCTGAAATCAGGCCGTGGACATGGTAGGTCCCCATGCCACCGTAACCGATTGTTGCGATATTTAATTTATTATTCACTTGTTTTGTCATCTATGCCCACCACATTTCTTGGGGTTGGTCTCGCATCATGACAGATTTTAGATTGGTAATGGCACGGTCTAGTCCTTCATCTACAGACATAATTGGATCTTCGTGTTCAATTGAAAGCACGTAATCGTAGCCGTAAATGCGCAATTGGGCCAACATTTGTGACCATTCGGACATCGGATGGCCTTCACCAACACTTCTAAAGGTCCATGCACGACTGGCAACATCTTGATAAGGTTGCATATCAGTTAGGCCGTACATGTTGATATTGTCTTGGTCTAAGTAGGTATCTTTGGCATGGAAGTGGTTGATTGCGCCAGCTTTACCTAAAATTTTAATGGCTGCGACTGGGTCAATTCCTTGCCACCACATATGCGATGGGTCAAAGTTACAACCGATATTGTCCCCTGCTTCAGACCGTAAACGTAACATGGTTGCTGGGGTATGGGCTAAAAAGCCACCGTGCATTTCAATCCCGATTTTAACGCCCGCTGCCCCTGCTTCTTGGTTAATGTCCTTCCAGTAAGGGATTAAGACTTGGTCCCATTGGTAGTGGTAGGCGTCTGCATATTCCGTTGGCCAAGGAATGACCGGCCAGTTAACATGGGTATCTGTCGCGTTTCCGCCCCCGACACCTGAGAAGCCATTCACAACTGGCACGTTCATTAAGGATGCCAGTTTGATGGTTTTTCTAAGCAATTCATCGTGCGCTCGTGCTTGATTTTTATCTGGTGAAATGGGGTTACCATGCGCCGATAGGGCTGAAATTGACAGTCCGCGGTCCGCAACTTTTTGTAGGTATTCTTTTCTTGCATCACTAGATGCCAAAAGGGTATCGATTTTCAAGTGTGCATCCCCTGGGCTAGCACCGGTACCAATTTCTACCGTCTCAAGCCCTTTTGCTGCTACTTGATCTAACATCTCTTCAAAGGATAAGTCATTAAATAACGGGGTAAATACGCCTAATTTCATAAAATCCTCCTATACTCATCTAATTTCTTTATTTCAATTTTTAAACTTTACTATTTGTTTCAATAGGAAAGTGACCATATGTAGGCCTTTCAGTTAGGGGTGCTGCCCAGTGGACGGCATTTTTAATGACCTGCTGGATAGTTGGATGATAATAAGTTGGGAAGGTTTCATGCCCGGGCTGGAAGTAGAAAATCTTCCCGTTACCCCGGCGATAGGTCATGCCTCCACGGAATACTTCCCCGTTTGGATAACCGGTAATAAAAATCAGTTCATCCGGCGCCGGAACGTCAAAGTGTTCTCCATACATTTCTTCTTGGTCTAAATCAATCCACTCGCCCACACCCTGGGTAATTGGGTGAGACGGATTCACATTCCACACCTTGGCAGAAAGACCGTCCTCGCGCCATTTTAAGTCACAAGTCGTTCCCATTAATTTCTGGAATATTTTAGAAAAATGACCCGAATGCAAGACAATCAGTCCCATGCCATCCAAAACGCGCTGGTGAACCCGGTCAACAATCTCATCTGCCACTTCACCGTGCGCCATATGTCCCCACCAAAGGAGGACATCCGCTTGATTTAAGACTTCCTCGGTCAAGCCGTGTTCTGGCTGGTCCAAAGTCGCCATATTGACTTGAAAGTCTGCCGTTAAGAAACCGGCTAAAGCTTCATGAATCCCCTCTGGATAGACAGCTTTCACGTCCTCATCCGTCAATTCATGACGAAATTCATTCCATACTGTTACTCGAATCATCAGAATCCTCCTATTGATTTAGAATTACGGGTTGTCCAGTTTTCGCTGATTGATAAATGGCTTCTAGAATTTCAGTCACTATCAAAGCTTCTCGCGGTTTTACAACCGGCTCTGTATCATGAATAATGGCTTGAATCCACTGCTTTGCTTCCAACACTTCGGGGTCATCAGCATCCCCTTCAAAGAAGTCAACTGCACCTGGGTCAACAATGACTTGCTTGTCGAATAATAGGCCATGGTCTTCACCATTAATCGTTAACCCATCGTTCATATCCGCACCACCCTTAGTCCCGTGCAAGGTCGTTTTCGCCTCACCTGACTTAACGGTATTCAAGGCCCACGATGATTCTAGATAAATGCTCGCACCATTTTCCATGACGATATACCCAAAGGCTGAATCTTCAACGTTAAATTCTTTGGGATCCCAAGAACCAAAGGCATTTGCAGCATTTTCTGTATCAGCTAATTTTCTATAAGTATTTCCAACGACGTATTTGGGCTGATAATTGTCCATCATCCATAAAGTTAGATCAAGTGCATGGGTCCCGATATCAATTAAAGGGCCTCCGCCTTGCGCTTCCTCATCAAGGAATACACCCCAAGTTGGGACAGCACGACGACGAATAGCATGCGCTTTAGCATTGTAAATTTCTCCTAATTGACCCTCTTGGCAGATGGCTTTTAGGTATTGGCTGTCCTTTCTAAAACGGTTTTGATAGCCGATGGTTAATTTTTTACCGTTTCGTTCAGCCGCTTCGATCATCGCGCGACCTTCTTCAGCTGTTTTGGCCATTGGTTTTTCGCACATTACGTGGTTGCCTGCATCAAGCGCTGCAATGGATAATTCTGCATGCGTCGCATTTGGGGTACAGACATGGACCACATCTAAGCTTTCTTCAGCCAACATATTCTGGTAATCGGTATATACACTGGATTCGCTGGTCCCAAATTTGGCTTTTCCAGCCAAGGCCCGGTCTTCGACCAAATCACAGAAAGCCACCAATTCTACCCCTTCAACTTGGGCTAAGGCCGGTAAATGCTTCTGCATCCCAATGCCTCCGCATCCGATAATGCCTACCTTTAATTTTGTTACTGATTCTGTCATGTGAATCCTCCTTATAAAATGTCATCTCAAAACAATGCAACCGGTTTCTTTAATTTCTATAGAAAAAGGCACACACGGTTCTTGTTAAGATTCGCATGTACCTTGGTCGTGCTATTTAATCACTTTGCCTGTTTCAACATCGAAGAAGTGGGCCTTATTCATGTTAAAGGCAATCTTGATGGTTGAACCAACTTCATGGTAGTCACGGGCATCTACCACAGCGATGAACTCTTGTCCTTTAACATCTAAATATAGGATAGATGTTGCCCCTGTTAATTCGGATACCGTAATGGTTGGTTCGACAACCGTTTCTGGTGTAGCGTCTAAAGCCAATTGTTCAGACTGCATATCTTCTGGACGAATACCAAAAGTCACTGTTTTGCCGTCATAACCTTTCTCGTCTAAAATACGACGAGTTGGTAAGGTTACTTCAAGTTTCGTGCCACCCTCTAAATGGATTTGGCCAGCTTCATACTTCACGTCCACTAAGTTCATAGCTGGTGACCCCATAAAAGCAGCAACAAAGGCATTTTCTGGGTTGTTATAGACTTCAAGCGGTGTCCCTACTTGTTGGATTTCACCTGCATTCATAATGACAATCCGGTCAGCCAGAGTCATGGCTTCTGTTTGGTCATGGGTTACATAGATAATGGTTGTGTTTAAACGTTTATGTAATTTAGCGATCTCAGACCGCATGTGAACCCGTAATTTGGCATCCAAGTTGGATAAAGGCTCATCCATCAAGAAGGCTTTAGGTTGACGGACTACTGCACGTCCTAAGGCTACACGTTGACGTTGCCCACCAGATAAGGCGGCTGGTTTACGTTCTAATAAGTCCGTTATTTGCAGTAATTCTGCCGCTTCATCCACGCGCGTATCGATTTCTTCTTTGTCTACCTTACGCAATTTCAAACCAAAGGCCATGTTTTCACGCACAGTCATATGTGGGTATAGGGCATAGTTTTGGAATACCATGGCGATGTCACGGGTTTTAGGTGCCACATCGTTAACGACTTGTCCGTCAATGACCAGGTCCCCTTTAGTAATATCTTCCAAACCGGCTACCATCCGTAAGGTTGTCGATTTCCCGCATCCGGAAGGACCTACGAAAACGATAAATTCGTTGTCTTTAATATCTAAATTGAAGTCCGTTACCGAAAACTTCTCCGCATTGTCGTATTTTTTATAAATATGATTTAATTTTATTTCAGCCACAAGGCATTCTCCTATCTTCAAAAATGCACAGTTCAATTGTCATTTTCTTAAACTTGTTGAAGGTGGTACATGATCCATTTAAAGCATCTGGTCTAGGTTCAAACAGGCTTCAAAATCATACTGGATGGATTAAGCTTCCAACAGTTGAAATTCGTCCAAGGTTTGGTCGCGGAATCTTGTTTTCCACATGACTAAGAGCAGCATGGTCACTAGACCGATTGTTTGCAAGCTAGCAATTAAAGATACATCAAAGTTGTATAAACCGTAAGCCATAGCCAAGAAGGTTGGCAATGATAAGGCATTTAGGATTAAATTGATGGACTCTTTATAAGTTTCAATAGACGTAACCGGGCTCCCCTTGGTCATATAGAACATTAGGGCCGCAATCCCAACTAAGAATAGGTTCATGGCTAGGAATATCAAGCTGATCACACTCGAGAAGATCAAGACCACTAAGACGCGGTTTTGGTCTAACCATTGCTGGCTCAAACTTTCCTGAATACCTGCTTGGTCAAGCCCTGTCAAGTCGAAGTCTTTGGTATAAAGGACCGTTGCCGTTGGCGCCCCAGCTTCCATTAAGACGAATTGATTCTCTTGGAAAATGAGTGCCGTTTTCCCGCTAGCTGCCAGTGTCTCTAGCTGATCGTCTGCTAATCCAAAGGCGACGGTTCCTTCAGCGCTTTCTGAAACCACTGGTTGGCCGATCAGCATTTCTCCATTTTCAAAGGTGATTTGCTGGATCTCGGCTACCACTTGGTCATCTACAAGGGCCATGGCATTGGGATAGTAGTCAGTTACGGGAAACTCGGTCATATTGGCATAGTTTAAGGTTACTGGAACTGTCATCAATCCGTTTAAGAAGAGGATGACCAGCAACATTTGCCACCATTTGAGGTCATGGCGATTAAACCAAATTTTGCTTGGTGTCCAAATACTCTTAAAGTAATTGATGGGAAATATTGCTTTTAACACGTTCATCGCCTATCTTTCTATCTGCTAATTGCTTGCTTAATCCGTAAGTTACTTGTGAAAAATCATGTATTACCCTTTCGTACCACCAGCAGTTAAACCAGATACAAAGTTCTTTTGTAAGTAGAAGAACATGATTGAAATTGGTAAGGCGATTAAGAGCGCCCCTGCCGCGAATAGGGTTACCCGTTGTTCACGAGGATTGGTAATAAATTGTTGTAACCCGATGGCTACGGTGTAATTTTCTGGTGAACGCAAGATGAAACGGGCTAGCATGTACTCACCGAATGGGGTCATAAATGCCCATAAGGCTTGCACTGAAATCATTGGACGCACTAACGGTAAGACGATTTGTCCAAAGGTCCGTAAGTGGCCTGCCCCGTCTAATTTTGCGGATTCATCTAGGTCCATTGGCACGGTATCAAAATACCCTTTCATCAACCATGAGTTCATTGGGATTGACCCGCCGACATAGGCGAAAATCAAGAACCATAATTTGTCTAGCCCCCCAACTAGTAAGGCCATAACGTAAAAGGCGGTCAAGGCTGCTGTTGTTGGAACCATTTGAACGATGATGAAGAATTTTAGGGATTGTTTACGACCTGCGAACCGGTATCTTGAGTAGGCATATCCGGCTAAGGTAATAATCGTTACCTGTAAGGCCATGGTAATCACCGCAACGATTAAAGTATTAATATACCACTGACCGTATTGGGTTTCTGTAAACAAGCGTTCAAAGTTACTTAGGGTAAACTGACCTGAGAAGTTCAAGTTAAAGGCAATTAAGTTTCCACCCCTGAAGGCTGATGTAATGGTGATCAGTAAGGGATAGATGATGATGATTGCCATAAAGACTAAGAAGGCATAGGTAAAGAATTGGGTCCAAAAGCGGCCGCGTTTTTGCGTGTTAGCTAATTTTTTCTCAGCCATGGCTTAATCCTCCATTTCAAAAGCATTGCTGTATTTAAAGATGATCAATGAAATCACAATAACTATAGTTGAGATAATGATGGTAATCGCGGATGATACGTTATATTGTGGCGATTGCCCTGTTGTCAACTTGTAGACCCATGAAATCAAAATATCTGTAGTCCCGGCATTGTTCCCTACTGAACCAGGTCCACCTTCATTAAATAGGTAAATCATTGTGAAGTTGTTGAAGTTTCCTGTGTATTGCGTGATTAATACCGGTGCCGCAACTGACAAGATATGCGGGAAGGTAATGAATCGGAATTTTTGGATTGGTGAAGCCCCGTCGATTGAAGCGGCTTCGTACCACTCACCTGGAATAGATTGTAAAATTGACGTGGTCAATACGTAAATATATGGGAAACCAAGCCAACCCTGGATAGAAATTAAGGCCACCTTGGTCCAGAATGGGTCCGTTTTCCAGGCTAGTGCTGGAATTTCCAAGAATGGAATAAAGTTATTGATAAACGGAATGACCTGGGAGTTAATGGCTCCGGCAGATGGGTTGAACATATTTGAAAAGGTTAAGATTGAGATGAAGGCTGGTACCGCCCATGGTAATAGCAAGATAACCCCGAAAAAGCGACGGAATTTGATGAACGGTTGGTTCATCAGAATCGCTAGGAAGATGCCTAGACCTACTTGCAAGGTTGTAGCAAATAGGGTCCAAATGACGGTCCATGAGAATACGGCACCGAATGTTTCTCGGTAGGTTGTTAGGGTAAAGATTGAATTAAAGGTCTCAAACCCTGTCCACTCGATTAATTTAGCGGGTGGAATGTGTTGAAAGTCGTAGTTGGTAAATACGATTAGGATCGTTACCACTACTGGGAACACAATGGCAAATAACATTAAGATATAGGCTGGGATGGTTAATAGATAAGGGAAACCTGATTCGTAAAGGTTATTTAAGATATCCTTGGCTGATCGGTTGACCTTGTCTGGGTTGATGGCGTTTAGTTTAGCCACATTGCGCGCATCCCACATTTGTACGGCGTAGAAAATAAAAAAGATGACAGTTATTAATAATTCAAGTACCCCTTCAATTAATAAGAAGAGGGAATGATCTTCACGAGGTGTTACACCTAGGGTAATTAAGCCATTGAAGGCATCAAACCCAAAGCTGAATAAGTGGAGAATGTATAAGGCAAAAATCACTAAAAAGATGACGCCTTTAAGGACTTGCTTGTTTACAAATTGCCCACCACCAGGGATGATTGAGGCCAAAGTCGCTTGATTGATACGACTCTTTTGCTCAGAAGTGAAGTTCACTTTTTTTCTTTCTTTTGCAGTTTTAACCACTGCAACCAACTCCTTCACTAGAAAACCATGACAAGTATCATAGATTCTTTTTGTTTAATGGTTCATTACTTAAAAATTTATGCCACTTCTTATAATAAGAAGGATGGCTCAGCGATGATTACTAAACCATTAGCTAAACCATCCTCAAATTTTTTAAAGGGGTGTCACTTAGTATTTTTGTGCAATGTTATCTACAATCACTTGAACAGCGTCGTCTGCTGATTGTTGTGCAGATTTGTTGCCTGATACTGCATCAAACATCATTGTTTCAGCACCTGTCCAAACTTCAGCCATTTCTGGAATATTTGGCATTGGTACAGCATCGTTATATTGCTCGATAACAGCGATAGCTAATTCATTTTCACCGGCATCCACAATTGCCTGACGGGCTTGTTGGTTAGCTGGTACTTCTGAGTTAAATTCATGTAGGCTATTCATATTTTCTTCAGTCGTTACATATTCTAACCATTGTTGTGCGGCTTCTTCATTTTCAGTATAGCCTGAAACAATCCAGCCCTTACCACCACCGAATGTTTGGTAAGCTTCCCCATTTGGCAATGTTGGGATTGCAGCAACGCCGTAGTCAACGCCACCTTCTTGGTAAGAAGCTGCAGACCATGGTCCGCCGATTACTGCAGCTGTACTGCCAGAGATGAAGGTTTCATCTACGAAGCTACCAGCTGAAGTTGTATCTAACATACCTTCTGGCCATTTTTCGTACCATGTTTGTGCGTATTCAATCCCTTCAACAGCACCTTCAGTATTTAAACCGATGTCAGCTGTATCAGTACCATCTTGCCCGAAGATGTAGCCACCGTGACCAGCAATTAAACCGTAAGCAGAGTAGAAGTCTACCCAGTTTGCTAAGAAGCCAGTGTTTTTGCCTGATTCAGAAGAGTAGTCATATGCTGAATCTTCTGATAAGGCTTCCAATTCTTCAAATGTTGTTGGGGCAGTATCGATTAATTCTTTGTTGTAGTAAAGGACTAAGGCTTCAACTACATAAGGCATACCGTAAATTTCGTCATTAGCTGTTACTTGACGCTCGTCTGTTTCGTCATAACGACCATCATCTGGCAGTGTTACTGGTAATAAATGTCCTTGAATACCTAGGTTTCCAATCCGGTCGTAAGGGGCGATTGTCACGTCTGGCGCAATCCCTGCTGGACCATCTAATGAAAGTGAATCTAAGGTTTCGAACATTTCACGTTCAACAACTTCAACGTCAATCCCTGTCTCTTCTTCAAAGGCTGGGGCAATTTCGTTTACGTAATCTACATAGTCAGCACCAACTGATACTTGTAAGGTACTACCGCTTGCGCTATCTGATCCGCCATCTGAACTAGCAGATTCTTCACCACCATTCCCACATGCTGCAAGCACTAAAGCAGCTGACGCTGTTACCAAACCAAAGGCTGTTTTCTTCCACTGCAATTTACTCATTTACTTTTCCTCCTAAAATATAAATACCCATTATGTAATCGCTTGCACAGATTATGGCACATGATTTTAATCTTTGCAACCGTTTTCGTATAAGTTTTAAAAATATTTTTTTACTTTTAATATATTGCAAGGTATCTCTTACTGTCGACTAGCTTAATTTACACTAACCATGTAGGTTCCCGGTCTCACTTGAATGTAACCGCCTTCAACTTCTGCAATATTGGTTAGGACAATTTTTGTATTTTTATCTAGACCAATCTGCAGGTCTTGATTACCCTGGTTAAAATAGGCGCGCAAAGTTTGTCCATAATAATCCTTTTTAAAAGCTAATATTCGATCACTTGGCAAGTCGCGTGACCAATCTATGCTGGCAAAGTGAATGAGATCACTATAGGTTTGACGCACTTTTATGAGATCTTTAGTGAACTGTAACATCGCTTGATCTTGCTTATCCTTTTCCCAGACCATACATTTGCGATTATCTGGGTCATTACCGCCATCTAAGCCGATCTCTGTCCCATAATAGATGCAAGGTGTACCCGTTTGTAAGAACATAAAAACGAGTGCCGATTGCACCTTATCTCTGTCATAGTTAGCCCTTGACAGGATTCGGTCTGTATCGTGGGAATCCAGTAAGTTAAATTGAACCTGATTGGTTTGTGCCCGATAAAGCATTCGCTGGCTGGTTATCCTGTCTATAAATTGTCGATTAGTCATAATGTTTTCAATTGTATAATCCTTTACTACTGGTCCAAAGAAAAAGTCTTTGATTTGGTCTGTCAGCGGATAATTCATAATGGCATGGAATTCATCCCCTTCAAGGAATCGTTGAGCTGAATGCCAAATTTCACCTACAATATAGAAATCTGCCTTCAAGTTAACGCAAGTCCGATGGAAATCTTTCCAAAATTGATGGTCTACTTCATTGGCAACATCTAATCGCCAGCCATCGATATCAAAGGTTTGAATATAGTGACGAGCAACCTCTAGTAAGTATGCCTTAACTTGTGGATTGGCTGTATTTAATTTAGGCATATGTGGTTCGAACGCAAAGGTTTGATAAGTTAATTGGTGACGGTCAAACTGTTCACCACCACTGTAATCAACTGCTTCAAAGGCTTTAACAGGGAATTCTTGAACATAAAACCAGTCGCTATAAACCGAATCAGCTTGATTGGTTAATACATCCTGCCATTGATTAGAGGTATAGCCAATATGGTTAAAAACAGCATCTAACATAACCCTCATACCGCGAGCATGAGCTTGACTAACCAGTTCCTTCAATATTTTAGGATGACCAAATGCTGGGTCAATTGTCATATAGTCATTAGTATCATATTTATGATTCGTGTCACCTTTAAAAATAGGCGTTAAATAGATACCCGTAATCCCCAAATTCTCCAAGTAGTCCAGATGATCGATAATACCTTGTAAGTCACCACCGTAGAAATCATCGTGACGCGGATGTTTTCTAGCTCCCCAGGGCAAAGTGTTTTCTGGATCATTGGTAGGATCTCCATTCGCAAACCGTTCAGGAAAAATCTGATACCAGACCGTATCCTTCACCCAAACTGGTGTTTTTACTCGGTCAATTTCATGGAAGTATGGCAGACGAAAATATGCATTTACTTGTTTCAAAATATCATGATCATCTATTGGATAAACCCCTCGATCACAATAAAATACTTGCTCGCCATCATTACCTTGAACACGAAAAGCATATGCCAAACGATTAGGCGCTAATTGCCATTCACACTGCCAATAGTCATGTATATCACTAGTAGCCACCTTAGTCATAGCTTGACCTGTCTGATACCAAGCTTCTGAATAATGTAAATAAGTATCTCCCGCTAATAAATTTACTTTTACCACATCATCTTTCTTTGTACGCAAGCGGATATGAACAGTATCTTCCGTATATAAATAAGCAAATTCACTTTCTGGACGATGGTATAAAGCTGCTAAATCCAATAGTGTCCCTCTTTTCTCTACCCTACTTTGATTTTAATTATTTTCTATTTTAGAAAACGCTTACATTTGTGATTAGAAAAATAGCTAATGGCCTGTTAACCATTAACTATCTTACTACTGTATGTTGATTACTATCTTAAGAAAGAATCTCTCCTGCTTTCTGGCCCCCATCAATTTGTTGATCAGTTTCAGACAAGTCAATTCGATCAATAGCATCTGAGTTGGTTACCACTACGATAACTGTTTTTTCTTTACCTGCTTCTTCAACCGCTCGTAAGTTAATTTCACCAATCACTTGTCCAGCAGTTACTTCTTGATCTACCTTAATTGTTAGACCAAAAATTTCCGGGTCAAAATCATTTGTATCAATACCCATATGCACTAATACTTCTAGACCATTACTTGTTTGAATACCAATTGCATGATGACTTGGGAAAATCGATACAATTTTACCAGCAACAGGTGCGTAAACTTTCGCTGAGGTTGCGCCCTCTTTAGGCTCGACAGCGTAACCATCTCCCATCATTTTTTCTGAGAATACTGGGTCATTTACAACAGAAATATCCAATAATTGCCCAGATACTGGTGCAAAAATAGCTGTTTTTTGACCAGACGCCGTACCTTTTCCAGTATTATTAGCCGGTTTGTTGACCTTTGTTTTCCCTGTCACCTTGTCTGAAGGTTCCGGAACAGGTGCACCTGCCTCTAACAAGTCGTTGATATCAGATTTTAGAATGTCTGATTTAGGACCGTAGATGGCTTGGACTCCGGTACCGCGAACCATTAAGCCCATAGCACCAGCTGCTTTCCAATACTCATCGCTAGCTACTTTTTCAGTGTCCTTAACTGTCACACGTAAACGCGTCATACATGCATCTACAAAGTCGATATTTTCTTTACCACCTAATAGGTAGATAACATCGGCAATTTGTTGCTCGCTCGCATTTGAGGCAATGGCTGAAGTTTGGCCGTCAGCTGCTTTATCAGCTTGTTCAGCCCCCAATCCCTCTTCGTAGTTACCTAAACGACCAGGTGTTGCATATTTAAATTTCTTGATCATGAAGTTTGCAATAAAGTATGTTAATACACCAAATACCAGTGTCACCAAGATGAAGTTGATCACGTCACCCATAATACCGGCTTGCGCTGATAATGGGATACGGGTCAAGAATTCAATAGTCCCGAATGAATGCACCCGTAGGCTTAACACATCTGCCATAGCAAATGCCGCCCCTTGAATCACCGCATACACCACATATAAAGGCATAGCGATGAACATAAACATGTATTCCAATGGTTCAGTCACCCCAGTTAGGAAAACGGCAGCTGCAGCTGAAATAAACATTGGTTTATATTTCTCTTTCTTATCTTGGTCAACATTGCGGTACATTGCGTAGGTTAACCCCATCAAGATACCTGAGGAACCAATCATTTGCCCAACTTTGAAACGAGCAGGCACCCAATTTTCTAGTACAAATTGATAATTTTGCGTGTCACCAGCATTGTTGAAGTTTGCTAAGTCAGTTGCCCAAGCTAACCATAATGGGTCTTGTCCAACTACTTGTGCACCCGCTTGCGCACCCGTTAAAATTTCATAAGTACCACCAAGTTCGGTGTAGTTAATTGGAATAGTTAACATGTGATGTAAACCAAATGGTAATAGTAACCGTTCTAATGTACCGAAGATAAACGGTGCTAAAACAGGCGCAGTATCTTGAGATGTTGCAATCCATTGACCAAATGCATTAATACCTGATTGAATTACTGGCCAAACTACAGCTAATCCTAAAGCTGTTGCTAAAGACCATACAATCACAACAAATGGTACAAAGCGTTTCCCATTAAAGAAGGACAACACTTCTGGTAATTTACGATAGTTGTAGTATTTATTGTAAGCGCTCGCCCCAATAAAACCTGAAATAATCCCTACAAATACCCCCATGTTTAAAGCTGGCGCTTCTAGAACACTAGTAAAGTAGCCATTTATAGGAATCGTTTGACCAAATACCGTGCTTGTCACAGCAGCAGGATCAGCTAACATTTCAGCTGTAACGCCAAACAAGGCACCTGTAATCCGGTTAATTAAGACAAAAGCAACAGCTGCCGCAAAGGCCCCACCAGCACGGTCCTTAGCCCATGAACCACCAATTGCAATCGCAAATAATAAATGCAGGTTACCAATAATGGCCCAACCAATTGACTCTAACACGCCGCCCGTAGTGACTAAAAAACTAATATTTTCAGCAAACAAGGGAATGGTCTTACCAATTGAAATCATTAAACCTGCAGCTGGCATAACTGCAATAACAACCATCAAAGCCTTCCCAAATTGTTGCCAAAATTCAAACGTAAACAGTCTCTTCATTTTTTTCGCTCCTTCATTTACACCCTTTTGATAACGGTTTCATAACTCAAAACAAATTATACACTGTAAATCACTTTTGTGCAACCGTTTGCACCTTTTTTTAACTATAGCAAAAAAAGCCGCGAGAATTTCCCACTCTCACGGTCCTTTTAAATGTTTTATTTAATTAAAAATACTGCTCTTCTTGCTACTTCTAACATTTGTTAGCCTTAAATATTGTAGATAAATCAGAAAATCTAGCTAGTGATCATTCTAATATTGCCATATTTACATACGTAGTTTCAATATTTATCTTTATATTCAGCTTCTAGTCAATAGTTTCTACCAGTACACCTGAGTGGTCTGATACGGATTGCTGACGTTCGCCATCAAAAACAACTTCAGAGGTCTTGACTTTTACATCTTTTGGTACAAAAATGTAATCGATTCGAATTTGTTCTTTAAGCCCGGTCCAACCACCGATTTCTTTCAATACTGTCGGTCCACCGACAGTTTCTTCTGCAATCATATACGAGTCTATGATTGGAATAGCCGTTGACACCATGTAGTCATAACCATCTGTCCCGGCAGGATTATTAAAGTCACCCATAAAATAAATTGGCAACTTAGTTCTAGCCAGGTATTTTTCAGTTTCTTGCCATTCATAATGAAATTCTTCATTATTTTTCCCGTGCCACCATGAGAAGTGACCAGAAACCGCCATAAAGCTTTCGCCATTTGGTTTAGTGATCTTAGCCGTAAGAATACGCCGTGTTTTATAGTCATACCAATTATGACTTTTTGATACGTTATAGCTAGTGACGCTATCAATTGGATATTTTGATAAAATCGCTACACCCTCTTGCATTGTGTCATGCGCAATATGAGTCATAGCCCACGCCCAATAGTAGGTTTTGCCTAATTCCGCTAATAATGCTACTAAACGCATAGCAAAATTATCTTCTTTAACATTCACTTGCCCATCCATAGGGACAAAGTTCACAATATTTTTAACGTCTACTCGATGTCCAATAATTTTCTGATTAACTTCTTGTAAGCCCACTACATCGACATCCCACTCAGCAATCGATTGCGCAATAAAAGCTAATTTTTGATCTTGATCATCTTCACCATAAGAATGAGTATTTAATGTTAACAGTTTCAACTAAATTAACGCTCCTTTTTATTCATTTTGATATCAGTAACTTGTCTGTCTAATTCGATTATAACTCAAACCATTTAATTCACAAAAACATAATGTGAAGTGAAGTCGAATCCTCTATTAACACTCAGACATTAGCTGCCCGTACTAATCCGCCAGATAGCAAAACGAATAAAGGCTGCAATCAATAGCATGGCCATTTCACCAGCAAAGTGGCTAATATTGTGCTTCGGTGATTTGAAAAGGACTTGGAAGGCATCTCCTAGTCTCACTTTTAAAATCACAACACTAAAGGCAATTAAAATAAAAATCAAGATGGCCATTCCGGTGTTGCCAATCAATAAGAAACCAATCAAGATAAGTAATAAACTGATATAAAATTGCCCTAGACTATCTTGTGTTTGGTCAATTTGATCCCACTTAGATTTGACTAAAAAGCCCGCAAAAGGCAGGATACATACAGACATTAGTGAAATCACTGTAGAGACATTCGTGGTCAAGTTTTCTAGTAAACCCAGTCCTTGCGCGTTGCCTTGGAAAGTTAATAGGGCAACATATAAGATGGGTGCAATAACCAGTAATATAATCACAAAATGTACCATTCGACTTAAATTTTTTCTGGTCATAGGTCACGCTCCTCATTTTCTTTCTGTAATCGTTCTTGTTTTCGCACATATTCAAAATAGGCGATTGCTAATAAGTTGGTGGCTTGGTGGATAGGTAACATAGATGCAAAGGCTTCATCCTTATAATCAAAGCGTGTTGTTTTAAAATAGATTGTATAATCGGCTAAGCTAGCTAATAAACTGGTATGCATTTCACTCACCGCAATCAGGATGGCCCCTTTACTCTTAAAGATTTTCAATTCTCGTTCAATCAATGCCACATTGCCGCTAAAAGACGCCACAATCAGCACATCTCCAGGTTTAATAGATGCACTCGCAATTTTCAGCTCCAAAGGTGCTGAAATATCGATAGAAAATTTATTGTTCAATAAAATACTTCTTCTAAAATCGTTTAAAGCGTTCTTTTGCGCCCATCCAGTCCCATATAAGAAGACATTATCCGCATCAAAAATACTTTCAACAATGGGTTCAACCTGCATATTACTGAACATCTTAAAGGTATCTTGGGTATCGGCTGCTAACTGCCCCATTGGATCAATTTCACTATCATGCCGTTGATTATCTGCTTCATTGTTGAGGTAAAACTTAAATTCCGCATAACCTGAAAAGCCAATTTTTTGGGTAAAACGTGAAATCGTCGATTTTGAAACAGCCAAAATCGTTGCTAATTCAGTGATAGACATCTTCCTAACCGTCTGACTATGCTTCATGATATAGTCAAAAATATAGATTTCATTTTCAGTTAATTTACTATACAAGTCGTTATAGATATTTTCTATAGGTTTCATAAATGCCTCCAAAATAATAAGAGTGGACCTCGGCCCACTCCTATTATATCAAAAGCGTTTACATTTAATAGATTAAGATAACTCAGGCCAGTATGATGTGTTTGCCTCAATTAAATCATCCAGAATTTGTTTGGCTACGCGTGCATTTGGCACGGTTCTTGATAAGGTAATAGCTTGCCATAATTTTTGATAAGAACCTTCGCTCCAAGCTTCAACCACTAATTTTTCAACGGCCACTTGTTGCTCCATTAAACCTTTTTGGAAGCGCGGAATTTCGCCCGTTACCAATGGTTCAGGTCCGTTTGATGTAATGATACAAGGGATTTCTACCATGGCTGTCGGATCAAAGTTCACGATTGATCCATTGTTTGGCACAATCAACAACATTCTTTCACGCGTATTATACGCCAAGGCTCTCGCTAAATCGACAATATATGAGGCGTGATCATCTGCTTTTAATGTCGTTTTGGCACCTGACCCATAATTCACTACTTGGTTACATTCTGAGAACACTTGTTTTTCACGATGGTCCATTACTTCATTGGCACGCGTATAGTCTGGATTAGCTACTGCTACTTCATCTTGAGGGTATAGGTAGTATTTTAGATAGGTATTTGGCAGGGTATCTTCATCCAGCCAAGACACTTCCTTTGCTTTTTCATAGGTATGCATCCAACTTTCTTCCACTTCCTCTTCAGAAGCATCAGCCAATTCTTCTGGCGTTACATAACCATGTTCATGAACCCACTCTTTTAATTTTGGCATTAAATCGTTGCCTTCATGGTCACGGATATCTGTCCACCAACCAAAGTGGTTTAATCCATAATAACGAACAACGAAGTCTTTACGAGATTTAAGGCCTAAAATATCCGCCATCCGGTATTCAATCCCTACAGGCATATCACAAATGTTGATAATACGGCTATTCGGACGTAATTTTCTAGTCGCTTCTGCTACGATTGCTGCTGGGTTAGAGTAGTTTAACATCCAAGCATCTGGAGAGTATTCTTCCATATAGTCAATCAATTCAAGTACGCCACCGATTGAACGCATACCGTATGAAATACCACCTGGTCCACATGTTTCTTGACCAATTACTCCATATTTTAATGGAATTTTTTCATCTTGTTCACGCATGGCATATTTACCGACACGAATGTGGGCCATCACGAAATCAATGTCTGTAAAAGCTGTAGCTGGATCGGTTGTAGCCACGAATTCAATTTCTGGTGCGCGTTCATTTAGGATAATTTCACAGGCATCGGCAATTTGTTTTTGCCGGTCCCCGTCATTATCGTAAAATTTGATTTGACGGATTGGGAAAGTATCTAAATTATCCAGTAACATCATGATGATACCTGGTGTAAAAGTTGAACCCCCACCTGCTACGAGAATCGATTGTTTCTTTAATGTCATTATGAATTCCTCCTAATGCAATTGTTTAACCGCTACTTTTCTATACCTCTATGCTAACAGAAAATTAAGCGTTTTCACTAACCGCTCAACCTTCTGTTCGCATTTCAGTATTTATGAACTTGTTCCAACTTACGGAAATTGTTCCTTAATTTTTCGCTTTACCTGTCCGTTTAGCAATTTCAACGTCCACTTCATCACGAACTTGTGGGACATCTAGTCCAACGATAACTTGAATCGCCTGACCCTTACGTACCACTCCATGCGCTCCGTTTTCTTTAAACTCTTTATCAGTGGCTAATGCATTTGGGTCTTTAACTGTTAACCTCAATCTAGAGGCACAGTTATTAACATCAGTAATATTTTCTGGACCACCTAACAAGTCAACATAGTTTGAAGCTGTTACTGCGAAACGTCCACGACTAGGATCATTAGCTGCTTCTTCTGCGTAGTTTGTCATGGCTTTACTACTTGCTTTCGACTCTGACGGATCATGACTCGTATCGTCTGGGTCAAAACCTGCTGCCTCTTGTTTCTTTTTATCTTTATAGTCTTGTTTAGAGTACATTTTCACTTCTTCTTCGTCATCTTCACGTCCAGGTGTTTTCAAATCAAATTTATTAATCATCAAGCTGAAAACCACAAAGTAAATACCAGAGAAGATTAAACCAATAACTAGCCAAGTGATAATTGCACCAAAATGATTAGACCACATTGGAATAATAAATTTAGAAACAACTGAAATTAGACCAGAACCTATATCTCCTGCTAGTCCGAATAAGTACATAGTTGTTCCTAGTGAAGCTGCAAGTAAGGCATGGATAAAGAATAGTTGTGGGGCGATAAATAGAAAAGTAAATTCAAACGGTTCTGTAATCCCAGCCATAATCGCTGTGAAAGCTGTTGGCAATAGTAGGGATAATACTTCTTGACGTTTTTCTTTTTTCGCTGTCGCATAGAAAGCTGCTGAAATACCAATCGGTGCGAAAATTTTTGACATATTATGCAACCCAAATGCGCCTTCAGGGAATTGTTCACGTAAAGGTGCCGGATTTGAAGCAATTACATTTAATTGATTTAACCAGGCGCGTTCAATCCCGCCTTCTATCACTGCAGGGCCATAGGTAAATGGTTGGTATACAAAATGATGCAGTCCTGTTGGAATTAAAATACGTTCTAAGAATACATATACGAATACACCGAAGGCACCTGAACTCGCCAACCAACCCTGTAATGTTGCAATACCACCTTGAATAACTGGCCAACCCCAAGCTGTTAGGAAGGCTAATGGTAACATGATGAAGAATCCTAAAATATAAACGAATGTTGACCCTTGGAAAACACCCAACCAGTCTGGTAGTTTAGTATCAAAGTACCGGTTGTGTAGCCAAACAACAATAGCCGCTACGGCAATGGCACCAATAATATTGGTATCCAATGTTTTTACACTACCGATCAGTTTTAACCCACTGACACCACCTGGTTCTGCGGTATAATCTACCCCAAAGTTCGTCCCCCAAATTTCAAGGATTCTAGCCAGAAAACTTTGAAAAGTCATGTAAACAATAAATGACTCCAAGCTGGCACGACCAGCCGCTTTTGTTGCTAACCCAATAGGTAAACCAATTACAAATAGCAATTCAATTTGATTAAATACTGTCCAACCACCAGATTCTAAAACCGACCAGATATTTCGCCAAAGACTGCCCTCGGATGCGAGACCACCCATAATCAATTCATTTTGGAAAAGAATCGAGAAGGATAATACAATACCCGCGAACGAGAATAACAGCACCGGCACAAACATTGCGCCCCCAAACCGTTGTAATTTCGCCATCATAATTTCTTCACTCCTTTTTGTTGAATATTGCTTCCAATACTGTCATCTTAGCATTGCTTTTTTCTATATGCAAACGCTTACATGTTTATTGAGACAAGTTTTCTAACCCGCACCCTGTTCCGAAATTAGGAAATCGGCCCAAGAATAATCAAAAAAAGACAGAGGCCTTAGGTAAATAGGCTTTCTGTCAGCTTAGATGTGTTTCTTTATTTTGCAAGAAGTTATGGCAATAATACGCCCGAATAGATCTAGACCCGAATTATAATGGCGACGAGTAAGATAAGCCCTTCTCCGGCTAGTTTCCGAAAAATTTCTGGTTCTCGAAGTCTTGCGAAGACTTCTGAATATCTAATGGCTAAAGGTAGTTTGGAGGCTAGGAAGAGGAAGAGCATGAAAATGATCATAGCGTAATCCCCCATTAAAATCAGTGTTGCGGTGGTTAGAAATAGGAATAATGCGATGAGGTTAATAAGCCAACCCAATATCCGTATAGTCATCTTCATACCGTCTTATCGAATCAAGTTTAGGACCTGATACTTTTCTTCTATAAATATCTGCTATCATAACTGCTTCCGTGTTCACCCTTATAATATCCAAAATTTTAGAAACCACCTAAAAAAGACCACGTGAAAGTGGCCTTTTTATCATATTCGCAATTATATTATGCATCCGCTAGGTATTTTTCTTCAAATTCATCTAGCAATGCGCGTGCTTCTTCCGTTGATTCAGTTTCCATTAGGCCAATCCGTAAGTCGTTGGCACCACGGAATGAGCGGATGTAGATTTTAAAGAAACGACGTAATGGTTTATATGGACGACCGTCTTTGGCAGCATTTTCGTCGAACAAATCCAAGTGGTATCTGAATAAATCCAACAATTCTTTTGGCGAGTGGTCACGTGCTTCTTCTTCAAAGGCGAATGGATTATGGAAAATCCCACGACCAATCATGACGCCGTCAACACCGTATTTATCCACTAATTCTTGACCGACTTGACGGTTTGGAATATCACCGTTAATGGTTAATAAGGTTTGTGGTGCGATTTCGTCGCGTAGTTTTTTGATTTCTGGAATCAATTCCCAATGCGCATCCACCTTAGACATTTCAGTCTTGGTCCGTAAATGAATCGATAAGTTGGCAATATCTTGTTTTAACAACAGACTAAGCCATTCTTTATATTCTTCTGTATTTTGATGACCAAGTCTTGTTTTCACTGAAACGGGTAGGCCACCTTCTTTAGCTGCTTGAATTAATTCAACCGCTACATCTGGACGGAGGATTAACCCTGATCCTCGACCGTGTTTAAACACGTTAGGTGCTGGGCATCCCATGTTAATATCTAAACCAGCATAGCCCATTTCGTTCATCCCTTTAGCCATAGTCGCAAAGTGATCAGGATTGTCTCCCCAGATATGCGCTACGATAGGTTTTTCATCTTCTGTAAATAGTAATCGTGAATTTAATGAATCGCGACCTTTTGGATGTACATATGACTCTGAATTGGTAAATTCAGTAAAATAAACATCTGGTTTAGCTGCTTTTTGAACTACATGACGAAAAACAGTATCTGTTACATCTTCCATTGGCGCTAAAATAAAAAATGGTCGTGGCAATTCTTGCCAAAAGTTTTTCTTTTCTTCCACAATAAATTCCTTTCTCTTTTTCTTATATATTGAATACAAAATAAAAAAGCTATTCGCTTTTTTACTTACTTTAGAATTTTTGCTTACAGCGTTACATTATCTCAAATCTGAACCACAATTGGAAGCAAAATATCTTATATCATCATTACATTTTATTCTCTCAAAACTTAACCTAAAATAGTACCCTTTCTTTTTTATTTGTGATATAATTCACATGTAAATAGGAATAACAATTTTCCTACTTTTATATATGCGGTTTCAATTGTGAATTTTGTGACATAAACTAGGAGGTTTATTATGGTTAGGGTATTTGCAAGTCCGGCACATTATGTTCAAGGTAAAAATATTTTAACAAGTCAAGTAGCTGTAGACTACATTCAAAAGTTAGGTGATAAGGCCTTACTGCTAGCAGATGATGTTGTTTGGGAAATTGTTGGGGAAACCCTAACTGACTCATTGACAGCAGCTGGCATGACCATTATCCGTGAGCCCTTCCAAGGTGAAGCTTCTACTGCAGAGATTGATCGCGTGACAAAAATTGGCCAAAATAATGATGTAAATCTTGTTTTAGCACTAGGTGGCGGGAAAGCTATTGATGCTGGGAAAGCCATTGCGGATGACCTACAGTCACCAGTAGCTATTTTACCAACAGTTGCTTCTACAGATGCACCGACTTCTGCGTTATCTGTTATTTACTCTGAGGAAGGCACATTTGAGAAATACCGATTCTACAAGAAGAATCCCGATCTAGTCCTACTAGATAGTCAAATTATTGCGCAAGCACCAGCTCGTTTCTTCGCTTCAGGAATCGCTGATGCACTGGCAACTGCAGTTGAAATGCGCCCAACTATGACTGGTAATCACGATACCATGGCCGGTGGGAAAACAACTTTAGCTGCTCAAGCAATTGGAGACAAGAGTAAGGAAGTCTTGTTTGCTGACGGAGTTAAAGCCTTTAAAGCCGTTGAAAAACAGGCAGTCACACCAGCAGTTGAGAATGTTATTGAAGCCAACACACTTCTTAGTGGACTTGGTTTTGAATCTGGTGGTCTTGCTGCTGCCCACGCTATTCATAATGGTTTCACAGCTTTAGAAGGTGACATTCATCATCTAACCCACGGTGAAAAAGTTGCTTATGGTACGCTAACGCAACTCTTTATGGAAAATCGTCCAACTGAAGAGATTGATGCCTACATCGACCTATATCAAGCTTTAAGCTTACCTACTACCCTAAAAGAATTACACTTGGATCCTGAAGACCGTGACGCCTTGCTTCGCGTGGGGAAACAAGCCACAATTGAAGGGGAAACAATTCACAACATGCCCTATACCGTCACAGCCGAAGACGTTGCAGATGCTTTGATTGCTGTAGATGCGTACGTAACCGGCCGCAAATAAGTATAAAAATGACCAATTCCAACATTGAAAGCGACTGAGATAAACTCAGTCGCTTTTTTTACATATTCCTTAAAAAGATGGGTTAATGCCATAAGAAGTCCATGTATAGGCGGTTTTGTGCTGCCCATGTAGCTTCTGAGTGGTCACCACCTGCTTCTAAATGCATATAAGTTTCACCACCACGATCTAAGAATGCTTGCTCAAGATAACCGGCTTGATCTAAGCGACCTTGACTAACTTCCTGGTCACCAAAGGACAAGTATAATCGGGTATCTTGGTCGATAGATTGGCGTGCCAATTCAGCCACTAATTCATCAAAACAAAAACCAAAAGCTGGTGATAATGCGGCAGCTTTAGAAAAAGTTTGGTTATAAACAACTGCAGCATAATAAGCCATCAAGCCACCCATAGAAGAACCAGCAATTGCTGTTCCCACGCGTCCCGCGATAGTTGGATAGTTATCATCAATAAATGGTTTTAGTTCATTAACTAGCCAATCCATAAAATGATCGCCATAACCCTCAATTTGACCAAAATGTTCAGTATCTACTGAATAGGGACAATATTCACGGAGACGCTCCCCGTCTTCATGGCTGCACTCAACCCCTACAACAATCAGCTCTTTATTGTAGGTACCCAGAAAATCCAATAAATCCCAAGACCTTCCATAAGTCGCCATCTCGTCAAAGAATAAGTTATGCCCATCAAACATGTAAAGAACAGGATAGCGTTCTTTACTTTCTGATAGACGATCTGGTAAATACAAGTGGACTTGTTTATCCACATCCTTAAATGGAAAATGAAAAGCAAATTGTTCAAACATAGCCGCACAACTCCTTATTGATACTTACTTTAATACACCGTGTAGAAATAGATGAATGACTTCACTTAAATTCATTAAATGATATTTCTCCGCATCCGGGAAAATATAAGGCGCAATCGTCATAAAATAATAACTAGCAATTGAATTAGTATTGACTTCTCCGGTTAATTGGCTACTAGATGATTGGAATTGACATAAATTTTCCGTGTGCAACTGCAATAATTCTTTGCCTGGTTGTCGGATTTTTTTTCTCATAATGAAGCCATTCCTTTTAAATATTCCATTTCATTATAAGGCAAAAAAACTTAAACAGGTATTGTTAATTACTTTTATTAGCTTTATACTAAACGAAACTTATCAATCGATAAGTTTATACTTTTTAAAAGTGAGCGATATGAAGAAATTCATAACCATATCGAAGCACTTCACCTCGAAAGCTCGTCTACCACTTGTGGCATCAACTATTATTTACCAAAGTATTGAAACGGTTATTCGAGAAGATGGCTACAATTGTTTCACTAAGCGCCAGTACGCTAGCAAATTAAAAAGAACACAATTAATTCAACAAGCTTACCAAACTATCAAGACATAATGAGAAAGAAGGTCATATGATGAATTCAACAATAAAAGTTGGCTATGCCTGCTTGAACCTAGACTTAGATCGAGGGTTTAAAACTTGTCGTTTTGCTAATTTAACTAATGAAAAATGGATTGAGTTAATTAGCTGGAATTTAGAGACACTTAAACAAATGTTGATTTACACTGCAGACCACAACATTCAAATGTTACGGTTATCAAGTGATTTAATTCCTTTTGCAACTAAGGCTAAAGATGATGTTAATTTAGACTGGCAGGTATATTTTCAAGATGAATTCGATGCACTAAAGAAGCTCATAAAGAATTTAGACATCCGCATATCCTTTCACCCTGGTCAATATACTGTGCTAAATTCACCAAAGGAGGATGTAGTAGAACGCGCAATTGCTGATTTGGATTATCATGCCGATTTGTTGGCGTTATTGGGCGGTGATCAAAGTAATAAAATGGTGATTCATATTGGTGGTGTGTATGGCGATAAAGACGCTGCAATTCAACGGTTTATTCAAGTAGCTAATAGCCTTTCTAGTAAGATTCGTCGTCATTTAATCATCGAAAATGATGAACGCTTATTTAATATTGAAGATGTCTTGTATATTAGTCAACTCACTCACTTACCTGTTGTATTTGATAACCTACATTTCAATATATTAAAACCCGAAAATAGCCGTAGCATGAAAACCTATATTGAATTAGCCGGTCAAACTTGGACTACTAATGATGGTAGACAGGCTATACACTATAGCCAACAAGCGCTAGGTAAAAAACCGGGTGCGCATACTAAAACGACCGCACTTAACCCTTTTATCCATTTCATTCAAAATGAATTAAGTGGTCCTATAGATATCATGTTAGAAGTAAAAGATAAAAATCGTTCTGCAGAAAAAATCCAGTTATATCTTGACCAAGATATTGGGGCTGCTGAAAAGTTATGGGCACGTTATAAATATGACGTGATGGCAAAGTCTTTAAATATTTATCAAGCAATTAGAAACCTTTTAAAAGATAAAGAGCACACTGATTTTGAAGCCTTTATCCAATATCTTGAAACTGCTGAAAACTTACCAGAAGATATCGGTAATGAAATAAATGCTGGACAACATATTTGGGGATACTTTAAAAAACAAGCCACCGATACTGAGCGTGGTAAGTTTAAACGCAATCAAGAAAAACTACAAAACCAAGAAATATCGATTACACAATTCCGTCGATACTTGAATCAATTACTGAAAAAGTACCCAAATCCATATTTAACTGACAGTATTTACTTCAAGCCATTCAAATAGCCACTTGTGATAGGAAGATGATAATAAAAATGACAAAACATGTAATCGTAGTTGGGGCAGATATAGACGATATATCCGCTAGCCGATTAGGACATGCAAGCCATTAAGTAGATATCCACGAGAAAAATGATTAACCAGTTGGTAAGATGCCCCAATCCAAAAAGGATGATGATATCTTCAGACGTTTCAGAAATTATAATTGAAGGAAAACACGCTACACACCAGAAGATTTCAAAAGTAAATTTAATGTATACCATGGAGCGACTTTTGGCTTAGGATCTTCTTTGGGGCAAAGTAATCACTTTAGGCTATCTTTAAAGCAAAAAAAAGGGCAACAATTTATACTTTGCTGGGTCAAGTAGCCCTCCAGGTGCCGGTGTAGCGATTATACTCTCCTCATAAAAAATTACTGCCGATGAAGTCATGTTGGATGATGGTATAAAACCCTCCTCATCATCAATTGTTGCAACATTACTATAGAAACTAAATTGAAAGGAAGATATTCATGAAAAAATATACCCAATGGCCCGTAATTTATCTCATCGCATTTGCTGTAATGATTTTTCTAAATTACTGGTCTGCTACTAATGTTGGGATTGTCGCAAATCAAGACCCTGCACTCATTCAACCTGCCGGCTACGCTTTCTCCATTTGGGGAATCATATACATATTCACTTTTATTTGGATCATTCGCTTATTCTTTAATCGACAACAAGCGCAACAAGTAGTAGATAGATTAAGTTTTCTGCCTGTTATCAATTTCTTACTGAACGGTTTTTGGATTATTGCATTTACCCAAGAATGGTTGCTTGTTTCTACAATCATTATTGCTTTATTACTCATCAACTTAGTCACCATTTATATAAGATTATCGGATATAAATAGCCGATACTGGCTTGATCGTTTACCATTCTCTATTTACTTTGCTTGGGTAACTGTTGCAACAATTGTCAATATATTCACCTGGTTTATCGGTGCTGATATTGATTCTTTCATTGGACTTTCCGAGTTATCTTGGACCAATATCATGCTAGTGGTAGCTAGTCTATTAATGGGTTACATCGCCTTTAGATATAAAGACATTGCCTTTCCATTAGTATTCACTTGGAGTTATGTAGCGATTTTAATAGAAAATCAGTTTAACGACATTTCTTTAGCGGTTATCCTTATCATCTGTATCATTGCACAGTTGGCTAGTGCCAGTTTATTGATGAAACAGCACTTAAGCAAATAATCACCTAAATTAAAAAGCTCCCTAAGTGCACGCTTAGAGAGCTGAGACAAAAAGTATTCGCGGTTAGCAGATGGACCTGGCTAACCTTTTTTGTGCATCCCAACAACAAACGACACACCTAGTATAAACCGGATGCAAGTAAAGCTAGGCATGGTTAAATTGTAATTGCTAGCTAGGGTGATTTACAAGTGAAATGTTTCACATTTGTAATATAAGCCCTTTTTATCGCCTTCCCTACAAGGTTTTTACAAAAAAAAGCACATTTCTGTGCCTTTCATTTAATCATCTTAGAAGAAATATAGCCGCTTCCTAAAGACTAAAGGCCCAGTATAAAAAGACTAATCCTGTTATTACAGCAATAATCAAAAGAAAGATAATAATGTCAACGAAAGTATCCCTAGGATTATCACGAATCCGATCTGGTTGTTCTTTAAACCGCTCTTTTCGTCGTTGCCTAGCAGAAAGTTGTTCTAGGCGATTTCGGTCTCCATGTTTATCTTGCGCATTCATTTTTCTTCTATTAAACATTGCCCCACCACTTTCTCTTTCTCACTCGATTATAAATTGTCTTCTATTATAAAGAAAACTTACCTCGCTTCAAAATATTCTACCTATGATAAGCTCATACCTGGTTTAGCATCTAAAGCTAAAGAAGCAAATTGCTGTGTTTGGTATAAAGACTCTGCTGCAGCACCTATCATCGCCGCATTGTCACCGCAAAGGCTTAATGGCGGGAACTGTAAGGTGACTGGACGATCTAATCCTTCAACTGCAGCGGTTAATTGGCTACGTAAACCTTTGTTGGCTGCTACACCGCCTGCAACTAGTAAATGGTTGATTTCTGGGTATTGGTTTAAGGCAGAAATTGTCCGACCCACTAATTGATCAAGGGCTGCTGCTTGGAATGAAGCTGCTACATTGTTCATATCAAGCGTTTCATTCTTTTGTTTGGCATTATGCATATGGTTGATTACAGCAGACTTTAAGCCTGAAAAAGAAAAATCTAATGTATCTTCTCCCTTCATAGCTCGCGGATATTGATAAACACCTTCCCCTTCATGAGCCATCTGGTCAATGATTTTCCCACCTGGGTAAGGCACTCCGATGACACGGCCGATTTTATCGTAAGCTTCTCCTACAGCATCATCACGCGTATCTCCAATTGTTTCAAAATCATTTTCTCCGCGCATAATAACTAGTTCAGTATGACCACCGGATACAACTAATGCCAACAATGGATAAACCATTGGTGAAATCAGTTGATTGGCGTATATATGACCAGCCATATGATTAACCCCGATTAAAGGTTTTTGATGAGCAAATGCTAAAGCTTTTGCTGCCGTAACCCCAATTAATAATGAACCGACTAGGCCGGGTCCTTGGGTTACTGCGACAGCGTCCACATCTTCCCAGGTCGCCTTACCTTCAGTCATAGCTAGGTCGATGATTTGAGTAATTTGTTCTACATGATGACGGCTGGCGATTTCAGGCACGACACCGCCAAACCGCATATGACTTTTAATTTGACTTGCGACAACGTTGGACCGCATGTCTGTCCCGTTTCGGACGATGGCTGCGGATGTTTCATCACAAGAAGATTCGATTGCTAATATTGTTGCCATAGCGAGATGGCTCCTTTCACTTAGTTGTTATCATTTAATTATTGTTTTCTAGAATTCGTTGGTAAATAATGGCGTCGTCTAAGTCTACAGGATAATAGTTGGGACGACTAGCAATTTGTTTGAAGGCTAGTTTTTCGTATAGTTGTCGCGCAGCTTGATTACGGCTGCGGACTTCAAGGGTCACTATTTTACCTTTATTTTGGGCAAAATAAAGCAAAGCCTCTTCAAGCAACCGGTAGCTAAGTCCTTGTCTACGATAATCAGGCAATATGGCAATATTGAAGAGCTCTACCTCATCAAAAATCAATTGAAAATGCGCTAGTCCAACAATCTCTAAGTTTGCTGGATCGCGCATAATAAAGAAATGATGGTATGGGTTATGGAGACTTGCATCAACGGCTTTTGCTGACCAAGATAAATCCGTTGAAAAGGCTTGGTGTAGGCTAGCGTGGAGATCAGTAGCCATTTTGCCTAAATCTTTAGAATCTTGAGTTTTAGCCCATTGATAGTCTAGATGGTCGATTTGCACGGGTTACACCCCTTCGACAATTTCGATTTGCTCTACATTAATTAGGGGCGCTAACCGCATTTCGAAAGCATCTTCGTCATTATCAGAGTAATAATTCTCTTTGGTGTCACTTTCGTAAAATCCAAAACGTTGATAAAAACGTTGTGCACCGTGGTTGGAGGCTCTGACTTCAAGGGACATAGCGTTGCGGTCGAGCTGTTTGGCACAGTCGATGGCCCGGTCCAGTAAGGCGGTCCCAATCCCGATTGATTGGTAATCTGGATTGACGACGAAGTTTGAAATATGGACATCCGTCCGGTCACGGCGACAGCCAATAAAGCCTACTAATTCTTCACCTAAGAAGGCTTGGATGTAATAGGTGTTAGGATTTTGGGTCATATCATACAGGAAGTCGCGGGCTGTCCAAGAAACGACTTGATGGTAAGCACGGTATTCGACGTCAACCATTTGATGAATCACTGTCGTATCTTGCACAACAAAAAAGATAGATTGTCCATCTGGTAAGGCGATTGATTGTTTGTCTAATGTTAAATCAGCTACTAGAGATTTTTTCATGGTAAATAACACCTGTCGATTAAAATTTTTGAAAAATGCTTTAATTTGTTCTCTCCACGTACGTGCCTTCATCTGCCTTAGCCTCCTCAGGATTTTGAGCGACCCAGTTTTCTTCAGCTTCTGATAATTTTGCGTAATCCGGAATAAATGTCTCGACGTCCACTTGTTTCAGTGGTAGCGCGCCTAAATGTCCTGCATGTATTAAACCAAATTCATTTGGGAAAATGATTGCCCGGTCGCCAAATTGGGATTCAATGTCTTGGCGGAAGGCTTCAATATCAGGGCTGACAAAATTCAGCGGTAAGCTTTGTAAGTCCGGATTGTCTTTTAAGTAGGCCTCAACCTGGTCTAAAAACTGGATAAATTGGCCGTGTGATGTTGTGAATAGTGGCGTAAAACGGTTGCCTTCTCTAAGGTAAACAGTCGCAAAAGCCGTCTTTCTTCTGGCATCGATGAATGGGACGATTAAAGCTGGGCCACTTGTTGCTTGCACGTTGCCCGCTAACGCCATCAAGGTTGGTAAGGTAAACAGGGGAATGTTTAGAGTGTTGGCCATGGTTTTGGCTGCTGTTACCCCAATCCGCAATCCTGTATAAGAACCCGGTCCCTCTGTAACAACAATGCCTTCAAGGTCAATTGGTTGCCAACCGATTAGTTTGAACATACTGTCAATTAAAGGGAGCAACTGGGTTGAATGTTTAATTTTGGTATTGGTGGTCGTTTCTGCCACAACCTGGTCCCCATCACGTAGGGCGACGCTAAGAGCTTGAGTTGATGTATCAATTGCTAAAGTTTTCATAAAACCACCTTTTTAAATTTGGAGGTGCGAGAAAAGTCGTTTAGACTTGCACCCTTTTTTCGCACTTGGTCGAGTTCGATTCTCGCACACTGACGTCAGATCTCGCACCCTTTTTAGTTGAGCTCGCCAGGGCAGACAGGTGTCCGCTTCAGAATAGTTTGTTTCACACTTTGTGTGATACGGCACTATTCTTCCATCGTCTCCTGTCTAAACGCCCTGTCTCACATCCTTTTTCTTAGTATATCAAATTCTACCTTTTAAATGTAAAAACAATTGACGTTCTTATAGGTTTTACCCTATTTGACCGTCAATTGTTTTCATTTTTATTTGTATTTAAGGCTTAACCATTGTCAATTGTATGACCTAGGTCTTTTTGCATTTTGTGGTAGTCTTCTTTTGAGATGTTGAATACTAATAAGTAAGCAATAAATACCAAACCAAATCCAAATAATGGGAACAGGATTGACATGTTGTAGATTGCACTCACATTTGATGCGGTCCAAGTTGTTGCAATATTCAACTCTAATGAAGGTGCTGAGAATGCAATTAATAATGGTACGGCTGCAGATGAGAATGCTGTACCGATTTTACGACAAAAGATATATGAAGAATATAACGATCCGTCTGAACGGAAGCCTTGTTTCCATTCGTTGTAGTCAATTGCATCTGAAATCATTGCCCATGATAGTAATTGGAAACCGAATGTAAACATATTCGCGACTGCCATCAAACCAATCCAAAGATAAACATTTTCCACTGGGAATAATAACATTGTTCCGTAGATTACCAAGGTACCAAGTAAAGGTGCGATGATGACTTGGCGTTTACCAAACTTACGTACAAGTGGCGTAATCATTAATACCCCAATCGCTAAAGGTGCGATTTCAATAAGGGTGAACCATGAGAATAGCGATCCGTCGTTGTATTTAACTTGTAATGTCATTTGGTGTAATTGTGATGCTGAGTAGATGAAGATTGTTTGTGCTGTACCGGCAATAATTTGGGCGATTAAGGCACGGTTTGAGAATAATGTTTTGAACGTTTTGAAGATTGACGGTTGGTTTTTGATTTTTTCAATATCTGGCTGTACACGTTCTTCTACATTTAAATATAACAAGAAGAATGAGATTAAAGCGACAACCCCTAAACCTAACATTACTGGGAACATTAATTGTCCTTGGAATTGTGATACGACTTGTCCGTCGACTACTTTATCTTGATATACGATTAATGGAATAATCGCCACTGGTAATTTGGCAACCCCAGCACCAATTGAACGTGCTGTAGAAAGTTTTGTACGACCTTCAGATGAGTCAGTTACTACTGAGTTTAAAGTACCATAAGGGATATTTACTAAAGTATAAGCAAAGTCCCAAGCCACATAAGAAATGGCACAGACAGCTAACTGCACACCGTAGCCCATTGATGAGGTATCAAAGTACATAAAGGCTGAAATGATGGCTAATAATGGACCCCCAACTAAAATGAATGGTTTATACCGGTTACCTTTATAAGGTTTAATCCGGTCAGAGAAATAGCCAACCAATGGATCATTCACAGCATCAAATACACGTGTCAGAATCATTAAGGCAGCAAAGTGTGTCGCTTCAATTCCAATGTAAGATACATAGAAAATTGTAAGGTAGTAAGTTACAACAGAATAACTTAGATTACAACCAAAGTCTCCAAAAAAGTAACCAATAATATCACGGAAGCCAAATGGGCGCTTATCAGTTGCATCCATCGTCGCCGAACTTTCGTACGAGTTGCTCATTCTATTCCTCCTGTGTTTGCGAAATTTATCTTCTTCACATTGTTACAAGGCTATTTTAACAAATAAATTTGATAATTTTATTAAATATTGCAATTTTACATAATCTTCACAAGAAACTAATATATATAATAAAGTGTATGGTTTGAGAATTTTTTTATCTGTTTGAACATACGCTTATGAAACTCAAAGAAAAGATTTATTGTTAAGCAATACAAACTTATTATTTGCCTATATTCTTGAAGTTATCATATAAATGACCTATTCCTTACTTGATTCGAATTCGAAAGGATGATATACTCAATTTGTAAATTAATTCGAATTAGAAATACCAACCTAAAAATGATGTTTTATTTTTCCATTGATAACACAAAACCCTACTTTTAAGGAGGATTTCCTGTGACTGAAATCATTGAAAAATTGCACCATATCACTGCTATTGTTGGAGCCCCTAACCAAGTTTTTAAATTTTACCGTGACATCCTGGGTCTTCGTTTAGTCAAGAAAACCCTAAATTATGACGACCCTTACACTTACCATTTATATTTCGGTAACAATGAAGCTGACGGCGGGACCATCATTACCTTCTTCCCTTGGGAAAATAACCACCTTGGTCAATTGGGTGACGGTCAAGTGGCGACCACTTCTTTTGCTATTCCAGCTGGCAGTTTAGATTTCTGGGCTAACCGCTTGGAAGCCAAAGGCATTCAATTTGCCCGCGGTAGCCGTTTTGACAATGAAACAATTCTCGTCAAAGATTTCCATAATTTAAATATTGAGCTGGTTGAAAAGGATTGGGGTAAGGCCAATACTTACGCAGTCGACGACATTACGCCTGAAACAGCTATTCAAGGTTTTGCTGGTGCGGTTTTATATAGTCACCGCCCTGACCATACGGTTGAATTGTTCGACCAAGTTTTCGGTTGGCATAAGGTGGGCGAGGACAGCCAATATATTCGTCTACAAGCACCTGGTGAACGGAAGGAATGGCTAGATATACGAAAAACTGCTGATTCTTTTGGTAAAATGGCTATCGGTACAGTTCACCACATCGCCTTTGAAGTGGCGGACGAAGAGGCCTTAAACTATTGGCTAGAAGTGGCCAAACAACGTGGTTACCACACTAGCGATATCAAGAACCGTGACTATTTCAAATCCTTATACTTCCGCGAGCGCGGTGGGATTTTGATTGAATTGGCGACTGCTGGCCCAGGTTTTACTTGGAACGAGACGTTTGAAGAACTTGGTAGCCAATTATTCTACCCAGCCAAACATGAAGCGATTATCGACCAAATTAAAGCCAACTTGACACCCCTAGATTTCTAAAAAGGAGTTCATCTATGAGTTACGAATATATTTATCAAGCAGCAGAAAACCAAGCTGAAGCCAACACCCTACTACTTTTACACGGTACAGGCGGAACTGAGCACGACCTACTAGACATTGCCCAATTTATCGATCCCAATGCCAACATCCTATCATTGCGCGGTAACGAGCCTGAAGGACCCATGAATCGTTTCTTCAAACGCCACGGTGAAGGCAACTTAGACATCGAAAACTTGAAATACCATGCCAAAGACCTGTATAATTTCATAGGAGCCTTGGCAACGGAAAAAGGGTTCGATCCAACTAAAGTAGTGCCAATTGGTTATTCAAATGGCGCAAATATTGCTGGCGGTATTTTATACCTATTTGACAACCCTTTTAAGGGCGCGATCTTACTCCACCCTATGGTGCCATTTAGAGATGAAACGATGCCGAACTTGACCCATACACCTGTCTTTATTGGTGCTGGTACCAACGACCCAATCTGTGCACCAAGCGAAAGTGAAGAACTTAAAACCAGCCTAGAATCAGCTGGTAGCCCAGTTACCCTTCATTGGGAAAACTATGGCCATTCCTTATCTATGCCTGAGTTACAAGCAGCGAAAGGATGGTACGCTACCGCTGTTGGCTAATACAAAAAAAGGAATGATAATCAATGGATTCTGATCAATTATTAAAACGCATTAACGAGCTAGCTGCTAAGAAAAAAGCTGGCACGATCACTGAAGAAGAACTAGTTGAACAAAAAGAGTTGCGCCAAGTTTACTTGAAACAATTCCGTTCAGCCTTCAACGACATTATTTTAAACACGCGGGTAATCGATCCTGAGGGTACTGATGTGACACCGCAAGCCGTTCGCGACGCCAAGAAAAAACAAGCCCATGAACAAGAAACAAAAACTGAAGATTCAACAAATATAGATAAATAAAGGCTAAATATCAAAAAGATGGGTATCACCTAGCAAATCGGTGATACCCATCTTTCTATTAAATTAAGCTAAAATATTAGCACCATTTGATTGAATGACGTCACGGTACCAGAAGAATGAGTCTTTACGTGAACGGTCGAAGGTACCGTTTCCTAGGTCATCTGCGTCTACTTCACCACCAGTAGCAAAGTTAACAACTTTCAAGACTTCTTCATATACCTCTGGTACGTGGTTCCCAATGACTACTTGGTATTATCCACCAGCTTGCATGACTGTTACCACACCATCACGTTTCTTCAAATACTCTGTATTGGCTTTGCTTTCGTCTTTTAAATAGAAACGCAAACGCGTCACACAATGTCTAACTTCCTTAACATTTTCCCTGCCTCCGACTTTATCGACAATGTCTTCTGCTAATTGTGTGTATTTCGCCATTTTCTCTACTCCTCTTCTTTTATAAAACCTAACTGACTATACAAAAAAGACCAGAGCATAAAAGTATAGCTATTAGTCCCAAGACTAATTTGCGATAACTTTGATGCCTGGTCTTGCCGGCCGAGCCGTAACTAATCCAGTATACAGAGTACTTGTTCTTTATCTAATTGCAATAGCACCTCGAATTGAAAACGTTGTCAACATATTCAGAAAACGTTTTCTTAATATTTTAAAAAATGATAAATTCGGTTGACACGAGCAGCATAGAACATTACTTACATTTTTATACCTAGATAACGTGCAAGTTCATTTGACATATATTTTTTTCATTGGCTACCTTTAAAACTCTGAGTCCGATTGTCTTCTGTCACATTTTAACAATAAAAAACACCCTCATCGCTTTGAGGGTGAAAAAGGAAAAAACAAAAATGAAAGGATGATGCAATCTATTAGAGGTCTAGATTGCCTCAAAAACATTATAGCATGGTTCAAATAAAAATGAAAGCCTTTTTATGAAACGTTTTCAACGTTGCTATTATAGGATTTCTCTATCATTTGTGACCTAGTGCGTCATTAGACTAAAAATTCATATAATGTCGGATTTTCAGATACCGAAATGTAATTGGCATCAAAATTCTTCAACCGGTCTAATAAACCGGGTAGGGTTTCGTAGTCACCCAATAGGATCCCAACAAGGGCTGGTCCATTTGACCGGGAAATTTTCTTGGTATATTCAAACTTAGCGATATCATCGTCGGGGCCTAAAACGTCCGTTACAAATTCTCTTAATGCGCCTGGTCTTTGCGGGAAATTCACTACAAAGTATTGTTTGGTTCCAGAATAGATCAAAGCTTTCTCCTCAATTTCCGCCATGCGGTTGATGTCGTTATTACCACCAGAAATGATGCAGACAACTGTTTTGCCAACAAGGTCTTCGGCCATATTATCTAGGGCAGATACGGTCAAGGCACCTGAAGGTTCGGCTACGATGGCTTGCTTGGTGTACAAGTCAATAATAGTCCCCGCAATCTTACCTTCTTCGACTATTTCAATACGGTCGATATTGTCTTTCGCGTATTGGAAGGTGATGTCCCCTACCTTACCAACCGCTGTACCATCTGCGAATTTGTTCACTTTCGCAAGTGCTGTCGGCTGACCTTGGTCAAGGGCTAGTTTCATGGACGCTGCACCGGCTGGTTCAACGCCAACAATTTTGGTTTCAGGCATGGCTTCACGGACATATGCAGAAACACCAGAAATCAATCCACCCCCTCCGATAGGCACTAAGACATAGTCTGCAGTTTCCCCGTCGGCAGTTAGGCTTTGGTGGATTTCAACTGCTAGTGACCCTTGCCCAGCGATGACATTTTCATCATCGTAAGGTTCAATAAAGGTCATCTGGTTTTCAGCACCATATTCGTGCGCAGCTTGGCTACACTCATCGAAGGTATCTCCTTCAATGACAATATTCACATAGTCGCCACCAAAATATTTTACTTGGTTAATTTTTTGAGCGGGTGTCGTATTCGGCATATAAATCGTCGCCATTACTTGCTTTTCGTTACATGCAAAGGCTACCCCTTGGGCGTGGTTGCCGGCTGAGGCACAGATAACACCTTTAGCTAAATCATCTTCACTGAGTTCACTAATTGAATAGTAGGCACCTCTTAATTTAAATGAACGTACAACTTGTAAGTCCTCACGTTTCAAATAAATGTTGGCCTTATACTTCTCAGATAAATATTGATCGTATTGTAAAGGTGTCTGCTTGACGACCGACTGTAATTTTTTGTAGGCACTCAATACCTTCTCCTTATTGACGCTTTTGACCATGTAGTATCCCTCTTTCGTTTTGACCCTTTTTGTATAGCTTTAGTTGTTTGTGTCTACAGCATTCTCTTTAACGAACGGCATCATTTCGCGTAAGCGACCACCAACTTCTTCAATTTGGTGCCCTTGCTCTTTTTCACGCATTGTATAGAAGTCTTTAAAGCCGTTATCGTAATCATCTGTGAAACGTTTAGCGAATGAACCATCTTGGATATCATTTAAAACATCCTTCATACGTTCTTTCACATCCGGTGTAATTAAACGCGGTCCTGATACGTAGTCCCCATATTCAGCAGTATTTGAACATGATTTACGCATGTGGTCCATACCACCTTCATACAATAGGTCTACGATTAATTTCAATTCATGCATTACTTCAAAGTAAGCAATTTCTGGTTGGTAACCAGCTTCAACTAAAGTTTCAAAACCTGCTTGAATTAAATGCGTGGTCCCACCCATTAATACAGTTTGTTCACCGAATAAGTCAGATTCAGTTTCTTCACGGAAGTCTGTTTCGATGATTCCTACACGAGTTGCCCCGATACCATCAGCCCAAGACATGGCTAAGTCGCGCGCATTACCTGTTGCATCTTGATATACTGCAAATAATGACGGCACCGCTGAACCTTTCGTAAATTCACGGCGTACCAAGTGTCCGGGTCCCTTAGGCGCAACCATGAACACATCAATTGAAGGATCTGGTTGGATGTTTTTGAAGTGGATGTTGAAACCATGGGCGAAGGCTAAAGCATTTCCTGCTTCTAAGTTCGGCGCAATTTCATTGGCGTAAGTATCTTTTTGAATTTCATCTGGTAATAAAATCATGATGATATCCGCTTTTTTCGTCGCTTCGGCAACTGAATATACATCAAATCCATCGTTACGCGCACGGTTTGCAGAGCTACCTTCACGGATACCGATAATGACATTTTGGCCATTATCTCGTAAGTTTTGCGCATGCGCATGCCCTTGTGAACCATAGCCGACTACAGCGATTTGTTTACCTGATAATGCATTACTGGTCATATCTTTTTCGTAGTATACTTTTGCCATATTTTTTGCCTCCATATATGTTCTGTCGAGTGTTCTTGTATCAATTCTTTGAAAAATAGCTATCCTAGCCAAGCTCAGATGGGTCTAACAGTGTTGCACTCACCACATCCACTTGCTTCAATAATTGTCTGGTCAAAAGAGTCGCCGCTTCCAAATCTTGGAAATTAATCCCTATCGTAATATAGGAAATCGCCGGATCGTCCGTCCCTGCTAGGGTTAAAGTGTCAATGTTATAACGCGGTTTAAGGACAACTTGTGTCACCCGGTTTAAAACACCAGGCCTATTCACTACTTTTAATCTGATAAATTGAAAGATCATGACAAGCCCTCCATTTCATTATTTGCCTTACCAGATGGCACCATCGGGGTAACCCGTTCGTACTTATCAATCAAGACTTCTAATACATAAGCCCCGTCATAAGCCAACATCTCATCTACCGCCGCCTGCATATCCGCTGGGGCCGTTACCTTAGCCGCCTTCACGCCTAAAGCTTCCGACAACTTCACGAAGTCTGGCAAGCTCGATCCAAATTCAGAATGTGAATAACGGTCTGAATAGAAAGCATGTTGCCACTGATGCACCATCCCAAGCACCGTATTATTTAAAATAATAAATTTCGGTTGAATGCCATAATGTTGGATGATATTCAATTCCTGGTTGGTCATTTGGAATCCTCCGTCACCGATGATCCCTACAACAGGATGTTTCTCATCCGCCGCAAATGCCGCCCCAATCGTTGCCGGCACCCCATATCCCATAGTACCCAGTCCACCTGACGTTAAGTTTTGGCCAGGGAATTGGTAAGGATAATACTGAGCAGCCCACATTTGGTGTTGGCCAACGTCGGTCACGATATATGCTTGACCGTCCGTCGCCTTACCTAAGTAATCCAGTACCGCTTGTGGTCGAATCGCGTCTGTCATCTCAGGCACCCGAGTAGGATGTAAGGCTTGGTGAGCCGCTTGGTGAGCCAACCAGTCCGTCTTATCAGACCAGCCTGCGATAGCTCCTTGTAAAAGGGCCCCCAAAGCCGTTTTAGCATCTGCCAGTAAGGCAATATCTGGTTCCATAATCTTGCCAATCTCCGCTAGATCAATATCCACATGGATAATCTTGGCATCCGGCGCAAAATTGTCAGGATTAGAAGCCACCCGGTCGTCGAAACGGCTACCAATATTTAAGAGACAATCTGTCTCCATCAAGGCCATATTGGCTGCATACGTTCCGTGCATCCCTGCTAGCCCTAAGTTTAGGGGGTCATCACTAGCAAGTAAGCCAATCCCTAGTAGGGTATGGGTCACCGGGATATTGTACTGATGAGCAAAGTCGCGTAGTTCTTGGTGGGCTTCAGATTTCACCACACCGTTCCCTACTAACAACAAAGGTTTTTCAGCTTGAAGCAAAGCTTCCTTAATCGCAGCAACCGCTCCCAAGTCTACCTCATGATCCATGTTGTAACCTGGTAAATAGAAGCTATCATCAATATCTTCTAAAGCTACTTCCTGCACGCCGATATCTTTCGGAATATCCACTAAGACAGGTCCTTTACGGCCGGAATTCGCTAAGTAGAAAGCTTCTTTGATGATACGTGGAATATCTTTAGCATCTTCAACTTGATAGGCATATTTCGTGATTGGCGTCATTAAAGAGACAACGTCGGTTTCCTGAAAGGCGTCTTTCCCAATACCAGATGTCGTAACCTGGCCCGAAATGACGACTAGAGGCACCGAATCCATCTGCGCTGTCGCCACCGCAGTGACAATATTTGTCGCTCCCGGTCCACTAGTTGTCACCGCTACACCCACTTGGCCAGCCACACGGGCGTAACCATCGGCCATGTGACCAGCACCTTGTTCATGACGAGCTAAGACGTGATTGACATTCTGGCGGAAAAATTCATCATATATATGTAAAGCTGCACCACCAGGATAGCCAAAAATAATCTCTGCACCTTGATTTCGCAAGGCATTGACGAGCAATTCCGTTCCTATACTGGTCTTCTTCGTTCTCTCCACATGAGCACCCCATTTCTTTAAAATTTCATTTCCTTGGTATTGAAAGCAATAAAAAAGGCATCCCACAAACAGTATGTGGGATGCCAAGTCCCACTCAACATCGAATAGGACTCAAATTAACAGTAGTTAATTCCAGTCCTACGTCACGATAATGACTACAATATTAAAATTCGCTGCTTTGAACGCTTTCATAATGAGTGAAACTCCTCTCGTCTTTTTTAATGATTCAATAACGAAAGTATACTGAGAACTCTTTAACTTGTCAATGGGTATTTTTAATTGTTTTCTCATTTATATATCTGTGATTCGCCATATTGACTTTCTTACTTGGTATGATAAGTTTAATTTAATAGAATATTCTACTACATTTAGAAAGGATACGCCCATGACATCAACCACAGAAAAAACCATCATCGAACTCGACAATGTCTGCTTCAACCGCCAAGATAAGGCCATATTAAAAAACATCCAATGGACCATCAACCAGGGGCAACACTGGGCCCTACTTGGTTTGAATGGGTCTGGTAAGTCGTCCATCATCAACATTCTAACCGGCTATCATTTTCCCTCTAGCGGTCAGGTGAAGGTCCTTGACCAGTTATTTGGCGTATCCTCAATCCCTGACCTACAAAGACGAATCGGTATAGTTTCTGCTTGGATCAACCAAGAAAGCCCAAGCCACTTAACTGTATTAGACACCATTATTTCGGGTAAATTTGCCAGTCTAGGCCTTTATCAAAAAGTAACGGATTCTTTAATCCAAGAAGCTGAAGACCTCTTAGACACCTTTAATTTCGCCGCATTTAGGAACCGCAGAATGGCAACCCTATCTCAAGGTGAACGACAAACCGTTTTGATCTTACGGGCCTTAATGACCCAACCTGAATTATTAATCTTAGATGAACCAACTAGTGGACTAGATTTATTTGCCCGCGAAAGTCTCTTAGCCATGCTGGACAAATTGGCCAAAGAAAAACCAGAAGTCACCCAATTAATGGTGACTCACCATACTGAGGAAATTATCCCACTTTATCAAAAAATTTGTTTATTAAAAGATGGGGAAATTTTTGCCAAAGGTGATCGGCCCTTGATGTTAGACCCTGATAGACTGCATGATTTCTACGGCCAGCCAGTACTTTTACGTCCCTTTAAAAAAGGCCGCATCTTGGTAATGCCAAAATAATTGGCTAATAAAAAAGATAGTTTCAATTCAGTATAGCTGAATTGAAACTATCTTTTATTTATTGTTAAGCTATCTAAGTCAACTATTCTTGCTCTACAAGATAGCCCGATAATCTATGTGTAATTTGCCCGGTAGTATTGATTTACACGCAAGTTTAAGTTTTCCAAGAAGCTCGTTCCATCAGATAAGCCATCTGTTAGGACAACTAAGCTATATTGCGCTTGATCATTTTCGTAATAGATACCACCATCATTTAAGGCAGTGCCGTAGTTACCATATTTATTCGCCATCAAGCTGCTGTTCACGTATGTTGTAAATAAACGGTCTGGTGATGCGTCCAATAGATAATCCACAAGTGGTTGATAGGCACCATCCGTTGCTAATAAATCATAGTAAGCTGATAGCAGTTCAGCAGAAGCAACGTTGTCGCTATAGAATGCCTCATCAATTGCGACATCCACACTACTAGCAATGCTTGTTTTATATGTTTCTGATCCGTAAAGTTCATTATAGTATCTAATCAACATATTCGTTGCTGTATTATCTGAATACATCAAGGCGTTAGCGATTAAATCTTCGATAGTATAGGCTGCTTGACCTGTGCCGCTAGCAACTGCTGCGGTAATAGTTCCATCACCCTCCTCATAATCAGCATATGTATAAGTCACTTCTGTATCCCAATCAATGGTACCTTCATCAATCGCATCTACATAAATAACTGACAATGGTAATTTGATAGTAGAAGCGGCTGTTTGAAAGTTATTTTCATTAACCGTGTAACTTTCACCTGTTTGGTAATTGATGAATTCTAATGAAATTTGACTTTCATCTACACCAAATTCGACCATTGTATCTTCAATGACATCAGCCATTGAGTCATAAGAAATTGGGTCAATCATGGCTACACCATTGGCCTGCATCAAATCAATATTGTAAACTTCTTCATCACTTAGAGATAAAGCGATATTGTTGGCAGATTCTACTGCACTTGAATCATCCACAGTAGCCGTCAAAGATTCATCTGCTTCTCCTTTATCCTCATCATTATATTTAAATATAGCAATTAATACTGCTATTAAAGCCACTCCTAGAACGAAGAAGGGCACTAGCGGTTTAATACTAGATTTTTTTCTGCTTTTCGACATGCATTACTCCTTATTCATTTTTAATATTCTATGGTTCTCATCCCATGCATATGAATTTTACCAAGAAAATATGATAATACTGTGACAATTTCCCACTTATTGTGAATGAATGATGTTTTATATTTTAAGAGTATGTTAATTCTATGCCTGGTTCTCATATAAAACGAGACAAGATGGTTATCCTGTCTCGTTATGGTAGTTATTAATAAGCACGTGCATACCACACAGTGTATTTAGCAGGTTTACCAGAATATAGGTCAACCGTTTTTTCTACTGGTGGGTTGAATGGGATATTACGTGAAGTAAATCCTGTGGCTTCTTTGATGGCTGCTTCTGATTCATCAGTACCATCCCAACCAGCTAAAATCCAACCTGGACGTTCGCCATTTTCTTCACAAGCTTCAAGGTGAGCGGTTAATTGATCCATTGTATCAATGTCAAAATGTTCATTCTCAGCACGGAAAGCTATCGCTTTATCGTAAAGACGTTGGTGCATGTCATCAAAGCGTGTGTTGATTTCAGCAAGTAAGTCTCCGTCTAATGAGAAGGCTTCTTTACCATCAACATCACGCATTTTAATCATGACTTGATTATTTTCCATATCACGCGGACCAAATTCAATACGCAATGGCACACCATGTACTTCAGACTCGTTGTATTTGTAACCTGGTGAGTTATTTGAGTCATCAAGACTTACACGTAATCCAGCCTCTAATAATGTTGCTTTGATTTCTTGTAATTTCTCAAGTACTTGTGGATTTTTCTTGATGTTCCCAACAGGGATTAGCGATACTTGTGTACCGGCAACACGAGGTGGTAAAACTAACCCTTTTTCATCACCGTGGATCATGATCATGGCACCGATTAAACGGGTTGATGAACCCCAAGATGTTGTATGTACGTATGTATGCTGGTTGTCTTCATTCAAGAATTTAATATCAAAAGCTTCTGCAAAGTTTTGACCTAAATAGTGAGAAGTTCCCGCTTGAATTGCTTTTGTATCTTTTGTCATCGCTTCAATCGAGAAGGTATCTACCGCACCAGCAAAGCGTTCTGATGGTGTTTTTTGTCCCTCATAAACTGGCATTGCAAATACTTCTTTTACTAAGTCAGTATAGTAGTGCAACATTTTCATCGTACGTTCGCGTGCTTCTTCTTCAGTTGCATGCGCTGTGTGACCTTCTTGCCATAAGAATTCTGATGTACGGATAAATGGTAATGTCCGTTTTTCCCAACGGAAGACATTAGCCCATTGGTTTAATTCCATTGGTAGGTCACGGTATGAATTGATCCAGTCAGACATAGCGTTTCCGAATAAAGTTTCAGAAGTTGGACGTAATGCCAATGGCTCTTCTAATTTTTCTTCACCTGCTTCAGTTACCCATGGTAATTCAGGCGCGAAACCTTCTACGTGGTCAGCCTCTTTTTCAAAGAAGTGTTTTGGAATTAACATTGGGAAATAGGCGTTACGAATACCTTCCTTCTTCAACATTTCATTGAAGGCATCTTTATATGATTCCCATAATAAAAAGCCATCTGGTTTAAAAATCATTGTCCCACGGGCAGGACCGTAATCCATCAAATCACCCTGTTGAATTGCTTGTAAATACCATTTTGAAAAATCTGTTTGTTGTAAATTTTCTGTTGCTTCTTGCTTTGCCATTTTCATACTCCTTTTAAAAAAATATTCCTTCAACCAAAAAGAGCATCCCATCCATAAAGGACGAAATGCTCGCGGTGCCACCTTTTTTAGTCAGAGATACAAAAGGTCTCCAACTCTCTCAAAGACGATAACGGCGCCACCGTGCCTTTTTCAAGGCAATTTTTTACATGTAGTAGGTTCATGTAGTCAGTGGGGATATGCTTACACCTGATCATATCTCGCTTAATCCTTAACAACATTACTCGTCTACAAATCGTTTGTTTATTCGCTTAGCTTACAGCTTATATTTTGCTTGATTAGCTAGTAAAAGTCAATATCTCTAGTCTTTTTCCCAAGAGAAAAAACTTGTTTCATTAATCAAGCAAGTCAACTGTTAAATGACTAACCAATTCTTTCGTTAAGATTCGTTTTTGGGCGTGACCTGATTTTCGGCCTTCATAACCGTTACATAAGTAGACTTCTTCATCTGTATGTGCAATAACTTCCGGTAAATGATAGTCAGGGTCTACATAGTCTTTCAAGACTACATAGGTTAGAAAGGCCGTTGCAGCTAGATAACGCTCACCGGTATGTTTCTCACCAATGACCTTCGCAAAAATTTCCATCGAACGTTTACCTGCTCCCGTTACATAGGTTTCAACATGGGCAATATCGCCTTCTGGCAAAGGCGCTATGAAATGAATATCGTCCATATTAGCAGTCATTGTACCATATGGCGTCAAACGACCTGCAGATACAGAAGCCACATTATCCATGATATATAATATTTGGCCACCATATAAATTCTTATAAAAATTGGTTTGATTAGGCATAATTCGATGTGATTGTACTGCCTTAGTTCGTTTACAAGTTACTTGTGTCATAAATCTGACCTCCATTTAATCATTCATTCCGGACCTTTTAAGTGATTTACTTAAAGGTAAGGATAGAATAGGCGTTATAATCCCTGAAGTGACAGCTTCTAATAACCCATTACCACCAATGGTAACTAAGAATGTAGCAATTAAAGCAGATGTTGGGATATTTAGCGCATTCGCATAAGCTTCTGCTGAAAATAGGTAAATCGCACCTAAAACAGTAACTGTATTCACTATAGAGCCGATAACACCTGTAATGATAAATTTTGTTCTATCTTTCACCTTACCATCAAGGTATACAGCAATCCATCCTGAAATAAAGCCAACTAGCATCCGAGGCATAACAGATACTAAGGGGTTTAAGAAAACTACTGACATGATATCGGGCACAATTGCTGCCTTGATCATCCGCAAAATACCCCAAGAAGCACCGAGGATAAGTCCTGTTTGTGGCCCAAATAAACTAGCACCGATAATAACTGTTACATGAATAATTGTTGCCTGGACTGGTCCAATCGGGATATAGCCTATTCCAGGAACAAAAGTTTGAATAATTAAAATCGCCAACATCAAACTAATCACAGTTAATCTGGCGGTCCGTTCTTTTTGATGATCCATAATAAACCTCGATATCTAAATTTATAATATATGTGGCGTTATCATACCACGAATCCGCCCAACAATAAAAGGCTAACATTGAGCTAGCCTTCCTTATCATCCTGATCAAATGAAAGATGTTTACCCTTCAGTATATCCACGAAACGGGCAGTTAATTTAGCAGTCATTCCCCATAAATGTTCCCCTTGAATATTGTAAAAAAGAATTTCCCGTTGTTCAGATCGACTAAAATTATATTGTTTCCCACCTGGAATTAGGTTAAAGGGGAAATCATCCGCCACTTGCTGGTGGTGGACTACATAATGGACGTCAGGCGCCATGGTCTTCAACTCATGCAAAGGGATGGTAAAAACATGGTCCACTTCATACTTGTTGAGGGTCAAATCATCCAAACTTTCAATGGCTAATTCACCCACATAACAACCGATAATTCGTTTGCCCATGACAATATAATCCATTTCACCAACCACGTCGATCTTATCAGGGCTTAGCCCCAACTCCTCCGTCGTTTCACGGACCGCGGCTTGCTCAAACCCTTCGCCCGCTTCTACCCGACCACCAGGAAAAGCGGCATCCCCAGCTTGGGAAATGCCGTTTGCCCTGTGTTCGAATAAAATATGCCATTCCCCGTCCAATTTGGCTAGAGGGATTAAGACGGCATATGCTTTTTCAACGTCGAGAGGGCGTGGTTCGTAGGTTTGAAAGATACGTCTAACCTCATCCATCACAATCGCCCTTCCTTCAATTGATGTTGATCTTTTGATAATAAATTATTTGTCGCGGTTTTGGTAAGCTTCCCAGTCAGCTGTAAAGCCTTCGATACCTTTGTCAGTTAAGACGTGACCCCATAATTTAGGGAATAGGCTACCTGGAATAGTACCAATGTGAGCGCCCGCTAAAGCAGAACCTTCAAAGTGGGCAATGTGACGGATAGATGCCGCAATAATTTCAGCTTCGTAACCGTAGATATCTAATACTTCACGTAATTCAGCAATTAATTTCAAGCCGTCTTGACCTAAGTCATCGATACGACCGATAAATGGTGAAATGTAAGTTGCACCAGCTTTAGCCGCCATTAATCCTTGAGAAACAGAGAAGATTAATGTGACATTTGTTTTAATGCCTTCTTTAGAAAGTGTGTTTACAGCCTTTAAACCAGCTTCAGTCATTGGAATTTTAACAACAACGTTGTCAGCCCATTTAGCGATTGCATGTGCTTCTTCAACCATTTCTTCGTAGGTTAAACCAGTAACCTCAGCAGAAACTGGACCATCAATTGTACCAGCGATGTCTTTGATTACTTCTTCAAAATCGCGTCCTTCTTTAGCTACTAGAGATGGGTTAGTGGTTACACCGTCAACTAAACCCAAGTCATTAATTCGTTTAATTTCATCAATGTTTGCAGTATCTAAGAAAAATTTCATTTTTTCAAAAGCCTCCTGTTGGCTAATTCATGACTGACGTAGTGACAAAGGTGGTAGCTGACGAATTAGTCAGCTAAACCTTTATAAGTATTGGCAACATTTTCAGCTGTAAAGCCGTATTCTTCTTGAATTACGGCACCTTTACCTGAAGCACCAAAACGGTCGATACCAACGATTGCACCGTTTAAGCCAGTGTATTTAGCCCATCCGAATGAAGAACCCATTTCAACAGCTACACGTTTAGTGATTGCTTTTGGCAATACAGACTCTTTGTAAGCTTCGTCTTGTGCATTGAAGATTTCTTGAGACGGCATAGATACAACAGATACGTTGATGCCTTCTTCAGCTAATTGCGTTTGCGCTTCAATCGCTAAGCTCACTTCAGAACCAGTCGCGATTAAGATACCTTCTTGTTCGCCAGCAGCTGGTGAAATTACGTAAGCACCTTTACGAACGCCTTCTTCAGCGTTTTCTTTAGTCCCTTCAATAACTGGTAAGTCTTGACGAGATAAGACTAACATTGTTGGTGTTTCTTCTGATTCTAAAGCTAATTTCCAAGCCACACCTACTTCGTTTCCGTCTGCAGGACGAACAACATTTACGTTGTGCATTGCACGGAATGAAGCTAATTGTTCAACTGGTTCATGTGTTGGACCATCTTCACCAACACCAATTGAGTCATGGGTAAATACATAAGTCACTGGTAATTTAGAGATTGCCGCTAAACGAACTGCTGGACGTAAGTAGTCAGAGAATACGAAGAATGTACTTGCGTATGTTTTAGAACCACCGTGTAAAGCAATACCGTTCATAGCTGCAGCCATTGCAAATTCACGCACACCATACCAAATGTTACGGCCTTGGTATGAACCTGCTTGGAATTCTTCGTCTGCATCGTTCATTGTGTTGTTAGATGAAGATAAGTCAGCTGACCCACCCCAGAATTCTGGTAAAGCTTTACCAATTTCTTGAATAGCTGCTTGAGAAGTTTTACGGCTAGCTGCTGCTTGGCCAACTTCGTATACAGGAATATTTGCTTCCCAACCTTCAGGTAATTTACCAGCATAAGCGCGCTCGTATTGGGCTGCTAATTCTGGATAAGCTGCTTTATAGTCAGCGAATAATTGGTTCCAAGCTTCTTCTTCGGACTGGCCACGAGACGCAACAACTTCATTGAAACGGTCGTAAACTTCTTGAGGAATATCGAATGCATCGTAGTCCCAACCAAATTTTTTCTTAGCGAAAGTAGAACCTTCAGCACCTAATGGCGCACCATGAACACCAGAAGTACCTTGTTTTTCAGCACCGAAACCAATAATTGTTTTAATTTCAATCAATGTTGGTTGATCAGTGTTGGCTTTAGCTTGTTCAATTGCAGTGTTAATGGCATCTAAGTCGTTACCATCTTTCACTAAAATGTGTTCCCAGCCGTAAGCTTTGAAACGATCACCAACATTTTCAGTAAAGGCTTTAGAAGTAGGACCATCTAATGAAATGTCGTTTGAATCGTATAAAGCGATTAATTTGTTCAGTTTTAAATGACCAGCTAAAGATGCCGCTTCTTGCGTCACACCTTCCATCAAGTCACCGTCACCAACTAGGGTGTAAGTAAAATGATCCACAACGTTAAAACCGTCTTTATTGTAAACAGCAGCGTCATGCGCTTCTGCCATTGCCATACCTACTGCATTAGCAAAACCTTGACCTAATGGACCTGTTGTTGCTTCTACACCGTCAGTTTCGTGTACCTCTGGATGTCCAGGGGTTTTCGAACCGAATTGACGGAAGTTTTTCGTATCTTCTAAAGATACATCAAATCCTGATAAGTGAAGTAAGCTATAAAGCATTGCAGAACCATGTCCAGCCGATAATACAAATCGGTCGCGGTTAGTCCACTTACTGTGTTGTGGGTTTTGACGTAGGTGTTTTGACCATAGGGCATATGCCATTGGTGCAGCACCTAAAGGTAAACCTGGGTGTCCAGAATTCGCCTTATCCACCATATCTGTGCTTAAAGCACGAATAGCGTTTGTTGCTAAAATATCCGTGTTGTCAAACATTCATTTCACTCCTTAAAATCTGTTCAATTTCTCATTTAAAGCTGACAGCTTGTCATACTAACAGTATAACAAAAAATCTCTAAAATCACTATTTATAGGCGTTAGAACTTACTGGTCACGCAAAATTTTATTCTGCGACGAACACCAGTTTTTCTAATGCTTTTGCAATCCCTTCATCATCATTGCTTGCTGTAACGTATTGCGAATTGTCCTTCAAGTCGTCAATTGCGTTACCCATAGCCACACCACAACCAGCCCATTTAATCATGGATAAATCATTCGCTTGGTCACCAAAGGCCATTGTTTCACTTTGATCAATCCCTAAACTTTCTGCTAACTTAGCTAAAGCTTCTCCTTTATCAACGCCTTTTGGCATAATTTCTAAGAAGAATGGCTCAGATTTCATAATCGAGTATTTTTCGTACAATTCAGGGTCCAATGTTGCGATAAAGGCGTCTAACTTCCCAGGTTCAGCCGTAATCATGACTTTTGGTGCCGTAATTTCACCATCATAGAAATCGACCGTTCTGATTGGCATTTCATTTAAAGTAGATTCAACTTCTACGTATTGGTCTTTTGGTTCATCTTGAACAAGCACATATTCATCGTCATGGGCATGCACATCTAAATCATATTCCTTAGCCAAGTCAACCCAACTTTGTAATTCATCGTTGGTTAAGGCATGTGAAAAGACGGTACGATCAGTTGCTACTTCTTTTACTAAGCCACCATTAAAACAAGAAACAAATGGTACGATTTCACGGCCAACTAAATCTGCATTTAATAGTACGCCTTTATAAGGTCGACCCGATGAGATAACTACATGGATACCCGCATCATGCAATTTATGAAGCGCTTCTTTGGTCGCTTGAGATACCTCTTTTTTCGAATTTACTAAAGTCCCATCAATATCAAATGCAATTAATTTATACATCTATGCATTTCCTCCATCTTTTTTAAAATATTCTGGCAGCCTCATATCACCTTCATATGAAATGACAACTGGCTTATCCCCAAACGTTACACGACCATTCACAACCTGATAACTAGCTTTAGAAATTTCATCTTTATATTCTCCATCAGGTATGCCCAATTCAATTTCAGCAACTTGTTCTTCTTCTTTCAATTTGAAAATACCAAACAAATGCTGTGTGTAATAATGGTAAGAAAGTACCACTGTTGAATCTCCAGCAGGCATAGTCGTATAATAGCCACTCTTACATACTTCCCGTTTCTTAATTTGTGACATACGATTAATCAACGGGGTTAAATCTTGATTAATAGCCCAGTTGATCGTTTCACCGCTTTGGAAGTTAAATCGTTCTTTTGATCCATACTCCTGTCCCATAAATACGCTGGCTATCCCTTTTTGGAAAAAGGAAAAAGCTGTCCAATTTTCTAGTTCACTACCTGGTTTAACACATTTTGCAAAGCGTGGGAATTCCTCAAATTCTAAAGAACGCATACTTACGTATGTATTTGGCAACATCAACTCTTGGTAATTTAAGGTACCAACAAAGTCTTCCAAGGACAAATCTCCATGATAAAAACGATTTTTATAGAAGGAACCTGGAATTTGATCAACTACGTCAAAGTTAGGATATAATTCCCCTTCTGTCCAATAAGGCATATTCATTTGTTGTAACTTCGTTAGGATTGATAAAGGCATGGTCGCAGCCACCCAATAGAAATATGGATGAACATCTTCCACTTCAGCCCGTGCTGACGCCCAAAATTCAGGACGAACCAGTTGGGCATGGTTTGCCGCAAAGCCATCCACAAATTTAGCCCAATATTTTAGATTTTCAATGATGTAATCCCATAATTTAGGGTTGGTATAGTCTAAATCGTATGAACTATCATAGATGTCCAATCGAGAAATCATTTCGCCCTGTTCATTATGTAAGAAATATTCAGGATGTTCTTTAACTAACTCCGAATCCTTTGCCAAATGGAATAATTGTAGGTTTAACATCACTTGCATACCCATCTCATGGATACTGTCCACTAATTCTTGAAAATCATCTAGGCTCCCATACTGCTGGGAAACCTCAGAGATATTTTTCACAATCATTGGATTACCTTCCAAATTATCGGCAACCCTCAAGTCAGTAGTTGGAAAGATAGACTGCAGTAAAATAATGTCTACGCCCAAATCTTTCAAACGTTGAAGCTCTGGAATAATTGATTTGAAAGTCCCTTCCTTTGTAAAATTGCGAACAAATAACTTATACAACGTTTTGTGACGTAACGTTAAATTCGTTACTTTAGCCATGGCTGACCTCCTATATTAACTGCGACTCTTTTTGCTATCTTCATTCTAGCATACGTGCATCAAATTACTCACCATAATCATCCTTATCACTAGTAAAAATGATTTTATTAGTTTAACAACCTGTAAAAGGCTTTTTTTGCCCGTGAATAAGCGGAATTTATACATAAAAGGTTTTTGCGAACGATTGAAAAATAAATTAACTAAATATTCGTGTTTAGTATTGATTTTTACTCTCGAGTCTTTATAATGATAGAAGTAGTTAATTAAATTCATAAAAGGAGCAAGAAAAGTGAAAAAAATAGAGGAATTTTTCCAATTGAAGGAAAATGGGTCAAACTTTTCAACTGAATTGATTGCCGGTTTATCAACCTTCTTTGCAATGAGTTACATTATTTTTGTAAACCCAGCAATTTTATCTCAAACAGGTATGCCTTACCAAGGAGTATTCTTAGCGACCATCATTTCATCAGCTTTAGCGACATTATTTATCGGATTATTTGCTAACGTACCTTACGCATTGGCACCAGGTATGGGATTAAATGCTTTCTTTACTTATACAGTAGTTTTCTCACTAGGCTTTACTTGGCAAGAAGCATTAGCAATGGTATTTATCTGTGGTTTATTCAACATCTTCATCACAGTAACTAAATTCCGTCAATTAATTATTAAAGCAATTCCAGACTCATTACAACATGCAATTGGTGCTGGTGTTGGTTTATTCGTTGCTTACATTGGTGTTAAAAATGCCGGTTTCATCAACTTTACAACTGAAGCAGCAAACATCACAGCTGTTAACGGTCAACCATTTGATGCCACTCAATCTGTATTCGAAGGCGGTCTAGCGACAATCAACTCTACTGGGTCAACACTACCAGAAATTTCTACTTTTACAGACCAAACTTCATTGTTAGCACTATTCGGCCTAATCCTAACCATCATTTTATTATTGAAAAATGTAAAAGGTGCGATCTTAATTGGTATCATCGCGGTTTCAACTATCTACGTTATTTTAAACCCTGCTGCTTTAGCCACTGTGAACTTCGACCAATCTGGTTTAGGCGCTGCCTTCCAAGACTTGGGTGTTACTTTCGGAGCAGCCTTTGGTAAAGAAGGATTACTATCACTTTTCGCTGATCCATCCCGTTACCCATTAGTAATCATGACAATCTTTGCTTTCTCTTTATCTGATGTATTCGATACAATTGGTACCTTCATTGGAACAGGTCGCGCTTCGGGTATCTTTACTAAAGAAGACATTGATAATATGGATCAATCAAGCGTCATGAACACTAAATTAGATAAAGCACTTTTTGGTGACGTTGTTGGTACCTCATTAGGTGCGGTCTTCGGTACTTCAAATACAACTGTATATGCTGAATCTACTGTAGGTATTTCATTAGGTGGCCGTACAGGTTTAACATCTGTATTTGTTGCTATTGCTTTCTTCTTATGTGCTTTCATCTCACCTTTCGTTGGTTTAGTGCCAAGTGCTGCAACTGCACCAGCCTTGATTATCGTTGGTATTATGATGATGTCAGCTATTCGTGAGATTGATTGGACTAGCTTAGAGGTTGCAATTCCTGCCTTCTTTGCTTCAGTATTCATGGCTTATGCTTACTCAATCTCATATGGTATTGCAGCAGGATTCATCACTTACTGCATCGTGAAAGTAGCACTAGGGAAAACAAAAGAAATTCATCCAATCTTATGGGCTGCATCATTCTTGTTCTTAGCTAATTTTATCATCTTGGCCATGATCTAAATCACTAAACTAATATTATTAGCTATACCTAAAGACCAGGTTCTCTGGTCTTTTTTCTTGCTTTTTAGAAACATTTTTGTATTCTTTTTTCATTCAGCCTACTACAAAATTACTTTGAATACTTATAAAAACGCAACAATTCAAGGGTTTTTAAGAATACTTTGCAGAAGTTGATTTTAAAACGATTTATAAACCATTCCCTTTTGATATAATAAGCGCTAAAATAGGAATGTTGATAGATTTGTCTTGCTATATTTATTCTACATTTAGGAGGAAAGAACATAATGAATAACATTGACATTGAATATAATGCACCTAGTGAAATTAAGTACATTGATGTTGTCAATACTTACGACTTAGAAGAAGAAGCAAGTAAAGTGGTACCACATGGTGGTTTTAACTATATTGCCGGTGCATCTGGTGATGAGTGGACTAAACGTGCTAATGACCGTGCTTGGAAACATAAGTTACTATACCCACGTCTAGCGCAAGATGTTGAAGCGCCTGATACAAGTACTGAAATTTTAGGTCATAAAATTAAAGCCCCATTCATCATGGCCCCAATTGCTGCACATGGTTTAGCCCATGCTACTAAAGAAGCTGGTACTGCACGTGCAGTTTCAGAATTTGGTACAATCATGTCCATCTCAGCTTATTCTGGTGCAACATTTGAAGAAATTTCTGAAGGCTTAAATGGCGGACCTCGTTGGTTCCAAATCTACATGGCTAAAGATGACCAACAAAACCGTGATATCTTAGACGAAGCTAAATCTGATGGTGCAACTGCTATCATCCTTACAGCTGACTCAACTGTTTCTGGAAACCGTGACCGTGATGTGAAGAATAAATTCGTTTATCCTTTTGGTATGCCAATTGTTCAACGTTACTTACGTGGTACAGCAGAAGGTATGTCATTAAACAATATCTACGGTTCTTCAAAACAAAAAATCTCACCAAGAGATATTGAGGAAATCGCCGCTCATTCTGGATTACCAGTATTCGTTAAAGGTATTCAACACCCAGAAGATGCAGATATGGCAATCAAAGCTGGTGCATCAGGTATCTGGGTATCTAACCACGGAGCTCGTCAATTATATGAGGCTCCAGGTTCATTTGACACCCTTCCAGCTATTGCAGAACGTGTAAACAAACGTGTACCTATCGTCTTTGATTCAGGTGTACGTCGTGGTGAACACGTTGCCAAAGCTTTAGCTTCAGGTGCAGACGTTGTTGCTTTAGGTCGCCCAGTCTTATTTGGTTTAGCTTTAGGTGGCTGGCAAGGTGCTTACTCAGTACTTGACTACTTCCAAAAAGACTTAACACGTGTAATGCAATTAACAGGTTCACAAAATGTGGAAGACTTGAAGGGTCTAGATTTGTTCGATAACCCCCACGGTTATGAATACTAGATTTTAGCAGTAATTTTATATATAAGATTAGGTCAAAGGAAATGTAGATATTTTCTTTGACCTTTTTGTTATCGCTAATAAAGGCGAATATTTAAGCACCTGTCCCAGTATTAGCATCCCCCTTCACCTTAGATCTTAGACTTTGCATTCCTTAACAGACACACTTATAATACTTACTATAAGTAAATTGTAGAGAGGAGCGTTACCATGGGTATCGAAAACCGCAAATCTACTGAGTTAGAAGACTTATTTGCCTCTATCGTTAATATTGACGGTGATGGAGATGGCGATAAGGAAAAAGATCATCAAGAAAAGGATACAAATAATGATCAAACAACCAAAGATCACAAATAAACAATTATAAGGAGCGATTTACCTTCATGGAAATTACTATTTGGTCTGACTTTGTATGTCCCTTCTGTTACATTGGACAAACACACTTGGAACGCGCAATGGATAACTTTGACCACGCAGATGAAATTACGATTGAACACAAATCCTTCGAATTAATGCCTGGTGCAAAATATGACCCAAGCAAAAACTTCTATGAAGCTTTTGCAGATTTAAAAGATACAACTGTTGAACAAGCAGAACAAATGAATAATCAAGTCACACAAATGGCTGCAGCCACTGGCTTAAACTTCAACTTTTCTGGTATGAAAATGGCAGACACCATGCCTGCACATCGTGTATTCCAATATGCGAAAACACAAGGCAAAGATGACGAATATTTTAAAGCATTCTATGCAGCCTATTTCGAAGATGGCGCTTTAATCAGCGACGAAGATACAATCGTTGCGCTGTCTGAGTCAGTCGGATTAGATGGAGACAAGGTCCATGAAATTTTAGCCAGTGAAAATCAATTCCAAGCTGAAGTTACTGCTGATATCTTCCGCGCAGGTGAAGTTGGCGTTCAAGGTGTCCCTTTCTTCGTATTTAATAATAAATACGCGGTACAAGGTGCCCAACCTGTAGAAGTATTCCAACAAGTTTTAGACCAAGTATACACAGAAGAACAAGAAGCATAATACAACCTTAATGCCCGCAGCTTATTAGCGGGTATTTTTTTGTAAAAGAAAAAGGCTAGGACAACTGGACCCTAGCCAATAATTACTTATATTTGTGAATTTGTATCTAATGGATATACAGGTGTTCGTTCATTGATTTGCCAATGGAGAACGATAAAGGTCGCAATCCAAACAGCTGCAATATCCAAACCTAAACGAGCTAGTAAGTCAAAAATGCCGACATCATACCGTAGATACATCATGGCATAATTGGCTACTGCAATCCAAGCAAAGAACTGTAGGGCAAACTGATTGGTCTTGCCAATATGGTTTTGCCGGATGATATAGCGTTGTATTGCACCAAAAGATAAGCCAATTGAAAGTCCCATAATACCGGACCAAAGAATAGCTACTGGTAACTGCCCATCATCCGCTCCATAAATATCTAGGCCTAGATAAGCCACTAGCCTCATGATCGCAAAAACTAGTATATAAACACGTAGGCCTCTAGTATAGAAAAAAGGTTTTGGCTTATACATTAACCGTTGGCGAGCCATTAACCGGTAAATCAACTGACCTTGTATCATGAAAATCAAAATCGCTTTAACCGGATTAATCATCCAGTCCGTCTCTACTAAATGCGGCATGGGTTCAGCTCGGTAAACTAAGAAAACCAATAACTCTGAAATAACATAAAGCATTACCTTAGTTCCTTTGGTTCCTGGCAAGCGAAAATCGACTAGATAGTAAGCATAAGTCATGAATGTATAAATCAAAAAATAAATTATAAATAAAGTTGGATAATAAATCCCTTGTTGAACCGCTATACCATCTCCAAGAATTGCTTGAAAACTTGGATTTGGGAACCACATCTCTAACATCACATGCAACAGGCTCATAACACTCGCTATAAATGCGCTATATAGCCATCTTTTATTTCTATTTCGCATATTCCCTCACTTCTCAAACCATTATGAATAGCTAGCATGAAAAAAAAGACAGCCAGCATTAAACACATGAATCATCGTTAATAAGTCTATTCTAACATGCTATAATAAAAGTGAGAACTATGACAAATTCAAAAAGGGTGACCTATGGAATCAAAACGAACACAAGCAATTCAAAAATTTAATTACTGGACAACGCACATGACCTGCCCTATCTGTAAAAGCAATCTTTCTTTTAGCCATAATCAAGTCCGTTGCGATCACAATCACAGCTTTGACATCGCTAAACAAGGTTACATTAACCTTGCACCTAATCACCAAGAAGCACACTACAACAGCGACCTATTCACTGCTCGCCAACGAATCATGCAAGACGCAAATCTATACGCTAACGTTTACCAACAAATCTTAGAACTGTTAATTGAAAAAGGGGTAGACTTGACGCAAGTTATCAACCTAATTGACTTAGGCACTGGAGAAGGTAGTCACCTCAATCAGCTAGCACAAACTTGGCAGGCACATGTGGGCAACGATCAAGATCAAATGCCACAATTCCTAGGCTTAGACTTAGCTAAAGATGGTATCCTTTCTGCTGCCAAACACTATACCAACGCCCTTTGGGTGGTTGCTGATTTAAGTCAATTACCATTTAAAGATGGACAAGTAGAGGGTACGATTACCATCCTTTCACCCTCTAACTACGCTGAACTAAACCGAGCACTTTCAGAACAAGGTTGGGCCCTAAAAATTGTACCCGGCCCTAACTATTTAAAAGAATTACGGAAAATCATTCTACCAGTGGATGAACAAAAACACGACTCTTCTGCGTCCATTGCTAAATTTAAAGCAGCCTTCAATGACTTTGGTCAAAGCCACTACCAACAATATCGACCATTAAATAAAGAGCAGATACGCGATTTAATTCAAATGACACCGTTAATGTGGCATGCCAACGAAAGTCAAATGACAGAAGCTATGGCATTAGATGGTATTACTATTGACTTACAAATTCTATTTGGACGCAAAAAGGAAAAGGGTTAACCCTTTTCCTTTTTTTAATCTATCTCGCTGATAATCAACCTAGACGTTTATTCTTTTGCATCCTCAAACACATAATCTGGGAAATACTTTTCTAAAATAACCGGTAAATCATAGTCATCCGGGAAAAATCTACTATATACCTCTTGTCCTTCATCAAATTGACCTTCAAGTCCTAAAACCTCAAAAACATCAATAACTTTAGCAACCGCCCATTGGATTGAAGTGCCTTCAACAACTTCGTATGGTTCTTCCAAATTATCCGCTTTAATAAAACGAATCAATTCTTCTTTTTGGATGTTTTCATCCAAATGATAGAGTAGGATCTGGTTTTCATAGGAATGACGTGGACGCCCATCATCCACATTATACGCTTGTTTGATAATATTGATACTATATACATTCTTCATGTATTTCAACATCCTCTTCTACAAAGCTTGTTACCCGTAAAACATATTTACATGACTGAAGCCGCACCACCATCAATATTGAGTGCCACACCCGAAATATAAGAAGCTGCATCAGATACTAAGAAAGTAATGGCATTGGCAGCTTCCACCGTTTCACCAATACGACCTAAAGGTGTATTTGCTGATTGACTTTTAGAAAATTCTTCCCAAGTTTGATCAGCAGCGTTGTCTTGCCAACGTTTTTCGATTTGCTCACTACGCACTAAACCAATAGAGACAGCATTCACACGAATATTATACTCACCTAATTCTTTACTTAATTCCTTTGTTAAGCCAAGACCAGCAGCACGGCTAGTTGACGTTGGCAATGAATTAGCTGGAGGTGTTTTTCCGGCGATAGCGGTTAAATTCACAATAGCGCCTGAATTTTGTTTCTTAAAATGTGGCAACACTTCACGAGTAAAATTCACTACACCAAAAACTTTAATATTCAAGTCTCGTTGCCATTCAGCATTGTCGACTGCATCGAAACTATGGGCAGACGATCCACCCGCATTATTAATTAAAATATCAATACGACCAAATTGATCAATTGTCTCAACAACTACTTTTTTAGCATCTTCTTCGACAGTTACGTCCCCAACGACATAGTGGACTTTTCGACCTGTGATTTCTTGAATAGCTCTTTGCGCATCGACAAGACGATCCTCACGGCGGGCAACAATTGTCACGTCAGCCCCCTCGCTCGCTAATGACTTAGCTGTCTCAAATCCGATTCCACGGCTGGCCCCTGTAATAATAGCTACCTTTCCAGATAAACCTAATTCCATCAAAAGACCCCTTTCTAAATTGTATTTCTATATATATTATAATCGAAATATTTTTAAACCAAAATAAAAACCCTTACAATCAAAAAGACCTATGACACGATAGGCATAGGTCCACTTCCGTATTGCTTGTTAGCCGATACCAAATTTGGCATTTTCTAAACGGGCTACATCCATTTTTTTCATTTTAAATAATGCATCTAGGACTCGTTTCTTTTGTTCTTCATTGGCTGTTTCCATGATTTGTAAGTAGGCTTGTGGCACTACTTGCCAAGAAATACCGTGACTATCTTTCAACCAACCCATTTGTTCAGCTTTTTCATCTGCTGATAATTTTTCCCAGTAATAATCTACTTCTGATTGTGCACCAGCAATGATCTGGAAAGAAATAGCTTCAGAAAACTCTTCATCACTACCAAAACCATGGTCCATAAAGACTAATTGTTGGTCGCCAACATTTAACTCGGCATAATTCACCTTAGCACGCGCATCTTGAGCTTCACCTTCTTGGTAATAATTGATGTGGCCTGGCGCTGCCATTTGAAAAATAGCTGCATAATCCTTTAAAGCTTGCTCTGCTTGACCACAATACTGACCGGCAAACAATAGAGATACACGGATTTTATGGTTTTTTGGCACGTCTGGTGCCAGCATAATTTGCCATGATAAACCAAATTGATCTTCTACCCAAGCATAGCGGTCGCTAAACGGATAAGCATCCAACGGCATCAAGTCTTTTCCACCTTTTGCTAATTTAGCATATAAAGTATCTACCTCTTCAGCAGTATCTAACGATATCATCAAAGAGAATGAGGGGTTCATTTTAAAATCACTATCCCCATTAAAAGCTGCAAATGCTTGATTTTCGATCGTAAAATCGTAAGCAACAGCTTCACCTTTAGCCATTGGATAGTGGATTTCACGAGTAATCTCACTTTGACTAAAAACTTCAGTGTAGTATTTAACTGCTTCTTCAGCTTGGTTGTTGAAACATAACTGGATCGCAATTTGTCGCATATTTATCGCTCCTTCAATATTGAACTCTTCCAATACTTATATGTAAAGAATAAGCTAAAAACCAATGAATGTCGAATAAAAACGGCTGTACTTTTTACCAAGAAGCAACTACTGCACCTTTGAATGTTTCTTCGATAAAGGTTTTAACTTCGTCTGTCTTATAATATTCTTCTAGTTGTGCGATAACGGGATCTTCGGCGTCCTCAGTACGTGATACAATCCAGTTTACCCATGTAGTATCTTCAGGATCTTCCATAGCAATGGCCAACTCTTCTGCACTCAAACCGGCGTCTAAAATATAATTTGAGTTGATACCTGCCGCAGCCACATCGGGTAATTGAGCGATAAATTGGGCCGGATCTCCTGTAATAAAGTTTAAATTCAAATGATTTTCTTCAATATCATCCACTGTAGCAGCAATGCCTAACCCTTCAGGCAAAGTAATCACACCAGCTCGTTCTAATACTAGAAGTGCACGACCTTCTTGAGAAGGGGTATTTGGTACTGCAATCGTATCGCCTTCTTGTAATTCATCTACTGTATCGTACTGTTCAGAATATATCCCCATTGGAATCGTGATATTTTCAAAGGCCTGTGTAAATTCATAGCCTGTATCTGCGATCACGGTTTCTAAATAAGGGCCAGTTTGGATAGAGTTAAGATCTAATTCACCATCCGCTAAGGCGGTATTTGGTGCAATATAATCATTGAACACTACTAATTCAATATCCAAACCATCCGCTGCTGCCCTTTCTTTTACTAATTCAAAAATATCTTCGTGGGGACCAGCTGTGACACCAATCTTTAGAACGCCATCTTCTAACAAGCCTGACGACGTTGCCGTCTCATCTTCACTTGTAGCTGTTGATTCACTTGCTTGATTAAAGCACCCTCCTAATGCAAGTGTCGCCGCCCCTAATACCGTTAGTAACCCTTTAGTCCGTTTCTTCATCTGTTATTCTCCTCCATATATAATGATTAGTTATTGAATTGCTTGTATACTCGAGCAATCCTACTAGCCGCTTCTTGCAAAATAACTGTATCAGCAATTAAGCCGATTCGGATATACCCCTCTCCTGCACTACCAAAACCATTACCCGGCGCCACTGCCACATGCGCCTCTTCGGCAAGCAGATGTGCAAAAGTCTCGGCATCTAGACCACTTGGCGTCTGCATCCATTGGTAAATTGTTCCCTTTGATGGCACTACTTCAATACCCACCTGGTCAAATTCCCGAATGACCGCGTCCCGTCTAGCTTGATAAGTAGCTTTCATTTCATCAATAAAATCTTGATTTTCTTCTACCATTAAAGTAGCAACCGCTTCTTGCATAGCCCCGTACATACCGACTGTCGTATGGTCTTGTAGGCTATTTAGATAGCCCACTACCTGGGCATTTCCCACTGCAAAACCAATCCGCCATCCTGGGATATTGTAAATTTTAGACAAAGAAAATAATTCAAGTCCCACTTCCTTAGCACATGGCGTTTCCAAATATGATATGGGCTTCTCGTGATCAAAAACATACGGCCCATAAGCAAAATCATGAACCACAAAAATATTGTTGTTTTTGGCTACTGCCACTGCTTCTTCAAAAAAAATTTGCGTTGCTAAGGCGCCTGTTGGGTTGTTGGGATAATTTAGGTACATTAGCTGGGCTCTATCAAGATCTACGTGACTTAGTTGGTTAAAGTCCACTAGAAAGTCGTTCTCTTCTAATAGGTCCATAAAGATGGTTTCTGCTTGTGTTAAACCAACAGCGGATAAATAGTCTGGGTAGGTGGGGTTGGGTAATAAAATACCATCTCCTTGGTCCACCAGCACTTGACTCACCTTCATAATAGCTTCTTTAGACCCATGGAATAAGGCCACTTCAGTTTTTGGATCTACTGTAACGCCAAACTGTGACTGATAAAAATGTGCCACCGCTTCCTTAAAAAAATCCTCCCCTCGGTAAGCTCCGTATCGGTCATATTGTGACTTATCAATAGCTAACTTCAGAGCCTCTTTCAAAGCATTGGGTGCTGGTAAGTCCGGAGTGCCTACTGCTAGATCAATTACATCATCATAGCGATTTTTGAGGTCAGCAATCGTCTTTGTCAAACTCGAAAAATATTGCCTTGGCAAGGATTGCACCGCTTTTGATGGTTGAAAATCACTCATCTACTACCGTCCTTTCTGAAAAATCTTTCATCGATTTTATCTAACTAGTTATGGCAACTTTACCTTTTATTCCTTTTCATATCAATAAAACGGACATATCGATTTCCGTCTTCTTTTGAACGAAATTTCCAATCACAAAAGATAAAAAAGGCACTGCAATTCGATTGAACTGCAATCCCTTTTTCAATATTGTTATTTATCATCTTTCAATATGAACTATTGAATCTTGCCTTCAATTTCAGCAATTAAGTCTGTATCTTCAAGTCCAGTGACCGTTTGAATAACTTGGCCAAGTGGTTGATCTGCTAACATTTTTTGTAATTCTTGGCTTTGCTCGTCTCCAGCGTCATTATATTCAAAGATATAAGCTACAGTTGACAATAAGGCATCGTAAGTTAACCCACGTTCTTTCGCCTCACGAATTGGACGGATAAAGCGTTCGTCGTAACCTAATTTACGGATTGGTGTACGGGCAACACGTGTAATAGCGTCTGAAATGTGGCTGTTTTGGAAACGGCCTACGATTTTGTTGGCATAAGCTGCGTGTGCTTCTTGGTCAAATCCCCATTTTTCAACTAATAAGGCACCAGTTTCTGCTAGCACTGCTTGTAATTGTTGTAAGACATTGTCGTCTTCTAAGGCCTGGTCAATTGTTTCATATCCGAAGTGCTTACCAGTATAGGCTGTTGTGGCATGACCAGTATTCACAGAGAATAATTTGCGTTCAATATAAGGAAGTAAATCTTCTACATACAATACACCCTCAAGTTGGATTTGAGTACCTTTTACATTTGTTTGGTCAATTACCCATTCACTGAAAGGTTCAACAGATACAAACAGAGGATCTTCATGACTTTGCATAGGAACAATACGGTCAACTGCTGCATTAGGGAAACCAATATATTGGTCAACGTAGATACGATCAGCCTCATCGAAATAAGCTGACACTTTCTCATTTAAGAAATCAGTCCCACCAATCATGTTCTCACAAGCAACAATATCCATTGGACGTGTATCGTCATTCTCCCGACGTAATTTAATGCCATTAGCAATTAATTCAGCAATATAAGGTAAGATATTAGGTCCTATAGCAGTTGTCACAATATCGGCTTCAGCTACCGCTTGAGCTACCGCTTCAGGTTCTTTACCGTTGTTTAATCCACTGAAACCAGAAATAGTTAAACGTTGATGCGCATCATCAGCATATTCAATTTCGTAACTATCACGAGCGTTTAAGGCATCGATTAATGTTTCATTAATATCTACAAAAGTGATGTCGAAACCATTCTTATGTAAGATTTCACCTATAAATCCACGACCAATATTGCCAGCACCAAAATGTACAGCTTTCATTTACGCTTCAACCTCCTTCAACATATCAATAACTTCTTCAGCCGTTTTTGCATCTCCTAGACGGACAACGTTGGCCACATCTGAACAGTAGACTGCAATTTTAGACAATAAATCTAAGTGATCATCACCAACGCCAGCAATTCCAAAAATAGCCATAGCTAATTTCTCTTCTTTATTATTATCAGAGAAGTTAACGCCCTGTGGCACTTGCACAAAAGAAATTGCCGTATGGTTGACGTGTTTTTTACTATCGTCTGTACCATGTGGGATAGCGACAAAGTTGCCCATGTATGTAGACACAATACTTTCACGCTCAATCATACCCTCTACATAATCAGCATCTACCGCACCATCTTGTACCAATAATTGGCCGGCAGCGCGAATGGCTTCCTTTTTTGTTGTAAATGTATTATTCAACTGTATTAACTCTTTTTTCAATTCCATTCAATCACATCCTTTTTTTGCTTGAGCTGAACTGTAAAGTCCAGACTCGGTTTCCTTGCGCTCACCCAATATTGAGTTCGCACCCTTTTTAATCTCACTTGTAACTTAAAGTTATGGGCTCTCGCGCCCTTTTGTTATTCAAATGTGGTGGTTTCTTCTACAAACAATGCACTCAATAGTTGTAATACGATGGCCTTTGTCCCACTTTTATAGATTTCCGTATTCAAATCATTGTCAATAATGGAAGAGGATATCTTACCCAGCAACAGTTCATTTTCCCTAGATAATGGTTCTGGGGCTAGTAATAACAAGATTCGTTTCAATTTAATTGTCGTCCGGTCCATGCCCAATATTTCAAACGGTCGGTCTAATTCATATATGGAGAAAAAGGCTTCCTTGACTTGTGGGTTGGTCGAGTGGAATAAGGCAATGTTTGAATGCGGAATCCCAATGGGCGCTTCCAGATAGCGCTCAATCACTCGTTTCGTCACTTGGTCAGGATCCTCCACCACTTGGTCAGATAATCCGTGGATGATTTCTAACAAACTAGCTTCAACTGTTTCCTTAGATTGAACTTGGTGAATATCAAATTTCTCGAGAATCTTATTGGCCGTGTTGACCAATTGATAAAGTCGTTCAAACTGCATGTCCGCTGACCCATTTGCCTGTTGAATCGCCTGAGTACGCTCTTTTGACTGCGATAAGTGTTTAATTTCTTGGCGAATCGCCATAATCTCATCATCCAAAAGTAAGGGCGAAATCACCTGATATGGATAATTAAAGCCTGCCAGGAAACTAGTCGATAAAATCAAATCATACTGGTCATAATCGACCTTGGACATCTGCGAAACCTTCACAATATCCAAATGCTTCACTTCTGGAATCTTATTGGAAAAACGGCTCTCCAAGATTTTGCTGGTACCAAACCCGCCAGCACTTAGGATGACAATCTTCAAGTTGCGGGAGATCGGCTGGCGCTCAATAGACGAGGCATAATGGATAATAATATAAGCCATCTCTTCCTTAGTAAAGGTAACATCCGGAAAGACCTCTTTCAACGATAGGTCCACTGCTTCATGTAAATTAGGATAGCCCGCAATCATTTTATCTAAGATAATATCATCACTGGTAATCGCTTGGTCTAAACGTTTTAAGGCCGCATTTAAATGGGTCAATAAGTCTTCAAACAAGCGGTTGTCCTGTCTAAAATCGTAACCTGTTTTGGCCGAAATTTTCCTAGTTAACTCCGCCACTCGATAGGACAATTCCGTATCAAAGTTGTTGGAGAAGATATTTTGTGGTCGGTTGAAATTCATCCCTTCCAACTGACGCGCAAACATATGGCGTTCATTGAAATCAATGGCCAGCTTCATTTCCTTGGCAATAATCTCATACATTTGATGAGACAAGCGGATGAAATGACTCGACTGATCTTTAGCTAGGATTTCACTATGAATACTGTGCCCTTGTTGGATACGGAAAATATTTACCACAAAACTCAGAATAATCATCTTCAATTGGTTATCTGGTAAGTTGGACAACTTTTGGTGAATCAAGTTCGACTTAAATATCTGGTGGGCAATTTCATATATCTCACTCGGGATCAACTGGATAAAAAAGGCATCCTCTAAATGGGGCATTTGTCCTTGTTCAGTCATTTGGTTGAAATAGAGAAAGAAATCAATTTCCTTGATATTGTAATCCAACAAATTGACAATTAATTGGCGGATAACCGTCTCTTCACCCTTTACCTTCATGTTAGAATGACTAGAGCTTTCAATTTGAATATCATATTCACTCAAACTGGCTTTTACACTAGCCATATCCGTATTGAGCGTCCGTACACTGACGGAAAAATCATAGGCCATGGCTTCAACTGTGCTAATCCCTTGACCCGACAAGACCATTAAGGCAATGGCATTTTGTCGTTGGGCCTTAGATAAATCACCATAAGGATGGGCATTGAGTTGGTCCCTCAACGCCGCCTTATCCTCATCACTACCAATTAAGTAATACCCTTCATTTCTTGGCTTGTCTAACCGCAAATTCAGCTGTCTGAGCGACTCTTCAATATGGCTAATTTCACGATACACTGTGCGTTTGCTTATATCGAGTTCATCTTGAATGTCTTTCTGGGTCACACCTTTTGGATAGGCCAGCAATAAATTCAAGATACTCTTTTCTCGCTCTGTAAAATACACTTCCATCGCTCCTTAGTCAAACTCTACATGTTTCGATATGACTAATTTACCTTATCTAACAGCTTGTTGTACTGGTTTTGCTCATATAATTTCGAAACTTCTTCAAATTGTGCTTCCGGAGCCACTTCTTTAGCAGGGTGAACCGTGTCTGCATCAACGATAATCAAGGTTTGCGAGTTATTTTGTAATTGTGCAAAAGGTACTGCTTCAGCAACAAGGTCTGAGCCCGCTTTTTTCAATTCATTTCGTAAGTTAGATGCTGCCATGACTGAAGCAGACGGTTTATCTTCATGGAAAGGTACTTGAATTAACCGTATATCTGCATGAACATCACCTCTTGTAGTGGCTGCTGGACTTTCCTGTGCTGCTGGACTAGCCTCTTCTTCAGATGCTGCCTGCATTTTACCTAAAATTTCATCATAACGATCACCGTCTAAGAAGTTTCCAACTGATACGTGAGAAGCTAGAGGCGCTTGTCGTTTAGCACGGTCCGTTAATTCTTCTTGCGTGATAACTAAGACACCCGCTTGATTTTTCAATTTAGAAATGGCTGTGTTGGTAATCGACATGTCGTAACCTAATTTTTTCGCTTTCTTACGTAATAGAGAAGCTCCCATGGCACTTGATCCCATACCCGCGTCACATGCAAAAATAATGCTGTTGATATCTTCTGTCGCTGGAATTTCACCTTCTACTGATGCTGAACCAACATTTGTATGTTTAGTTGATTGACCTTTTGAATCTGCTTTGGCTGCTTTAGCCGCCGCTTGGCTTTCTTCAAAGTTGGCTTGGTCTTGTTCACGGTCCATTTTAATAATTGGTGCCGCTACCAAGAATGAAACAAGTGTTGCAACTAATACCCCACCGATAACACCGATGTATGCACCTGGTGCTGTCATACCAAGGATGGCAATGATTGACCCTGGTGATGCTGGACCAGTTAAGGCTGCGTTTAATAGTTGGAAAGTTAATGTACCTGATACCCCACCAGCAATAACGGCTAGGAATAATAAAGGTTTCATCATCACATATGGGAAGTAGATTTCATGAATACCACCTAGGAAGTGGATAATAATCGCACCCGGTGCTGATGATCTTGCTGACCCTTTTCCAAATACGGTAAAGGCTAATAGAATACCTAGACCAGGACCTGGGTTGGCTTCTAATAGGTAAAGAATTGAACGACCTGTTTCTGCTACTTGTTGTGACCCTAATGGCGTTAAAATACCATGGTTCAATGCGTTATTAAGGAATAGAATCTTGGCTGGCTCGATAAATACATTAGCCAATGGTAGTAATCGTCTTTGAATAATCCAGTCTACACCTGTTGCAAAGATGGTTGTCATTCCTGAAACGAATGGCCCAACTGCATAGAAACCAACTAATACTAATAAGAAACCGATAATCCCGATTGAGAAGTTGTTAACCAACATTTCAAAACCTGACGGGATTTTATCTTGGAATTTCTCATCAAATTTCTTGATGGCCCAACCACCTAAAGGACCTAAAACCATTGCCCCAATAAACATTGGCACTGTTGCTTGACCTGTTACAATTTCTGAGGCCCCTACAACCGCACCCATTGTGGCGATGGCACCAGTTACAGCCCCACGTTGACCATAAACCATGGAACCACCGGTATAACCGATTAAAATTGGTAGTAGGTAGTCACGCATTGGACCTACTAAGTTTGCTAGTGCTTCATTTGGCATCCACCCATCTGGAATGAATAGTGCTGTAATAATCCCCCAAGCAATAAATGACCCGATATTGGGCATAACCATACTAGATAAATAAGAACCTAATTTTTGAACTGATGCCTTTAAACCTGAATCTTTTGTTTTCTCCGACATAAGCGTTCTCCTCCTTTGTTTAATTCATCTATAATCTTATTCGTAATCGGAAGCGGTTACAATGATTTCAGCATGTAAGTTTGGCACACTTAAGCATGACACTTTTTCTTTGTTCCTCTTTCTACCTTTCTATGATAGACTGACAGTAAAGTTCAGATTTTGATCAAAAATTCACATTTTAGGAGGATTATTTATGGATATCAAGATTTTTGATACCGCAAAAGAAGCATCTAAAGAGGTTTTCCATGAATTTGACCAGGCATTAGCCAGCGGTGCAACAACTTTTGGTTTAGCAACGGGTTCAACACCAGAAGATTTATATGAATATTTAACATCTTCTGACTTAGACTTTAGTAATGCAACTGCTTTAAACCTAGATGAATATTTTGGCTTGCCGGCTAACCACCCAGAAAGCTACGCAACTTTTATGGACAAGCACCTTTTCAGTAAGAAACCTTTCAAAGAAACGTTCATCCCTAACGGTTTAGCAACAGATGTTGAGGCAGAAATTACTCGCTACAATGCACTATTAGATGAGCATCCAATTGACTTACAAATTCTAGGTATTGGACAAAATGCGCATATCGGTTTCAACGAGCCAGGTTCTTCTCGCCATACGAAAACGCAATTAGTAGACTTAGCAGAAAGTACTATTCAAGCAAATGCTCGTTTCTTCGATTCTGTAGAAGATGTACCAACCAAAGCTTTCTCCATGGGCTTAGCATCTATCATGCAGTCCAAACGTATACTACTACTCGCTTTTGGTGAATCTAAAGCTCAAGCGGTTAAGGATATGGTTGAAGGGCCTGTGTCTGAAGATGTACCTGCAAGTCTGTTACAAGAACATCCTAATGTGACTGTTTACCTAGATAGTGCTGCTGCAAGCCTCTTAAATAAATAGCCACCGAGTTACTTTAAAATAAACAAATAGCCTATGATACCGACTCCAAGTCTGTCATAGGCTATTTGTTTATAAATACCTTATTACTCCAATTCTTCCTTTAGTTAGTGTATGCAACTTTCACTCATTTTGCCTTTCAATGATTCATTGACTTATTCATACTTATACTATATCCTGTGTTTCTTATTTATTATATCTTCCTTTTACAAAACTTTCGTATGCATATCGGAGATTAATAGAGGGTATCGCACAACGCTTTTTAAGATAATGGTAAATATTTGCAAATCTAATAGAGCGTTGTTATAGTGAATAATATAACTAATATTGAATAGATTGAATAGGAGGAATTTTATATGTCTAACTTAAAAAATCCAAAGGAACTATATCATAAAGATGGATTCCCCAAGCAAGACCAAGAGGGACCGGCTCTGCAAAATAAAATGAACCCCGTACCTGACTGTGGTGAAGACACTTATAAAGGTTCAGGAAAACTAACCGGTCGTAATGCGCTAATTACAGGAGGAGATTCTGGTATTGGTCGAGCGGTAGCTATCGCTTTCGCAAGAGAAGGTGCCAATGTGGCTATCCATTTCTTACCAGGCGAAGAATCAGACGCTGAGGAAGTAAAAGAGTTGATTGAAAAAGAAGGTCGTAAAGCACTCTTATTACCTTACGATTTTAAGGAAGAGGGAAATGGCGCTAAAATTGTGTCAGAAACAGTTAAGGCCTTTGGTGCACTAGATATTTTAGTTTTAAATGCAGCGCAGCAAATTGCTCATGAAAAGCTTGAAGATCTACCAATGCAACAAGTGAGAGACACCTTCCAAGTAAATATTATAAGTATGTATGAATCAGTGAAAGAAGCTGAAAAATACTTAGCGCCTGGAAGTACAATTGTTACAACTTCTTCCGTGAATTCATTTAATCCTTCAGTTTCTTTCTTCGATTACGCCGTAACTAATGGGGCAATATCAACTTTCACCGCCCTCTTATCTGGATACTTTGCACCAAAAGGCATTCGGGTCAATGGTGTAGCACCTGGTCCAGTATGGACACCTTTACAATTAGATGGTGGACAACTAGAAGGTGGACTCGAAAGTTTTGGGCAAGATACTCAACTAGAACGTTCCGGTCAGCCTGCTGAACTTGCGCCGACTTATGTTTTTCTTGCTTCAAATGATTCTTCTTATATCAGTGGAGAAATTATTAAAGTTACAGGTGGTAGCACCATCTCTACTGAATAATCAATGTGCTTCATTAAGTAATTATGACAAATAAAGGTTCTATAATAAATAGTGTTGGTAAATAATTTCAAATATCGCGAATACGTTATTTAGTATTTATTAATATGTAAATGAGCTTCAAAGAGAAAAGCTATACACGATTATGTGTATGGCTTTTTTTTGCCCTTAGGCAAGAAGATTATTATGTTGTAGCAACAAGGACTACGAA